>NZ_JABBJJ010000107.1 GCF_012933655.1 Pyxidicoccus fallax | reverse complement strand
CACCTCCCCCGGGCCGCCGCCCTCGCTGGAGGAATCATTCCTCCACGACGCCCCTTCTACCGGAGGGGGCTGACATGCCAGGGAGGGTGCGGCCCTCTGTCAGGGAGAACGTCCCAGGTTGGATGGCCTCATGTGCTGAATTCCAGGAACAGGAGGGTGGAGGAGTCCCGCCCGGCACCGGAACCGGGATTCCGGAGCGGCTCGCCATCCGACCCATGAACCCAGTGCATTCGCAGCTGTCGTCAGTCCTGGGCCAGCTCCGCCACGACAGGAAAGTGGTCCGACACGCGCGCGTCCACCCGTGCGTAACGCGTGAAGCGCAGCTCCGGTGACGCCAGGATCCAGTCCAGCCGCTCGCGAGGCCGGCTCACGGGGTACGTGGGCTCGCCGCTCCCGAGCGAGTGCGCGACGAGCCCGGCGGACTCGCACAGTTGCTCCACGGTGCCGTCGGGAGTTCCTTCGCGGGCGTTGAGGTCGCCCATCACCACGCGTGGCCGCGCGGGACGTTGGACGAGCGCGCGGGCCAGCCGCTCGACCTGCCGCAACCGCCGCTCCGGCGAGAACGGGTCCAGGTGCACGGAGACGACGTCGATGTCGAGGCCCCGCCACTGAATGGACGCGGCCACGTAGCCCTTGTCCACGGCGCGGTCCGATTCGAAGGAGCGGACGTCCGGCTCATGCATCGGCACGCGTGATAGCAGCGCGGTGCCCTGCGCGAAGAGGCCGGGCACTCGCAGATGCGGGCCATGCAGCACGTGCGCGTAGCCCGCTCCTTCCGCGATGCGGGCCACCTGGTCCACGCCGCCGCTGAACAGGCATTGGCGGTCCACCTCCTGCAACGCCACCACGTCCGCCGCCTCGCGGGCGAGCAGCGCGGAGATTCCATCCAGCGCCCGCCGCAGGCCCCACGGCGTGCGCAGGAAGGGCATGGGCACGAGCCAGGGCGCGCCATGCGCGATGTTGAGCGTGAGGACCCGGAGCGGCACGGGGACAGCGAACACGGAGCCCGCCCCGGCGCCAACCTCTTTCGAGCTCCAGCGCTCATGACCACGAGCCAATGCCTCGCCGTCCGTCCCCCAGGCGGCCCTCGAGAGCCGCGGGCCCCCGCGTCCCAGGCGCCGGGCGCGAAGCGAAGACGGGACTGAAGTCCCGCCCGGCCTCAGGCCGCCACGGAGGCGAGCTGCTTGACGAGCAGCCGCACCAGCTCGACGGGCTGGATGGGCTTGGGCAGCAGCTCCGCGCCGTAGCGGATGGCGACGGGGAGGATGTCGTCCAGCTCCTCGTGCCCGGTGAGGAAGATGAAGGGCACGTGGCAGTTCTGCAGCTCGCGCATGGCCGTCAGCACGTCCGCGCCCGTCATCCCCGGCATGTTGTAGTCGCAGAGGATGGCGGAGATGCCGTCGACGCTCATGTTGAACGCCTCCGACGGCGTCTGCACCGTCACCACCCCGTAGCCCGCCGTCTGGAGGATGTCTCTCACCAGGGTGAGGACGAAGGTGTCGTCATCGATGACCAGGACGTTGTGCATCGCGGGGCTCTCCGGGGAAGCCCGCCCAGTCTAGCCGAGCCCCTCGCGGATGCCGAAACGCCCCCCGGCCACGCCTCTAGCGGGTGGTGCCGGGTCGGGACGGCCCCGTGCCGGCGGGGGCCTGGGAGGGGATGAGGACCAGGTCCTCCTGCGGGGGGATGAGGTACTCCGCGCCCGTGTCGGTGACGACGGCCATCTCCTCCACGGAGACGAGGCGCATCTGGTCCGGCCCGCCGTCCTTCCACGCGAAGAAGCCGTCGAAGGCGAACACCTGTCCGGGGCGGACGATGCGCGCCGCCTGGCCCTTCGCGGGCTGGTCCTTCTGGGCGCCGGAGAGCGCCGGGCCCACGTCGTGCGCCCAGTAGCCCACCGGATGGCCGGTGCCCCACATGACGGGCTCGGAGCCCGCCTCGCGCATCCAGTCGCGCTGGGCCTTGTCCACGTCCCACCCGCGCACACCGGGCTTGAGCGCGGCCAGGGCGATGCGGCTGCCCTTCTTGCCCTTCTCCCACTTCTCCAGCGCCTCCTTCGGGGGCTGCGTCTGGCCCGGCGCCAGCACGTAGGCGAAGCGCTGGATGTCCGTCACCCACATGCCGCCCACGCGGATGCCGAAGTCCGTCTGGATGAAGTCTCCGGGCTGAATCACGCGCTCGGTGGCGTGCGAGTGGCCCCGCGTGGGGCCGCTCTGCACGTTGGGGTTCTGGTCCGGCGCCCACGCGTCCCCCACGCCCAGCTCCGCCATGCGGCGCTTGAGGAAGTTCGCCACGTCCACGTCGCGCGTCTTGCCCGGCACCACCGCGCGGTACGCCTCCACCTCCAGCTGCGAGGTGAGCGCGGCGGCCTTGCGCAGAATCTCCACCTCCTCGGGCAGCTTCACGGAGAGCCACTCGGAGACGAGGTCCTCGGAGGACACCAGCTTCTTGCGCAGCGCGGGCGTCAGCGCCTTCTCCAGCGCCGCGCGCTGCGTGGCGGACAGGCCGTCCGCCACCGTCACCGCCTCGGACGAGTTCACCGCGATGCGCGTGGGCTTCGCCGCCGCCAGCCGCGAGGCCACCTGCGCGTAGAGGTCCGTGCCGCGCTCCAGCGGCACGACTTCATCCAGGGGGCCCACGTCCCTCAAGGCCGTGGCCTCTCCCGCGGGGGACAGGGCGAGCGAGCGCACCGCGTCGCCCTGCTTGAGGAAGAGGAACGCGGCGGCACCGCCCGCGTTCTCGCAGCCGACGTGCACGGCCAGCGGGTCGTTGTCGTTCTCCCGGCAGATGAGCACCCAGGCATCCACGTTGGCGCGGGCCATGGCCAGGGGCAGCAGCTTCTGGATGCGCTCCTTGCGGATGCGCGGCCAGGCGTCCGGAGAGGCGATGCCGGCGCCACCGGCGGCGCTCGCGAGGGGGGCCCAGAGGCACGCGGAGGAGAGGAGGGCGGAGAGGAGCACGGGCCGTGCGCGCGTCATGGGCGAGAAGTCCTTTCGGGGAGAGGGCACCCCATCTTCCCCGAGGTCGCCCGCTGGAACGACCCTCCCGGTGTGAAGTCGTGTGGGGCGCGTGTGAAGAAGCCCGCGCTAGGGCCCGCCGGGCGGGGACATGCAAGCGCGGGGGCCGTGGCTCGTTTAAGGTGGAGACATGGCCAAGAGCTCCTCCCGCAAGTCCCCCGCGAAGGCGAAGAAGCCCGCGGGCCGTGCCGCCCCCGCGAAGGCGAAGAAGCCCGCGCCGCGCAAGGTCGTGGCGGAGGTCGTCACTCCCGACGCGAGGGCACCGCGCCCGCCCGTCCTGGAGGCCGAGCCCGTGCTGGAGCCGGGGACGCCCGAGCCCGGCGCCGCCCCCGAGGCCCAGAAGGCCCTGCCCGCCGGAGAGCCCGTGGGCCGCGTGCTGCCCTTCGAAATCGACCCCAAGCGCCTGGAAGAGGGGCTGCGCAAGCTCCAGGGCGAGGTGGTGCACTGGGCCAACAAGGGCCGCTACACCCGGGTGCGCTTCAAGTTCCGGGGCAAGCAGCTCTTGCCAGACCTGCCGCTGGGCGCGGTGGTGGCCGCCGAGGGGCTCACCTTCTACTGGGGCGGCATCCTCCGCGCGCTCATCGCCAACGTGGTGGGCGGCAGCGTCTTCCAGGTGGAGCTGGTCAACGACGCGGAGAAGCGCGTGCAGGCCGGCAAGGAGGCGCTCCTGTCGGGTGACGTGGACCAGGCCCTGGCCCTCTTCCGCGAGGCCCTGGCCATGGACCGCGACCTGGCCTCCGCGCACCTCAACGTGGGCGTCGCCCTCAAGCTCAAGGGTGACCGCGAGGGCGCGCTGGAGGCCTTCGAGAAGGCGAAGGAGAAGGACCCGGAAGGCGCCATCGGCACCGAGGCCGAGCGGCTGGCCGCCCCCTTGCGGCCACAGGGCTCCGCGCGCACCGCCTGAGGCCTTCCGGGGGCCCTGGAAGGGCCCTCATTTTTCGTGCCGGAAGTGGGCTGAAAAGGGCCTTCCCAAGCGTTCAAAACGGGGCGTCGGAACGCCCTGAACAGACCCCCTTTTCCGGGCATCCAGGCATCCAGGCCGTCAACCCCCCGTTTCCCCTGTTGACGCAGGGAAATCCGGGGGTTACGAACGCTCACCCACAGGACGGCGGCCCCCTTGGAGGGCCCCTCCGAACACTTCCAGAGCTCATGGCTGACGACACTACCGACAAGCCGGCAACGCCCCCCGCGCCTCCGAATCCTGGCAGCGCCGGGGAGCTCATCCCCGTGAACATCGAAGACGAGATGCGCCGCTCGTATCTCGACTACTCGATGTCCGTCATCATCGGGCGCGCGCTGCCCGACGTGCGCGACGGCGTGAAGCCCGTCCATCGCCGCATCCTCTACGCGATGAACGACCTGGGGAACACCCACAACCGCGCCTACAAGAAGAGCGCCCGCGTGGTGGGCGACGTCATCGGTAAGTACCACCCGCACGGTGACGCCTCGGTGTACGACGCCATGGTGCGCCTGGCCCAGGAATGGAGCCTGCGCTACCTGCTGGTGGACGGCCAGGGCAACTTCGGCTCGGTGGACGGCGACTCGCCCGCGGCCATGCGCTACACGGAAGTGCGCATGGACCGGCTGGCGGAGGAGCTGCTGGCGGACATCGACAAGGAAACGGTCGAGTTCGGCCCCAACTACGACGACTCGCTCACCGAGCCGCTCGTCCTCCCCGCCAAGTTCCCCAACCTCCTGGTCAACGGCAGCAGCGGCATCGCGGTGGGCATGACCACCAACATCCCGCCGCACAACATGACCGAGGTCATCAACGGCACGCTGCACCTCATCGACAACCCGGACTGCACCGTCCGCGACCTCATGGAGTTCATCCAGGGGCCGGACTTCCCCACCGCCGCCATCATCACCGGCCGCGAGGGAATCGTGCGGGCCTACGAGACGGGCCGCGGGCAGATCACCATCCGCGCCCGCTCGGAGATTGAAACCTCCAAGCGCGCGGACCGTGAGGCCATCATCTTCACGGAGATTCCGTACCAGGTGAACAAGGCGCGGCTCATCGAGAAGATCGCCGACCTGGTTCGCGAGAAGAAGCTGGAGGGCATCAGCGACATCCGTGACGAGAGCGACCGTCAGGGCATGCGCATCGTCATCGAGCTGAAGCGCGATGCGATTGCGCAGGTGGTGCTCAACAACCTGTACCAGATGACGCCGCTGGAGACGACGTTCGGCGCCGTCATGCTGGCCATCGACGGCGGGCAGCCGCGCACGCTGAACCTGAAGGAGCTGCTGGACCGCTTCATCGCGCACCGGCGCGACGTGGTGACGCGCCGCAGCCGCTACGAGCTGCGCAAGGCGCTCGCGCGCATGCACATCGTCGAGGGCCTGCTCGTCGCGCAGGACCTCATCGACCTGGTGGTCAGCCTCATCCGCGCGTCGAAGGACCCGGACGAGGCGCGCTGGGGCCTGATGCACATCCTGTCGCCCGCGCTGTACGAGCACGAGCGCTTCGCCAACCTGCCGCGCATCGACTACGCGGCGGCGAAGGCGCAGATGGAGCTGCTCGTCTCTCGCGCGCGCAACGAGGAGCCGTCCTACGCGGGGCTGGCGCACAAGTACGAGGGCGCGGGCTTCAGCCAGGAGCAGGCGCAGAACATCCTCGAGATGCGCCTGCAGCGCCTCACCGGCCTGCAGCGCGAGGAGCTGTTCCGCGAGCTCATCGACCTCATCCGCGACATCGCGCGGCTGCAGGACATCCTCTCCAACGAGCGCAGCCTCCTGAACGTCATCAAGACGGAGCTGACGGAGATTCGCGCGCGCTACGGCGACAAGCGCCGCACGGAAATCACCGGCGCGGTGGACGAAATCACCAGCGAGGACCTCATCGCCGAGGAGACGATGGTGGTCACCCTGTCGCACACGGGCTACGTGAAGCGCTCGCCGCTCAGTGAGTACCGGGCGCAGAAGCGCGGTGGGCGCGGGAAGACGGGGGCGGCGACGAAGGAGGACGATTTCGTCAGCAAGCTCTTCGTGGCGAGCACCCACGCGTACCTGATGCCCATCACGACGAAGGGCAAGCTGTACTCGCTGAAGGTGCACCAGATTCCGTCGGGCAGCCGCACGTCGCGCGGCAAGGCCATGGTGAACCTGGTGCAGTTCGGCGAGGACGAGCGGCTGGCGCAGGTGCTGGTGACGCGCGACTTCCCGGAGAACCGGTACGTCTTCTTCGTGACGAAGAACGGCGTGGTGAAGCGCACGGACCTGAGCGCGTTCGCCAACGTGCGCTCCAGCGGCATCATCGCGCTGGGCATCGACGACGGGGACGAGCTGGTGTCGGTGATGATTACCGACGGCAGCAAGGACATCCTGCTGTCGACGGCCACGGGCATGAGCATCCGCTTCCCGGAGACGGAGGTGCGCTCCATGGGCCGCCAGGCCTATGGCGTGAAGGGCATCACCCTGGAGGAGGGCGACCAGGTGGTGGGCGCGGACGTGGTGGAGAAGGATACCGCCATCCTCACGGTGACGGAGAACGGCTACGGCAAGCGCACGCAGGAGGCCGAGTACCGGCAGCAGGGCCGCGGCGGCAAGGGCATCATCGACATCAAGACCACCGAGCGGAACGGCCGCGTGGTGGGCCTCCTGCAGGTGAAGGACTCGGACGAGGTGATGCTCGTCACCAACGGCGGGATGCTCATCCGCATGCGGGTGAAGGAGATCTCCGTCATCGGCCGCAACACGCAGGGCGTGCGGCTGATTGCCCTGGAGAACGGTGAGGAGAAGGTCATGGCCATCTCCAAGCTGCCCGAGGGCGAGGCGTCCGAGGACGAGGAGACGGTGTCCCCCGTCGAGGCGGCGGCGCCGGGCACGGGTGAGACTCCCGAGGGCGAGACGGCCGCGCCGGCCCCGGCGGAGGAGGCCTCGCCGGGCAATGGCGCCACCGGGCCGGAGTCTCCCGAGGAGGGCTGAGACGGAGCCCTCGGGTTGAAGTCGTGACGGCGCCCCTCTCCCACGGTGGAGGGGGGCGCTTTCCGTTTCAGGCGCACCGCGGCGGAGCGACGGAGGCAGTCCTCATGGTGGAAGTCGAGAAGTGGGACCCCGAGGCGCTGGGCCCGCTGGATGAAGCCGCGGTCCGCCGACGCTTCCAGCCGGAGGGCTTCTATCGGATTTCGTCCTCCCGTCACCCGGCGGGCACGCGTGTGGGTGGCAGGTCCCGAGAGGTCACCCGCTTCGTCCTGGAGGGGGATTGCCGCATCTCCGGCGACGGATACGAGGCGACGCTGGTGCCAGGCGACTTCGCCCGTTTCCCCGGGGGCGAGTACGTCCTGGAGACGACGGCGGGCGTGCACCTGGTCAAGGTGTGGCGGCTTCCACCGGAGCTCCGGGTCGTGCCAGCGCGGGAGGACTGAGCCTCGGCGGGGTCTGGCGGTACTCCCGCCGGGCCTCATCGCAGCGTGCTCGGGATCGTGGCGGAGCGGAAGGACTGAGCCTCGGCGCGGTCTGGCTTCACTTCTCGCCGGGCCTCATCGCGGCGGAGCTCGGGTGGCTCGCCGAGGACCGCGCGTCCCGCCGAAGTAGCTCAGGGCGCGGGCGCCACTCGCCTTGATGGGTGGCGATGAGGTCTGGAGGACCGCGCGTCCCCGCCGAAGTGGCTCAGGGCGCGGGCGCCAGCGCGACCGAGGTGGTGGCGGCCGCGAGGTTGCCCGCGCCATCCTTCGCGAGCGCGTAGAGCTTGATGGAGCCCTTCACGGAGGGCAGGCGGACCCGCCAGGAGCCGCGCGTGGGACCGGGGCTGGCCTGGAGCCGCACCACCTCGTCGCGCTCGTGCCGCGTGGCGGCGCCCCGGAAGTTGTAGGCGAAGGAGACGTCGAGCGGTGTGCCCGCCGCGTCCCTGGCGGCGACGTCGACCTGGGCCCAGGCGCCGTCCTCATCGCGCGTCACGGGGCCCACGGTGATGCGCTCGATTCGGGGCAGCGGCGTGGCGGGCTTCTGACCGGTGTAGGCCTCGCGCACCGCGTGCCACGCGGGGCGGGTAGCTCCGCCCGACAACATGCCGAGCCACAGCCCCGTGTGGTCGAAGGACGCGCTGTAGTTGAAGACGAAGAGCCCGAGGCAGCGGCCCGCCTGGACGTGCGGAGCGAGGGCTTTGCGCCACCCGTCGACGATGGCGCCGTACTTCTCCGTGTCGCCCGGCTCGCGAGGGACGCCGTTCGCGTCCTTGGGAGCGTCCCACTCGCCCTGCGCGCCGAACTCGGTGATGAGCCACGGCTTCACGACACCGGCTTTCGCGAGCTCCCCGGCAAGCGCGTGGATGCCACCGCCGTAGACGTTGAGGCCGTAGGCGTCGAGCGACGGAGTGAACTTCTCCCACCAGGGCACGCCGAGCGTCCACGCATCGACGGAGATGACGGGGTGGCTGGAGTCGACCTTCTTCACCTCGCGGACGACCTTCTCGAGGAAGCGGGCATAGGCCTCCTTCGACGCGTCCGTAGGCGAGTTGAGGAGCACCTCGTTGCCGATGCCCCACGCGAGGACAGCGGGGTGGTCCTTGAAGTGGCGGACCTGCGCGAGCGTGTCCGCGAGTTGCTTCTTCATGCCCTTCGTGTCGCGGACGTAGTCGAAGGAGTCATCGCTCTCGGCGCCGGGGCGGCCCTGCCGGAGCCACAGGCCCACGAGAACCTTGAGCCCATGCTTGTGCGCGGCGTCGAGCAGCACGCGCGTCTCGGTGCCGGTGCCCCAGGTGCGCAGGGTATTCACCCCGAGGGCCGCGAGGCGCGCGCAGTCCTGCTCGTACGCCGCGGAGCTGCTGCTGCCGCTGAAGGTGACGCCCTTGGCGACGTAGGGTTTTCCGTCCACCTGGAGCTGCCACCCGCCATCGACCTTGACGATGGCCGTGGCCGCGCGCGCCGGCGCCAAGGGAGCGAGGACGGACGCCAGCAGGAGCGCGAGGGTGACGGAGCGGGCCAGGTTCATGGTGGTGTTTGTACCAGGAAGAACCGGTCCGCCGCCGCGAGGGCGTCATGACCGGAAGCCGGCCGAGTCGTTCCACTGGTCCACGCGGATGAAGCGCAGGCCCTCGGGCTGGAGCGCCAGGATGTGCTCCACCACGGAGTGGTGGAAGAGATAGACCGAAGGGGATTCCTCCAGCACGAAGACGCGTCGCCGCTCCAGCGGTATGTCCTGCAGGACCTCTTCGTCGAGGACGAGCCTGTCGATGCCCAATACGTCCCCATCCGGATAGAACGTACAGGCCGAGTGTTGCAGGTTGATGCAGGCAATCCAGTTGAAGACGTGCAGTAGCCAGTAGCGCCGCACGTCATCCTGCTTCACTTTCACATCAGCCGGGACGAGTTGCAGTCCGAACAGGTCGAGCAACGCCAATGAGTTCTTGATGCGCTCCGAGACAACCGGCTCTGGCAGGCTGTGGTAATCCACCATGACTGGCGTGCGAGGGACAGGCGCGCCCAGGCGGAGCTGGACGGGTGCGGTGACGTTGACCGGCGCGGGCCTCACGAAACCCACTCGGTACTCATCCCACGCCAGCAAAGGATAGCTGCTGGGACCCGCGCGCATGATGACGAAATAGTCGGTCTGCATGGCGGTCATTCACCTGCTTTCAGTGGGGTTCTCGTCAGTGTCCGGCCCGTCGTTGCGTGGTTCAGTTGGTGGCGGCGGCCGTGGGGGCATGAAGCGCTGGTTGGCTTTTCGCGGATGCTCTTCAATCCCGCGCAACCCTTCCCGCCAGGGACGTAGTCCTCTCCGTCCCGGGTGAGGGTCCATTGGCCGGAATCCACCTTGGCCAGAATTTCCGCGCTCAATGCATCGAGTCGGCGTACCAGCGCCTCCGGAGCGGAGCAGTATTCGCCCGCCTCCAGCTTCTTGGCCACGCGTCGGAGGCTGCTCTTGACCGCATCCGGATAGGGCAGGTGCAAGTCGAAGGCGAAACCCTCGGCGTGGTTGCCCCGGTGGACGGCGACGAAGAGCTGGCAGGCCAGCGCCATCTTCATCGGCAGGAAGACGCCATTGGGCTTGCGGTCGGGGTGATAGCCGAACTGCCGGCAGAACACGTCCCACCTGGGGTCATCCAGGGCCTCCAGGCAGATGAGGTGGTGCGCCGCGAGCGAGAAGACCCCAGCGTACCACGGGTGCGTCGACAGCTCCCGGCCCTCCAGCATGTTGCGGCCGAGCACCGCGGAGCTGCCCAGGTTGCTCCCCACGCGTCCCTTGCGGTCGAAGTCGTGCTTCTCCTTCCCGCAGTAGTCGCAACGTTCCGCCGGCTTCGAAGCCTCCACCTCATTCACGCGAGCGGCCCGGGGCGGCGAGCCCTGCGGCTGCATGATGGGAAAGGGTGCGGTGTTGCGGTCATTCAGCGTGAAGAGGTCCAGGTTCCGCACCACCGGCCTGCCCTCAATCATGACGTCGAACGAGTGCGTCACCGGGTGCGCGCGCCCCTTCGTCCTGCCAGAGACCAAGCCGCCACCCGCGGTGCCAGCCTCGTTACCCGTGGACGTGCCAAGGGCCGAGCTCGACAGGCACACCGATGCGCCTCCGACGCGGACCGTCTTCGAGCCGTCCACGAGGTCCTTGCTCCGCGCGATGTTGAAGTAGGGGATGGGAACCGGGCCAGCGGGTGAGGGTGTCCTGCACACGTCCGGGAAGCCCGCCACCTTGCCGCCACTCCCCGTGGTAACGGGAGTGAGGCCATTCACGAATGTGTCGCTCTCGTCGGGCATGTGCCCCCCGTCGACCTCGTGACCTGACCGCGTGAGCGGCCTCTTCACGAAGCAGGGAGTGTGCCCGGTACGCGAGCGGCATCATTCACGCCGCGCGCACGCCACGTCATCAAAGGACGGGCTGCCGACAGGACCACGTACCGTCACTTCACCAGCGCACGCTTCCCGGCCCCTCGGGGAGGGTGCCACGGCTGCGCCACGGGAAGCCGCAAACCCACACGCGCACGTTTCGCCGCGTCACCGTAGCGCCGCGGGAAGTGCGGACAGGTCCAGCATCGGCACGCCCACCTGTGTCACCGCCTGCGCCCCGAACCCGTTCGCCAGCTCCGCGCACCGCGCGAGTGGCAGTCCTCGCAGCAGCCCCAGTGCGAAGCCCGCGAGGAAGCAGTCCCCCGCGCCCGTGGGGTCCACTTCCTCCACGGGCACGGCCGGCACGTCGATGCGCTCGTCCGCCGTGAGCACCGTGCACCCCTGGGCTCCCCGGGTAATCACAAGACAGGTCCGCCGCCGCACCTGCTCGACGTCCATCGCCCGCGCCTCGTCCTCGCTCGCCTTCAGCACGTGAATGCGCTCCAGCAGCGCCGCGTACGGCGTCTGCGCGAGGGGCACGTTGAGGACGCGCCCCTCACCATCCAGCGTCCGCAGCAAGCCCTGCGCATCCGCCACCACGTGCCGCGCCCGTTCGGAGACCCGCACGAGCGTCTCCGGCAGCAGCTCGCCCATCACTCCACAGGCGAGCGCCACCCGCGCGTCCACGGTGATGTCCTCGGGGCGCAGGGGCTCCGCCCGGGCGCTGACCCGCAGCACGCGCTCGCCCGAGCCCAGCTCCGCGATGAACTGCGTGGTCCGCGTCCCGGGGAGGATGCGCGGCGGATGCCGGACGCGGTCCGCGTAGCGGAAGTCCTCGCCCGCGACGGCGGCCACCGCGTAGTCCACGCCCACCGCGTCCAGCACCGCGGAGATGTACGCCGCCGAGCCCCCGAGCGCGTGCGTCTCCCGCCCGGGCCCGAGCTTCAGCAAGTCGTGGCAGTAGTTGCCCACGACGAGCACGTCATGCGAGGGCCCGGGGCTCATGGCGTGCCTCTACTCCTTCCGCGTGAAGTCCTTGGGCACCGGAATGCCCGCGGCCTTCTCGTCCATCCACGTGAGGCTCAGCACCCACCAGCGCTGCCCGTCGAAGGCGAGCTGCAGGCTGTTGACGCCCTTGGACGTCACCGGCCCGTTGGCGGTCTCACGCGTCTCGTAGGCGCTCAGCACGTTGACGATGTCTCCGTAGCCGGCGACCTGCCGATGCGTCTCCTTCTCGAAGAAGGCGTGCTTCTTGAAGAACTCGTCGCCCCACGTGGCGTAGTCATTGAACGAGAAGGGCGAGATGCCAGGGCCCTCGCCGGCCTTCGCGCGCCGGACGGGGATCATCTGCGCGCCCGGGTAGAACAGGGAGCGGAAGCGCTGCCAGTCCCGGGGCTGCCCCGCCGGGCCGCTGATGACGTCGTAGAGCGCGGCGGTGAGGCCAGCGATGGTGCGCACGTCCTCGGGCTTCGCCGGAGGCACCTGCTGGAGCGCCGCCTGCGTGCGCTCTCCGGCGGCCTTGCGCGTGGCGGGCGGCGACGTCGTCTGCGCGGCCGGGGCCTGCTGCTGGGCCGGCGGCTGCTGCGCGGGCGGTGACTGCTGCGGTTTCTGGGGCTGCTGCGCCAGGGTGGCGGGAGCGGTGAGCAGGACGGCGGCACAAGCGGCGAGGAGCGGGCGAAGCATGGGGTGTCTCCGCGAGAATGAGGGCACGGCGGCTGCGGACACGGAGGCTATCCCGCCTTCGCGCCGGGATGCGCTCTCTCGTCACGGAAGAACATTCCGGAACGGAAGCCCCGAGTGATGGTGGAAGCCGACCGGCCGGTCCATTAGGTTGCGCCGCCATGACGCGTCTGCTCTCCCTCTTCCTGTCCCTGACCCTGTCGTCCACCGCCCTGGCGGCCGAGACGCTCACCGTGTACTCGGGCCGCAACGAGAAGCTGGTGGGGCCCCTCTTCAAGAAGTTCACCGAGAAGACCGGCATCGAGGTGAAGGTGCGCTACGGCGAGACGCCGCAGCTGGCCGCCACGCTGCTGGAGGAGGGCGCGAAGACGCCGGCCGACGTGTTCTTCGCGCAGGACGCGGGAGGGCTCGGGGCGCTGGCCAACGCGGGCCGGCTGCAGGCGCTGCCCAAGGAGACGCTGGACAAGGTGGACGCGCGCTTCCGCTCGCCGCAGGGGCTGTGGGTGGGCACCAGCGGCCGCGCGCGCGTGGTGGCCTACAACACGAAGAAGGTGAAGGCGGAGGAGCTGCCGAAGAGCATCCTCGGCTTCACGGACCCGAAGTGGAAGGGCCGCCTCGGCTGGGCGCCCACCAACGCGTCCTTCCAGGCCTTCGTCACCACGCTGCGGTTGATGAAGGGCGAGGAGGCCGCGACGAAGTGGCTCCAGGGCATCAAGGCCAACAACCCGCGCGTCTACAAGAACAACGCGGCCATCATCGAGGCGCTGTCGCGCGGTGAAATCGACGCGGGCTTCGTGAACCACTACTACCTGTTCGCCGCGAAGAAGGACAAAGGTGAGCTGCCCGTGGCCAACCACTTCGTCGAGGCGGGAGACCCGGGCGCGCTGGTGAATGTCGCGGGCGTGGGCATCCTCAAGGAGTCGAAGAAGGCGGACGCGGCGCGCAAGCTGGCCGCGTACCTGCTGGAGCCCGAGGCCCAGGCGTACTTCTCCCAGGAGACCTTCGAGTTCCCCCTGGTGGCCGGCGTGAAGCCGAGCGCGGCGCTGCCGGAGCTGTCGAAGGTGGGCTCTCCGCAGCTGGACTTGTCGAAGCTGGATGACCTGCGCGGCACGGTGAAGCTGCTCCAGGACACGGGCGTCCTCTGAGGCACGGATGAAGCGTCGTGCCCCGGGGTGTTTGCTGGCGTTGGGCGCCGTCATCGCCGCGCTCGCGCTGCTGCCCGCGGTGTACCTGGGCGTGCGCGCGGCGGAGGCGGACGCGGGCGCCTGGGCCCTGCTGCTGCGAGACAGGACGTGGGGCCTGCTGGGCCGCACGCTGGGGCTCGCGGTGGCGGTGACGGGCTGCGCGGCGGCGCTGTCGCTGCCGTTGGCGTGGCTCACCACGCGCACGGACCTGCCGGGGCGGCGCGTATGGGCGGTGCTGCTGTGCGTGCCGCTGGCGGTGCCCACCTTCGTCAGCGGCTACGTGCTGCTGGCGGCGTTCGGCACGGGCGGCGCGCTGGAAGAGCCCCTGAGGCGATGGGGGCTGCCGGTGCCGCCCGTGTATGGCTTTCCGGGCGCGCTGCTGGCGCTGACGGTGTCCACGTACCCGTACTTCCTCCTCGCGCTGCGGGCGGGCCTGCAGGCGCAGGACCCGGCGTGGCTGGAGGGCGCGCGCAGCCTGGGGCTCACGCCGGCGCGGGCCTTCTGGCGGGTGACGGTGCCGCTCCTGCGTCCGGCGTTCGCCTCCGGGGCGCTGCTGGTGGGGCTGTACGTGCTGTCGGACTTCGGCGCGGTGGCGCTGCTCCAGTACGACGCCTTCTCGCGCGCCATCTACGACCAGTACGAGGGCGCGTTCGACCGCACCTACGCGGCGCTCTTGGGGCTGGGGCTGGTGGCGGTGACGCTGGGGGTGCTGGTGCTGGAGGTACGGCTGCGCGGGCGGGCGGGGTACTTCCGCAGCGCGAAGGGCGCGGCGCGGGCGGTGGCGTCGGTGCGGCTCGGGCGCTGGCGGGTGCCGGCGCTGCTCCTGTGCGGCGCGGTGGTGGCGCTGGGCGTGGGGCTGCCGGTGGGGGTGCTGCTGTATTGGGGCGTGCGAGGGCTGGCGGGCGCGGAGGGGCCGGTGCTGGGGCCCGCGCTGAACTCGGTGCTGGCGTCGGCGCTGGGCGCGGCGGCGGCGGTGGTGGCGGCGCTGCCGCTGGCCTTCCTCGCGGTGCGCTACCCGGGCCGGCTCACGGTGGTGCTGGAGCGCGCGGCGTATGGGGGCTATGCGCTGCCGCCCATCGTGCTGGCGCTGTCGCTCGTGTTCCTGGGCGTGCAGGCGCTGCCGTTCCTCTACGGCACGCTGGTCATGCTGGTGCTGGCGTACCTGGTGCGCTTCCTGCCGCAGGCGGTGGGGGTGGTGCGCTCGACGTTGCTCCAGCTCGATCCGCACCTGACGGAGGCCGCGGCGTCGCTGGGGCACGGGCCGTTCGGGGTGTTCAGCCGCGTCACCATGCCGCTGCTGCGGCCGGGGCTGCTAGCGGGCGCGGCGCTCGTCTTCCTCACGGCGATGAAGGAATTGCCGGCCACGCTGCTGTTGGCGCCCATCGGCTTCGACACGCTGGCCACGCGCGTGTGGAGCGCCACGGCGGAAGGGCGCTTCGCGGAGGCCGCGCTGCCCGCGCTGGTGCTGCTGGCCGTGTCCGCGCTCGGCCTGGGGCTGGTGGTGTCGCGCGAGGACGGCTCGGCGCCGGGCTGAGATGCGCGGCAGTCGATGCTCCCGAGCGCGGAGGGCTTCCCGGAGCCCCGGAACGCGGTAGGGTGCGCCGCGCTCCCGCCATGCCCCTGCTCTCGCTCGACACCGTCTCCCTGCGCTACACCTCCGCCGGTACGCCCGCGGTGGACGGCCTCTCGCTGGCGGTGGAGCCGGGCGAGGTCATCGCGTTACTGGGCCCCTCCGGCTGCGGCAAGACGACGACGCTGCGCCTCGTCGCCGGCTTCGAGCGTCCCGACACGGGCACCGTCACCCTGGAGGGCCGCGTGCTCGCGGGCCCGAGCGCTTTCGTCCCGCCCGAGCAGCGCAGCGTGGGCATGGTCTTCCAGGACTACGCCCTCTTCCCGCACCTGTCCGTGCTGGACAACGTGACGTTCGGCCTCGGCGCACTGCCCCGAGCCGACGCGCAAGCACGCGCCCGCTCCATGCTGAAGCTCTTCGGCCTGGAGGGCTTCGAGTCGCGCATGCCGCACGCGCTCTCCGGCGGGCAGCAGCAGCGGGTGGCGCTGGCGCGGGCCCTGGCCCCGGGGCCTCGGGTGCTGCTGCTGGACGAGCCCTTCTCCAGCCTGGACAGCGCGCTGCGCGTCTCCACGCGAGGCGAGGTGCGGCGGGTGCTCAAGTCGCTGGGCGCCACGGTGATGCTCGTCACGCACGACCAGGGCGAGGCCATGGCCTTCGCGGACCGGCTGGTGGTGATGCGCGCGGGCAAGGTGGAACAGGTGGGCACGCCCGAGGCCGTCTACTCCACGCCGCGCACCGCCTTCGTGGCGTACTTCCTGGGCGGCACCAACCTCCTGCCGGGCGTGGGCTTCGGCAATGGCGCGCGGACGATGCTCGGCATCCTCCCGGTGGTGGGCCACGCGAAGGGCAACGTGCTGCTGTCGCTGCGCCCGGAGTCCCTGCGGCTGGTGCCGGACACGGACACGGTGGCGGTGGGCGGCGCCCTGCGCGCGGAGGTCCTCACGCGCGAGTTCCAGGGCCCCAGCGCCGAGTACACCGTGGCCTGCGGCGGCATGGAGCTGACGGTGCGCGGCGCGCCGGAATTGCCCCTCGGTCCCGGTGCGCGAGCGCGGCTGGAGGTCGTGGGCCGCGCGGTGGTGCTGGAGGACAAGCCCGACTGAAGCCTGGCTGCTCCACGAGCGTGGGGCCGGCATACGCAAGGTGTGGACCGGGGTCGCAATCACCCGGGGCCCTCGCGCGTACAGGTGTGCATGAACATCGCAGGCCTTCGAGGCATGGGGACCCGCTTCATCGACTACGTGAGAGACCCGCGCGTGGCGCTCTGGCGCAAGCTCGCCGGGGTGTTGGCGGTGCTGTACTTCCTGTCACCCGTGGACGCGCTCCCGGACTTCATTCCGGTGCTGGGCTGGCTGGACGACCTCGGCGTGCTGTCCGCCGCGGCCTTCTTCATGGTGCGCGAGGTGCAACGCCACCGGACCAGTATGGGCACGGCCGGCCTGCCGCTCGATGAAGACGGCAACTCGCGCCTGTCTTCCCGCGTTCGCGGCTCTGTCTGAGCAGCAACCCGCACAGTGTCTTGTCCCGAGGGACAGGCCCGTGGTTTGTGCTCCGCAGGGGGGATTGCGGAGCACACACATGGACGCATCCCAGGGAAGGGTCGTACTCATCACCGGTGCCTCGTCGGGCATCGGCAGGGCCTGCGCGGAACTGCTGAGCGCGCGCGGGCACATCGTCTACGGAACCAGCCGGCGGCCCGGAGCTGTCGAGGCTCGGGGCTGGCGGCTCGTGGAGATGGACGTCACCCGCGACGACTCCGTGCAGCGCGCGGTGGACGAGGTCCTCACGCGCGAGGGCCGCATCGACGTCGTGGTGAACAACGCCGGCTACGCGCTGGCGGGCGCGCTGGAGGACATCTCCGTCGAGGAGGCGAGCGGGTTGCTCGACACCAACCTGCTGGGCGTGCTGCGCGTGTGCAAGGCGGTGCTGCCGTCCATGCGCGAGCGCCGGGCGGGCCTGCTCATCCACATCAGCTCGCTGGGCGGCATGGTGGGGCTGCCCTTCCAGAGCTTCTACAGCGCCAGCAAGTTCGCGCTGGAGGGGCTCACGGAGAGCCTGCGCCAGGAGGTGGCGCCCTTCGGCATCCAAGCCACGCTGGTGCAGCCGGGCGACGTGCGCACGCGGCTCACGGAGAACCGCGTGAAGGCCCAGCGGTCCGGCCCGGGCTCCGCCTATCAGGCGCCGTTCGAGACCGCGCTGCGCACGATTGAAAACGACGAGCGCAATGGCGTTCCCGCGGAGGACGTGGCGCGCACGGTGCTGGAGTTGATGGAAGGCGGGCCGGTGCGCGTTCGCTACGCGGTGGGAAAGCTGGCACAGCGCGCGGCGGTGCTCGCCAAGTGGGTGCTGCCTTCACGGACCTTCGAGCAAATCGTGATGTCTCTGTATGGTTTGTCCCGGGGCTGATTGGACCCGGCACCCGCGCGTCATCTCCCTCGTCAGGACGGGATGGTAGGAAGACGTCGACGCCTTCCGGTGGTGGTTGCCGGAAGGAGAGGGGGCAGTAACCCATGCCAAGACATACGGTGACGCAGGGCGAATGCCTGCTGGGCATCGCTCTGCGCCATGGCTTCCAGGACTGGAAGCGCATCTACGAACATCCCGAGAACGCGGAGCTGCGCCGCATCCGGCCTCATCCGCACGTGCTCCATCCGGGAGACGTCCTCTTCATCCCCGAGCGCCAGGCGAAGGAGCTGGGGGCCTCCACCGGGAAGACGCATGTCTTCAAGGTGAAGCAGCCCATGCGGGAGCTGTGCCTCACCTTGAAGGACGCGGCCGGCAAGCCGCTCGCGAACGAGCCCTACACGTTGGAGTGGGGCGCGGAGTTCATCGAGGGGGCCACGGATGGAGAGGGCCTGCTCCAGGAGCAGCTTCCCCTCCGGCTGGACTCCGTGCGGCTCACGGTGGGGGAGCGCGGCTACGAGCTGCGGCTCGCCACCCTCAATCCCGTGGAGCATACCGGGGACAAGGGGGTCTCCGGCATCCAGGCCCGTCTGCGCAACCTGGGCTTCGAGCCGGGCTCCATCGACGGCGTGTTGAGCGAGCGCACGCGCCAGGCGCTGTGCGCCTTCGAGGCGCTCCACGGGCTGCCCGTCACCGGAGAGCCCGCGGGCCGGACGCTGGAGAAGCTCGTGCAGGCCCACGGCTGCTGAACCCCATTCATTGCCTTCTCGCGAGGTCCTTCCATGGCCGCGACCCCTGCTGCTTCCCAGGCCCCTGCTTCGGGGCCTACTCCCGCCACGTCATCTCCGCCAGTCGATATCGCGGCGCCTCCGGGCACGCCCTTCGTGCTGCAGGAGTCACGCTGTCTGAAGGCGCCCTGCCTCATCTGCGAGCTGCGCAAGGTGGTGAAGGGCACCGCCGCCACGAAGGACGTGAAGTTCGCCACCGCGCCGCTCCAGCTCAACATCATCGGGCTGCGCTCCGAGGAGTCTTTGAGCAACCGCTTCGACGACGTGATGGCGGTCTTCTTCCAGCTCCTGCCGCCCGAGTCCGGGCCAGCCTTCGAGAAGGCCCTCGAACCGGAGTTGCTGGAGGACATGAAGAGCCGCCTGTCGGACCTGAAGAAGCGGCCGCTGGGCAGCTTCCGCTACGTGGCCTGCAGTGAGCAGGGGCTGTGGGTGGTGGGGCTGTTCACCGCGTCCACCGACCCCGGCTTCGAGGACTCGCCCGAGAAGCTGGAGGAGCAGAAGGCGAAGCTCGAAGAGCAGCTGAAGGCGGCGGAAGAGAAGGTGAAGGAGCTGTCGCCGCGGGAGAAGGAGCTCACCGAGGCGCACGACAAGGCGAAGTCGGCGCGGGCGGCCCTGCTGGCGAAGCGCAAGAAGGACGCGCCCCCGCCGAAGCCGGAGCTGCCAGCCGCGCTGAAGGACATCGAGGCGCCGACGATGGATGCCGGCTCCCTGAACACGTACATGCAGAACGTCAAGAAGCGCCTGGATGAGCTGGCGGCCGCGAAGAAGGTCCAGAAGACCCACCCGGGCCTCATCCAGGAGAAACAGACGGCGCTCGACGAGAAGGTGCACAAGAACGAGGTGCAGAAAACGAACATGCTCACCTTCCAGCGCCACAAGGGATGGGTGGAGCAGGGCCGCGCCATCGTCCCCGTGGGGCACCATGCCGGCAAGTACCGGTTCTACCTGCACAAGGCCGGCGGCAAGGGGGAGACCTTCCCTCGGGCGACCGTGGCGCTGGCCATATCCGAGATCGAGAACGGGCTGCGCATCTACTCGGTGAAGTATCTGTGTACGGCCAGCCAGAAGGTGCTGGGAGGAACCTTCGTCAAGGGGAAGGGAAAAGACGCGGTCTACCTGACGAGGGAGCTTCGCCAGCTCTGGCCCGACGCGGGAGCGGTGCAGCATTACGCGCCCGGCGCCGCCACCCTGGAGCTGGTGGACAAGGAGCCACCCGAGGGGCAGAAGTCCCTGCCCGCGGGCACTCCGCCGCGAGAGGTGTTCCTCGTGGAGGACGGGGGCAAGAAGAGGACCCTGCTTCCGCTGGAGGCGCGTGTCGTCATCACGGACCCCATCTACGGCACCAACATCCATCGAGCCCACAACCTGGGGCTGTCGGACGACCGGACGAAGCTGGTCGGGTACGCGGCTGGCCCCGACACGGAGGTCAATGGCTGGTCCGAGGGGTGCCAGACGTTCACCGACTTCTTCGAGTTCAACGCCTTCATCCGCCTGAGCGCCATCAGCAAGCGTTGGCGGTGTGCCAGCAAGGACCCGATGTGCATTGGCGCGGACGCCTGCAAACGGCTGGTGGCGGGGCCGGGACGCACCGTCGAGAAGGAATCCGACATGGCACGCGGGGAGAAGGAGCTGCTGGAGCGGTACAAGGAAACGTACATCTGCCGTGCCCTGGCCGCGGATTGTCGCAAGGAGGCGGAGGGGCCCCAGGCGCAGCTTGAGAAGCTGCGGAAGGAGCGGGCTGCCCTCGAGCTGACTCCCGAGGAGCAGGCGCAGCTCGAAGCGCTGGAGGCCCGCAGAGACCAGACGGCCACTGCGAAGGCCCGCGCCGCCAATCCCAAGGTACAGCCCCTGACCAAGAAGGAAGAGGGGCTGCTCTCGAACCTGGCCTCACAGCGGGCGAAGTCCCAGGCTCCCGAGACTGCCGCGCAAATTCAAAAGCTCGATACACGCATCCAGGAGCTGACGACCCAGCAGCAGCCCCTGGTGGACTGCGCATTGGATGCCGAGAACGAGGTCCGCCTGGCCGAGCTGCCCGACGAAATCATCGATGCCCGGAAGCGGGTGAGCGCGCTCGAGAAGGAGGTGGAGCGCCTCCAGGCCCAGCTCGATGCGGTGCCGGAGAAGGGCAAGAAGCCGCTGAGCCCGAAGGCACGCGCGGGAATCGAGGCCCTCCTGAAAGAGAAGAAGGAAGGCAATGAGGGCCTGGACAAGGCTCAAGCGAAGCAGAAGGCCTTGGAGGAGGAACAGGCGGAGCGCGAGAAGACCCGGGGGCTCGACGAGGCCACGCTCCGGCGCATGCGGGAGTTCCTGCGAGAGCGCGCGCAGCACTTCCGGGCGGACTTCGTCCGGAGCTGCGACCTGTATGGGACCTGCAAGGTGAAGTTCGACTACACCCTCGTCGAAATGGCCGCGCCGCGGCTGGAGGAGCTGAAGAGCCAGTTCAAGGACGACGCCAACAAGCCCTGGACGGGGGGGTTCGTCATGGGCCAGGAGCCGGTGGCCCAGGGCGGATGAGCCGGGCCTGAAGGGCGCGGCTTCACGGGACTCAGAGGGCGGGCAACGAGCGCTCGCAGTTCTCGCCCTGGAGGCCCGAGGTCTTCAGCTCGACCTTCGTCACCTGGAACGCGCTGTTCAGGGTGAGGACCGGGAAGACGTAGGCGTATTCCACGACGCGGGATTTCGCCCCGGCAACCTCGCGGCGGAGCTCGAAGGGCCCACCAATGAGCCGGTACCCCTTGTCCGCGAGCGACTGCACGGTAACGAACTGGCTGAAGAACTGGGAGGACACGGCGTTGCCGAACTGGGTGAGCGCATCCTGGGAGGGCTCGGCCTTGTTCTTGCGGAAGTCGGCGTGCAGGGCCTCCCGGGCCCAGTCGGGCAGGTCCGGCAGGCTCATGTCGAAGAAGGAGTCCAGCCGTGCCCCCGGAGCCAGCGGAAGGCGCTCGGGATGGCGGGTCCTCTGAGGCCCGTAGTCGAGCAGCAGCTCCGAAATCTCCCGCAGCGGCGAGGTGAGCGGGGAGGGGACCTCCACGAATTCCTCGTGCTCCTCGTCCACGATGCGGAAGAGCGGAGTCCACTCCGACAGCGCCAGGTCCGCGTACCGGGGACGGTGCATATCCGTGGGCAGCGCCTCCAGAGAAAGCTTGAAGCCCTGGACCGCGCCAAGAGACTGGGAAATCAGGAGCCGGGGGCTGAGATTGACCGGGTCCTTGGCCACGCTGGCACAGCGCCGCGACTGGCCCCGGCGGCTGACGACCTCCAAGCGGTAGTAGAGTTCATCGAGCCGGAGCGACGTGCGCTCCTCGCCCACTTCGTTGTAGTCGATCGAAATCCGGCCGGGGATGGCATTGTCGCGGAAGGTGGTGAGCGACTTCGTGTAGCCCGGCCACAAGACGATGCCATGGAGTTGTATCCGCTTGTTCAGGTGCACCGAGAGCCAGGCGTCCTCGGTTCCCGGAGCGCCCTCCACCCAGGCGGTGGCCGGGTTGCCGTCGAACGCGTTCCTCGCGTCGTAGCGGCCCGGCGTCCGGGACTTCAGCGTGGAGGAGGCGCTGACCCACGCCTTCATGGCCCCGCTGACGTTCACCTCCTGCTCCGGGGGGGTGGAAGCGGCTCCCGCGGCCTGGGCCAGGAGCAGTCCCGCCCAGGTCGCGGCGCACAAGAGCCCTCGCCCGGCGGCGGAGCGGGCGCTCGGCCTGGCTGAAGTGGAGGGCGGCACGGGGTGGGTCATACCCGAAACCTACGGCCTGCTCCGGTGCGTATTCAAACGGCCTCGGCTCGTCACGGCCTTCACCAGGAAGGCAGGGATTGCTCGCAGCACTGTCCGGTGAGGCTCGGGGTCCGCAACTCCAGCCTCGTGACCTGGAGTGAGGCATTCAACGTGAGCACCGAGAAGACCGCCACCTGCTCGGCACCCGGGGGCAGGCTGGATGGTTCGTGCTGGAGCACATAGGGCTCGCCAATCAACCGGACCGCCCCCTCTGGAAGGGACTGCACGGTGATGGCGATTCCGAAGTACTGCTCGGCGACGGTTTTGCCAAACTGCGTGACGGCATCCTGGGTGGGGGGCGCGCCCCGGTCTCGAAGCACGGCCTGGAGTTTCTCGCCTGCACCACGCCAAGGCGGTAGTTCAGGGGATTCGTCATGAGCCGCTTGCCTGGCTTTGCGAGGTCCTCACGGAGTGGGCCACGCCTGGAAACTACGGCAGCGAGCGCTCGCAGTTTTCGCCCTGGAGGCCCGAGGTCTTCAGCTCGACCTTCGTCACCTGGAATGCCGCGTTCAAGGTGAGGACCGGGAAAACGAAGGCGTATTCCGCGACATGGGATTTCGCCCGGGGAACCTCGCGGCGGAGCACGTAGGGCCCACCGATGAGCCGGTACCCCTTGTCCGCGAGCGACTGCACGGTGACGAACCGGTTGAAGAAATGGCCGGACACGGCGTTGCCGAACTGGGTGAGCGCGTCCTGGGAGGGCTCGGCCTTGTGCTTGCGGAAGTCGGCGTGCAGGGCCTCCCGGGCCCAGTCGGGCAGGTCCGGCAGGCTCATGTCGAAGAAAGAGTCCAGCCGCGCCTCCGGCGCCAGGGGAAGTCGCTCGGGATGGCTCGTCCTCTCAGGCCCGTAGTCGAGCAGCAGCTTCGAAATCTCCCGCAGCGGCGAGGTGAGGGGGGAGGGGACCTCCACGAATTCCTCGTGCTCCTCGTCCACGATGCGAAAGAGCGGGGTCCACTCCGACAGCGCCAGGTCCGCGTACCGGGGGCGGTGCATGTCCGTGGGCAGTGCCTCCAGCGACAGCTGAAAGGCCTGGACCGCGCCAAGGGCCGTGGAAAGCATGAGCCGGGGACTGAGGTTGACCGGGTCCTTGGCCACGCTGGCGCAGCGGCGTGGCTGGCCCCGGCGGCTGACGACTTCCAAGCGGTAGTAGAGCTCATCGAGCCGGAGCGGCGTGGGCTCCTCGCCCCCCTCGCTGAGGTCGAGCGAGAGCCGGCCGGGGATGGCATTGTCGTGGAAGGTGGTGAGCGACTTCGCATAACCCGGCCACAGGACGATGCCATGGAGCTGTACCCGCTCGTCCAGGAACACCGAGAGCCGGGCGTCCTTGGTTCCTGGAGCGCCCTCCACCCAGGCGGTGGCCGGGTTGCCGTCGAACGCGTTCCGCGCGTCGTAGCGGCCCGGCGTCCGGGACTTCAGCGTGGAGGAAGCGCTGACCCACGCTTTCACGGTCCCGCCGAAGCGCACCTCCTGCTCCGGGGTGGAAGCGGCTCCCGCGGCCTGGGCCAGGAGCAGTCCCACCCAGGTCGCGGCGCGCAGAAGCCCCCTCCCGACCGCGGAGCGGGCGCTCGGCCTGGCTGGAGTGGAGGGCGGCACGGGGCGGGCCATACCTGGAAACCTACGGCTTGCTCCGGTGCATCTTCAAACCGGCCCCGCGCCTCTACCGCGTCAGCGACGCGAACCACGCGGCGTACGGCGTCCCCGCGACGAGGTGGCGATTGAAGTCCGGAGCGCCATCCGTCCACCACGGAGGCCCCCGCTCGCCGAGCGCCACCTTCGCGCGATGCACGCGCTCCCGGGCCCCGCGCTCCGCCGCCGCGTCACCCGCCCGGAGTGCGCGGCCCACCTCCCGCCGCGCCCGCATCAGCACCTCCACCAGCAGCGCGCGCTGCCGGGGCCCGAGCGCCGGGTTGGAGCGCCGCCACAACCGGCCGTCCACCACGATGTAGCGCCCGTCCGGCGTGGTGGGCGGCTCGGCCCGGGGCTCCTTGCGCGGCATGGCCGGTGACACGCCTAGAACCGGCCGACCACCGCCAGGCCCATGCCGTCACGTCCCAGAAGCGTGGGCGTCAGCACCGCCTGGGGCGCATCCGGCGTGTCGAAGTCGCGCGTGAGGTACGCGGTGAGGGCCAGTCCCCCCACGACGCCGGCGGCGGTGCCCACGAGGATTTCGTCTCCCGCGTTTTCACCGGCGAGCACGAAGGTGCTGGCCGCGCCCAGCAGCCCTCCGATGATGCCGCCCGCGTCGATGATGAGCATCCGCCCACGTGACACCTCGAAGGTGGTGGACAGCGCGCCCAGCACGACGAGCCCCGCGGCCGTGGCCCCCAGCTCGACGGCGAAGAACGTCTCCGTGTCGTCGCTGTCCGACGTGGCCAGGAGCAGCGCCGTCACCACGCCCGTCCACAGGGCGCCCGAGTTGGCCATGGACACCTGGCCCGCGGTGGGCCGCGCGGTGAGGGCCAGCAGGATGCCCACGCCCGTGAAGCCCGCCCCGCCGAGCATGACCGTGCCGATGGCGTCGTCCCCGCCCAGGTCGAACGCGAGCAGCGACGCGATGCCGAACCAGAAGCCCCACACCGTGCCGGAGTTGATGGCCGCGGCCTGGCCAGACGTCACCCCGGACCCCTTGGCGAGCAGCAGCACGGTGGCGGCGCCCGCTCCCGCGCCCAGCACCGACGCGGCCGCGACGCCCTGGGCACTACACTCGGCGATGGCGCACAGGAGGATGCCCTGGGCCGCGCCGTGCAGCGTCTGCACCACCGTCATCGCCGCGAGCCCGCTGTCGGAGCGGCCCTCGGGACCCCGCTCGCTCGCGGCCGCCGCGGCCAGCCGGCCTCCCGGGATGAGCCGCGTCCGCGCGAGCCGCAGCAACTCCGTGGCGTACGGGTGCTGCGGACAGGCGGACAGCACGCGCTCGAAGGACTCCAGCGCCTCCCGGTCCCTGCCCTCCACGAGCGCATCGAAGCCCGCCGTGTAGTCGCTCTCCGCGCTGGCGGAGCAGGCCTCGGGCGTGCCCACCAGGGGAGGAGCGCTGACGGTGGACGACTCCGCGGGAGCTTCCGGAGTCCGCGGCGTGGCAGGGGCCTGGGCGGTGACGAGGGTGACCAGCAGCAGGGTGGCGAGCGTCATGTCGCGCGCACTGTAAGCGAGGACCCCGGCCCCCACGATGCTGGCGTGGGGAGCCGGGGCCCGGAGTGTCGTGCAACGACCCGCCGCGTCAGCGCGCGGCCAGTGCGTCCACGTGCTCGCGCAGGGCGACCTCGTTGCCCATGCGTCCATTGAGTCCGGCCAGCGGCTTCGCGGCCTGCTCGATGCGCCCGCGGGTGCGCGGGCCGGCCGCGGCCAGCCACGCCACGCCCAGCGCCAGCTCCGCGACCTCGGGCGCGCCCGTGAGGCTGGAGGCCAGCGACAGCAGCGCCTCCACCGCCTTCTTCACCTGCGCGCCGTGCAGCGGGTGGCTGCTGGTGATGCCCTCGCGCAGCAGCTCCAGCAGCGCGAGCGCCGTGGCGCGCGCCTGGCGCACCGGCTCCGGACCCGCGCCCGGGCCGTCCCACAGGCCGTTGGCGAGCTGCCGTCCCAGCAGCGCCTCCGCGCCCGGGCCACGGCGGGCCTTCTCCTGCTCGAGTTCGACGGGCGCCTCCAGCTCGGCCGGCTCCTCCGCGGAGGCGAACAGTGCGTCATCCTCTTCTATCGCGGGGTACGCGCCCGTGTCGTACGAGGCGCCCTCCCTCAGGCTCTCATCATCGGCGAAGGGCTGGGGCTCCGGCGGCGCGCCGCCAGAGCCGAAGAGCTTGGAGAGGAAGCCCCCCTTGCTGCTCGCGGGCGCCGGGGCGCTCATGACCTTCTTCGGAGCCGGAGCCGCGGGCCGGCGCAGCGAAGGCGGGACCACGGACCGTGCCGGACCGGCGAAGACGGGCATGGGCGCCGCGGCCGGAGGCGGCACGGGGATGCCCTGGGGCATTCCGGGAGCCATGGGCTTTCCGACGATGCCTCGCGTGCGCGGGAGGGCGCCCAGCTCCGCCTCCTCCTTCGCCGTGTCGAACATGGCCCAACCCGCGGGCGCGTTGACCGGGATGACGCGCGTCTCGGGCTGGCCCGACGCCCGCCGCTCCGCCGTGCGCTCCTCCACCACCACGAAGGAGGTGTAGCGGGTGACGATTTGATGCGCGACGGCCAGCTCCACGATGCGCTTCTTCATGGACTCGGCGCGGCGGCCGGTGAGCTGCGCGGCCTCCCAGCCGCGGATGCGCTCCGCCGCCCACAACTTCTCCACCGCCGGCCGGTCCGACGCGGCGGGGAAGTCCACGCGCACGGTGAGCGCGAAGGGCTCGCGGCCCGACTTCCCGCGCAGCGTCACCTTGCCGGCGCCCGGCGTGGGGTAGCGGCCGAGGAGCGTCCAGGGCACGCCGTCCACCATGGGCGGCAGCTCGGTCGGGGCCAGCTCCACGCCCTCCACTCCGTCGAACGTCACCTCCAAATCGGTGACGCGCGGCGCGAGCGCGCGGGAGAACTGCGCCACCACCTTGTCGTCGATGCGCTCGCCCGGGTGGATGAACTCCACCGCGCCGCCCGTCTGCTTCGCCATGTCGCGCAGCAGCGCGTCGCTCACGTTGGTGCCGATGCCGAACGAGTACAGGCGCGCCGTCTTCCGCTCGGCCAGCACGGCCTTGAGGATTTCATCCTCGTTGCCCACCTGTCCGTCCGTCAGCAGCACCACCACGCCGTCCGGCGCGGCCCGCACCGCGGCCTGCATGGGCTCGAGCAACTCCGTGCCACCGTCCGCCCGGAGCGCGGCCACCCACCGGTCCGCCTCCTCCAGCGTGCGTTGCGTGAAGGGCACCGGCTGCGACTGGAAGCTCCGGTAGCTGCTGTTGAAGGCGATGACGTTGAAGCGGTCTCCCTCGCGCAGGTGGCGCAGGCACAGCCGCAGCGCGGCCTTCGCCTGGGGCAGGCTCTCCCCCTCCATGGAGCCGGACACGTCCACCACGAACACCACCTCCTGCTTCGGCGGCGCGGAGGCCATGGACAGCAGGTCCGGAATCACCGTGAGGGCGAAGGTGCCCGGCCCCGAGGCGTCCTTGCGATGCGTGACGAGCGGCGTGAAGACGGCGCTCGTGTCCGAGCTGCGCAGGCTGAGCACCAGGTCGCGGTCCAGCGACACCTCGCCGCGCGTGAAGCCCACGCGCATCCGCGTGCCGCCCTCGCGGTTGACGGTGATGACGTGCGAGGGGCTTTCCACCACCACCTCGCGACCCAGGTCCACCAGCAGGTCCATGCGCAGGCCGTAGTGCACGTTGCCGATGGGAGGGGTAATCCGGTCCGCGTCCGGCACGCGGTTCGTCGGGTCCACGCTGCCGTGGGCGGTGCGGTCCCCCGAGGGCGCGCCGGGGATGTAGCGGGGCGCCACCAGCGTGGGCAGCATCCACCGCACGCAGCCCTCTTCCGCGGTGACGGCCTGGAGGAACTCCACCTCCACCACCGTCTCCTCGCCGGGCAGCAGGTTGCCCACCTGCGCGGTGAAGACGTTGGGGCGCTCCTGGTCCAGCAGCGCCGCGCCGTGGCCGGCGGTGATGGCGTCGTCGTAGGCGCGGAAGGCCTCCTCGCGCTCCTTCACCACGCCCTCCACGCGGCGGCCCGCGCACGTCATGGAGAAGGCGGAGAGGGTGCCGTCCGAGGGCAGCGGGAAGGTGTAGACGGCCTCCACCGGGCGCGACTCACCGTTGCGGTAGCGCTGGCGCACGCGCACGCGCGCATGTCCGCCCAGCAGCTCACCCGTGACTTCGACGCCCTGGAGGGGGACCTGCGCGCCCTCGCGCGTGTACAACCCTGCCTGCTCCGTCTTCATGGCTTCTCCCTTTCCTGGAACTCCTCGATGAGGGCGCGCACGCGTTCCGCGAGCGCCCGAACCTTCGCGTCGGCCCCCTCCGACACGTGCAGCTCCAGCCCAGGGGCCAGCTCCCAGCGCTGATAGCGTGCCATCACCGTCGGCTTCGGGGACACCACCCCGGGAGCCGGTACCGGCGGGTCGCCGATGATGCGGGGCACCACCGGCCCGTCGTATGCCGGCGGCGTCGGGGTGGCCTCCGAGGCGGCGAGCTTGCGCAGCTCGTCCAGCGACAGCCGCTGCAGCTCCACCTGGATGGCGTCCAGGGGCAGGAACCGCGCCTGGAGCACCCGGATGGCCTTGAGGCGGATGAGGTGCTCCTCCCCGTACACGGTGTCCGGCCCCCGGAAGGGCGGCGCGGGAAGCAGCCCGCGCTGGACGTAGTAGCGCACCGTGCGAGGCGAGACGCCCGCCTCCTCGGCCAGCTCCGCCAGCTTCCATTCGGTCTGTGTCATCGGCGGCCTCATGCTCCTGACAGTAAGACCCGACAGCTTTAGTGTCAAGATGCCAGTGTCGATTTGGCGGTGGCACTGGCAGGTGTCGCGTTCATCCCAGCTCGGGTGAGGTCTCGACAGTTCCGCTGTCGGAACGCCGCCCGGCGGGTGGAGGCACTGTCGAGAAGGGGCCCGGGCGGCCCCGGCCGTGGAAGACGGGTTGCGTCATCCGGGGAGGGATGGAACAGAAGGGGGCATGAACGGCGGCGCGGAAGGCTTGGACCTCTCGTCCATCCGGCTCATCGGCACGGCGGTGACGCCGGCGGTGATGGTGTCGGGGTGCGGCATCCTGGCGACGGGGCTGGACAACCAGATTGCGCGAATGACGACGCGCATGCGGGACATGATGCGCGAGTGGCGCACGCTGCCGGAGGGGCACCCTCGGCGTCCGATTCTGCGCGAAGAGGTGGCCATCCTCGACCGGCGCCATGCGCTGCTCGCGCGGGCCATCGGCTTCACCTACGCGGCGCTGCTGTCGTTCGTGGTGACGTCGCTGCTGTACCTCGTCAAACGCCACGTGAGCATCCCCGAGGCCCTGCCGGTGGTGCCCTTCTCCCTCGGCGTGGCGCTCCTGGGGGCCATGGCGCTGCTGGCGCTGGCGTCGCTGCGGCTGTCCCGCCGGGCCATCGCGCTCGAGCGGCGGGAGCTGGAGGAGTCGCCACCGTCCTGACGCGCGCCCCGCGTCAGCTCAGCCCGCCGACGGGAGGTGCCTCCTCGTCCTCGACGTCGTGGCCATCGATGGAGCGCTCCCCTCCGCCCACGCCGGGCTGGCCCCGACTCACTCCAATCATGCGCAGCAGGTCCAGGGGGATGGGGAGGATGGTGTGGTTGCCGCCGCTGGTGATTTCCACCAGCGTCTGGAGGTAGCGCAGCTGCAGGGTGGAGGGATTGCGGCTGAGCACGTCGGCGGCCATGGCGAGCTTCTCGGCGGCCTGGTGCTCACCCTCGGCGGCGATGATTTTCGCGCGGCGCTCGCGCTCGGCCTCGGCCTGCCGGGCGATGGCGCGCTGCATCTCCGCCGGCAGGTCGATGTGCTTCACCTCCACGTTGGAGACCTTGATGCCCCACGGGTCGGTGTGCGCGTCGAGCACCTGCTGGATTTCGCGGTTGATGCGCTCGCGCTCGCTGAGGAGCTGGTCCAGCTCCACCTGACCGAGGATGGCGCGCAGCGTGGTCTGCGCGAGCTGGCTTGTGGCGTAGAGGTAGTCCTCCACCTGGAGCACGGCCTTGTCGGCGTGGATGACGCGGAAGTAGACGACGGCGTTGACCTTCACGCTGACGTTGTCGTGGGTGATGACGTCCTGCGGGGGCACGTCGCGCGCGACGGTGCGCAGGTCGATGATGACCATGCGCTCCACGAAGGGGATGAGCCAGCGGAAGCCCGCGCGCTTGAGGCCCACGTAGCGCCCGAGCCGGAACACGACGCCGTTCTGGTACTCGTTGACGATGCGCACCCCGGAGAGGAACAGCAGGAAAACGATGGCGATGGGGACGAGCGTGCCCAGCAGTCCGGTCAGGTCGGTCATGTCTTCACCTCGTCGACGAAAAGGGTGAGTCCCTCCACGCGGCGCACCACCACGTGAGCGCCGGGGCGGATGGGGGCGGGCGAGGTGGCGCGCCAGCGCTCGCCGTGGACGAACACCTCGCCCGTCTCGGGGCTGACGGGAGCGAGCACGGTGCCCTGCTCGCCCACGAGGCCCGCGTCGCCCGCCTGCTGTGGCAGCCGGCGCGTCTGGGCCCCGCGGTACGCCACGTAGGCGGCGGCGCCCGCGAGCACCGCGGTGGTGGGCACCACCCACTGCCACGACAGGTGGAACGAGCGGTCCACGAACCAGCCCGGGTCGAAGCGGTCCACGAGGAACAGGCCTCCCAGCGCCAGCAGCACCACGCCCGCCGCGCCCAGGAGCCCGCTGGTGACGAACAGCTCCGCGATGATGAGGCCCGCGCCCACCAGCAGCAGCGCCAGCGCTCCGGCGCGCACCGGCAGCGCGGACGAAGCCACCAGCGCGAGCACCAGCGCCACCAGCCCGATGAGCCCGGGCACGAGCGCCCCTGGATGGGACAGCTCCGCCACCAGTCCCAGCGCGGCCACCATGAACAGGAGATAGACGACGGACGGGTGCGCGAGCGCGTGCACCACCCGCTGCGAGAGCGTGGGCGACAGGTCCACCACGGAGGCGTCCCGAGTCGCCAGCCGCACGGTGTCGCCGCCGGCCACCTCCACCTTCCGTCCATCGGCCCACGTGAGGAAGTCCGCCTCGGTGGAGGCCACGTGCTCCACCACGCGCAGCTCGCGGGCGCGCTCGGCGGGGACGCTGGCGCTGTCGCGCACGGCGGACGCGGCCCATTCCACGTTACGTCCGCGCTGGCGGGCGATGCTCTCCACGAAGGCGACGGCATCGTTCTCCACCTTTTTCGCCAGGTGCTCGCCACCGGCCGCCTCCGGGTCCTGCCCGCCCAGGCCGACGACGGGGTGCGCGGCGCCGATGTTGGTGCCCGGCGCCATGGCGGCGAGATTCGAGGCCAGCGTGACGAAGACACCCGCGCTTCCGGCGTGCGCTCCGGAGGGCCCCACCCAGACGAGCACCGGCACGCGCGCGGCGAGGAAGGCCCGGACGATGTGGCGCGTGGCGTCCAGCGAGCCACCCGGCGTGTCCAGGCGCACCAGCAGCGCGCCATGGCCGCCCGCTTCCGCGCGCGCCACGCAGTCCGCCAGGTAGTCGCCGGAGCCAGCATCCACCACGCCGTCCAGCTCGCAGCGGGCCACGGTGGACGCCGCCACGCGCGCCGGTGCGTCGGACGCGGAAGGTGCCCCCGCGAGCAGCACCACGGCGAGGACGCCGAGGAGCGCGGCGCCGCGAAGTCTCGCTGTCGAGCGCGCCCGCATGTCACACCCCCGGCAGCCCCACCTGGGCCAGGGAGGCGGGGATGATGTCGCGCGGTGGGAGGGGCCGCGCGGTGGCCAGATGGTTCAACAGCCGCAGGTGGTCCAGCAGCAGCCGGGGCATGAGGAAGTGCTCGCGGACGTGCTCCCTGCCACGCGCCCCGAGCAACTGCGCCTCCTCCGGCTGGCGCAGCAGGTGGAGCAGGGCCTCGGCGCACTCCTCCACGGTGTCCACGAGGACGCCGCCGGTGTCCTCCGGGAGCTGCAGGGGAATGCCGCCCACGCGCCCGCCGATGACGGGCGTGCCCTTCCATACGGCCTCGGAGACGACGAGGCCGAAGCCCTCGCGCAGCGACTTCTGCACGACGACGTTGGAGAGGGCCTGCAGCGCGTTGACCTCGATGTTGCCCACGCCGACGAGGTTGGTGAGCACGTGGATGAGCGGGTCTCCCGCGGTGGCGGCGCGGACCTCCTCGTACACCTCCCAGCCCTCGGGGTCGTCCAGGGCGAGCGAGCCGACGAGGGCGAGCTGCAGGTCCGGGATGTGGGGCCGCACGCGCTGGTACGCGTGCACGACGCCGAGCGGGTCCTTCCACCGGTCGAAGCGGCCCACCTGGGTGACCAGGGGGCGGTGCATGCGGATGCCAATCCACTCCAGCACGTGCCGGGCGAGTTCCACGGGCAGCGGGTAGTTCTTCGGGCTGAGCGGGTCGATGGCGGGCGGGTAGACGTGGACGTCGTGGATGGGCAGCTCGGGCGGGATGAAGTCCTGGAGGGTGAAGACGGCGGCGTCGTAGGCGCCCAGGTACGGGGAGAGGAACTCCCAGAAGCTGGGGTTCGGATGGGACGTGTCGATGTGGCAGCGCCATATCCAGCGCGCGTCGCGCAGCGGGGAGATGGCGGCGAGCACGGCGGGCTGCGGGTCGTGGACGAAGATGAAGTCGTAGTCCTCGGAGTCGCTGATGAGGCGGCTGGCGTTGAGCTGCGCGTTGGCCAGGTAGATGGCCTTGTCGGACTCGGTGAGTTCGCCGGGGGCGCCCTGGAGACCGTTGTGGATGCGCTTGGTGACCTGGAAGAAGGTCTCGTCGCCGTGGATGAGCTTCCAGTCCGCGTTGAGGCCCAGGTCGTTGTAGAGGGGCACCAGCGTGCGGAGGATTTCGGAGACGCCACCGCCGTAGGAGGTGGCGTTGAGGTGCATGCAGCGCGCGCCGCGCAGGCGGTCCGCGAGGTGGAGCAGCTCGTCGAGCTGCGCGTCGGGGGCGACGCCTCGGTAGGCCGCGAGCGAGCGTTTGCCGACATCCACGACGTCCAGCATGGCCCCTGCTCCCGGAAGGGAAATGCGTTCCGAGGAAACGGTGGGCATGGTTCGAGGCGGCTTCCGCAGCTCTCCGAGGCTGGGACGGTGCCCGGAGCGTGGAGGGAGGGCCTGACTGGCGGGACGTGCATCCGCTGGTGGACGTTGGGTCCACGCAGCACATTGTCGCCAGGAGGCGCCCTCCCTAGGGTCCGGCCGCAACCTGATTTGGAGGCTCCATGCGTCGTGCCGTTCTCATTGCCCTGTGCCTGGCCGCCGTACCCCTTGCCTGTCGGACGACGCAGCCCCCCGGGACGGAGAACAATACGCCCATCGAGGGGCCGGACCAGGCTCGCGAGCCCATCCAGACCGTGCCAGACAACCCGCCCGGGCCCGCCACGCCCCTGCCCGCGACGGACGGAGGCACGGAGACGGGGACAGATACGGAGACGGATACGCAATAGCGCGGCTGGCAGGACTCCTTCGCCGCTCGCCTCGTGACACCACCCTACCGGCTCGCGCAGAGTGCGCGCGGCGCCGGGCCAGGGTCCGGGTACGCCCGGAGACACACGGAGGGAGCACGGTGGAGACCACGGTCTACATGGCGGAGCGGGTGTGGACGCTGGACCCGCAGCGGCCCATGGCGCGGGCGCTGGCGGTGCGCGATGGGAAGCTCCTGGCGGTGGGCACGAAGGCGGAGGTGCGGGCCGCGGTGGGGCCTGGTGCCCGCGAGGTGGAGCTGGGCCCCGCCACGGTGGTGCCGGGACTGGTGGACGCGCACGCGCACATCCACGGCCTGGGGCGCAGCCTGACGACGGTGCGGCTGGAGAAGGCCGCGTCGGTGGACGAGGTGGTGCGCCGGCTGACGCAGGCACCCGAGTCCAGCTTCCAGGGGGACTGGCTGTTGGGGAAGGGGTGGGACCAGAACGAGTGGCCGGGCGGCGCGTTCCCCGGCCGGGCGGCGCTGGACGCGCGCTTCCCCACGACGCCGGTGTTCCTCACGCGGGTGGACCACCACGCGGCCTGGGTGAACGGCGAGGCGCTGAGGCGCGCGGGAATCACGCGGGACACCCCGGACCCAGAGGGGGGCCGCATCCTGAAGGACGCGCGCGGCGAGCCCACGGGCGTGCTGGTGGACAACGCCATGGACGTGGTGGCCGCGGTGATTCCGCCGCCCACGCGCACGCAGCTGGAGACGCGGCTGCGCGCGGCGCTGTTGCGCTGCGCCCAGGTGGGGCTGACGGGCGTGCACGACGCGGGCATGGACCTGGACGCCTTCCGCCTGCTCCAGGAGTGGGACGCGGCCGGCACGCTGCCCCTGCGCGTGTACGCCATGGCGGCGGGGCAGGGTGACGAGCGGCACGAGTACCTGAAGCAGGGCCCGTGGCAGGGGCGGATGCTGGCGATGCGCTCGGTGAAGTTCCTGGCGGACGGCGCGCTGGGCAGCCGGGGCGCGGCGCTGCACGAGGACTACTGCGACGAGCCGGGACAGCGCGGCCTGCTGCTGATGCCGCCCGAGGAGCTGGAGGCGCGGGCCCGGGCCTTCATGGCGCGGGGCTTCCAGGTGTGCATCCACGCCATTGGAGACCGTGCCAATACGTTGGTGGTGGACGTGCTGCTGCGCGCGTCGGCGGAGACGGGGACGCAGGCGCTGCGGCACCGGGTGGAGCACGCGCAGATTCTCCGGCTGGAGGACATCCGCCGGCTGGGCGCGGCGGGGCTGGTGGCGAGCGTGCAGCCCACCCACGCCACCAGCGACATGCCCTGGGCGGAGGCGCGGCTGGGGCGCGAGCGGCTGAAGGGGGCCTACGCGTGGCGCAGCCTGCGGGACTCGGGCGCGCACCTGGCGCTGGGCAGCGACTTCCCGATTGAGAATCCAGACGTGCTGGCGGGGCTGTACGCGGCCATCACCCGGCAGGACGCGGCGGGGAGGCCGGAGGGCGGGTGGTGGCCGGAGGAGCGGCTGACGCCGCGCGAGGCGCTGGAGGGCTTCACGGTGGGGCCCGCGTGGGCGTCCTTCGAGGAGTCACGGCGCGGGCGGCTCTCGCCCGGACTGGACGCGGACTTCGTGGCGCTGACGGCGGACCCGCTGGAGGGTCCGCCCAAGGCGCTGGCGGAGGCGCAGGTGGTGGCCACGGTGGTGGCGGGCGCGGAGGTGTATCACGCGCCCGCCGTGGGCTGAGCGTCTCGCGGTCCGCCGTCCGGCGGGCTCACAAGGTCCGAGAGAGACCATCGAGCGGCTCGGCCGCCCCCGGGCTCACGCGGCCTTCTGGCGCCCTCCGCGGGCTCAGCCTCCGCCCGAGGCTCACGCGGCCTGCCGGAGCC
>NZ_JABBJJ010000106.1 GCF_012933655.1 Pyxidicoccus fallax | reverse complement strand
CCCCATGACGGACCCGACGTCCTCCTCCCCTTCCAGCCCCTCTCCCCGCCGCAAGACGCTGCTCTTCGGCATTGGCGGCATGGTGGTGGCGGTGCTGGCCGCGGCCTTCATCCTCGGGGGAGGCCGCCTCGGCTCACCCCCGAAGAAGGGAGACGCGCACGGGCACGACGACCACGACACGGAGCACGCGGCGAAGCCCGCGCGGCCCCAGGCCCCCATGGAGGTGCTGCTCCACACGGACCGCGCCGCCCGGGCCGCCGCCACCGGCAAGCCCGACGAGGCCCGCGCGAAGCTGGCCGAGGCCCTCAAGCTGAAGCCGGACCACGCGCCCGCCCTCTTCCTCCAGGCCTGCCTCGGCGTGGAGGCGGGCAACGACGCGGAGACCGATGCCGCCTTCGAGAAGCTGGAGGACGCCGCGCCCAAGGCCCCGGAGGTGGCGCTGCTGCGGAAGATGCGCGAGCTGCGGCGCGCCGGCACCGGCTGGCAGCAGGCCTTCCGCGAGGCGTGGGTGGCCCAGGGCCGGCCGGACCTGAGCAAGAGCCAGCTGCTGCCCGGCGCCACGCCCCTGCCGCCAGACCCGGCCGAGGCGGAGGCGCAGCAGGCCGCCTGGGCGCGCGCCTCGGACGACGTGAAGCTGCTGCTGGCGCTCGGCGCGCGGCGGCTGGACTCGGAGAAGGCGCTCTTCCTGCTGGCCCGGGTTCCCAAGCTGGAGGACCCGGCCCTCTACCTGGCGGTGATGGACGCGCTGCGCGGCGACGCGCTGCCCGAGTCCTCGCACGAGGAGGCGCGCAAGGTGTTCCGCCAGAAGCTGGAGGCCCTGGCGGCGGCGCACCCCCAGTCCATGCAGCTCCAGTTGCTGGTGCTCCTGGGTGACACCGAGCAGGGCTCGCAGATGACGGACGCGGAGCAGGACGCGCTGGAGAAGGTGTCCACGCTGCCGGTGTGGCGGGAGAACTCGTTCGCCGAGCTGTACCAGCGGGCGCGCAAGCAGCTGACGGACGCTGGCGTGCCGGATGCCAGCGCCATGGCCATGAGCGCGGTGTCGCGCAGCGTGGTGGACCGGGGCTCGTGGATTCTGCGCACGCGCAACGTGGGCACGCGCGGCATGGTGTCTGCCGAGGGACGCAAGCGGCTGGGCCGCGTCACCCGCGACATCGGCGCGCGCATGGCCGCCCAGCCCACCATGATGGAGCGCATGGCGGGCCTGCAGCTCATGCGCAGCGGCGCGCAGGACGCGGAGGACGAGCTGGGCCGGACCGCGGCGCTCGCTCGGATTGAAGCGCTGGAGGGCGCCATCGACCAGTTCCGGAAGACGGCCATGGAGCGGTGGCCGCTGTACTCGCTGGCGGAGGAGCTGCTCGGGGAGATTACGAAAGACGAGCCGGCGTACTTGCTGTCCTTCGCGGCGGGCGCGCCCACGCGGGCAGCCGAGTCCCAGCCGTAGCGAGGTGACGACTGAGACGAGGACTCTCGGGCCCCGGGATTACTTCAACCCCCCGGGGCCCGAGCAGGCCCCCCACGATGCAACGGAGCCGCCGCACGCCGGACCTCCAAGGTCGTCCGGGCAACCGCACTCCTTCCACGCGAGCGTTTGGAGCCAAGGGGGTGCGCTCCGAACGGACCTCACGTGGGCACCGTGGAATTCATCCACGGCTAACGCCATGCGGACCGAAGAATATCGACTGCATCGGGACTGTCCACCCGCAGGGTCGGTCCTCCCGGAAGTGCCGTGACAGGCTGGATGCCTGGGCCGACCCCCCGGCGGCGTCGGATTCACCCCAGGTACGGGCAGGCGGTTTGCATGGACCCCGCCTCGGTTATCCTCCACCCCATGAGGCTGGAGATTGCCGACGCCGCGATGAGCTCATGCCTGGGGCCTTTCGTCACGGCCTGTGCCGCGTTCCGAGCGGGGGTGAGCCGTGCGAGCGCCTCACGTGAATTCCGGTACTTCCCAGAGGAGGACAATGCCCCCATTCCGCTGGTGACGTGCGCCATCCCCGGCGTCACCTTCGGCTTCTCCGCCGCGGGCAGGCTGGCCGCCATCCTCCATGAGACGCTCCTGGACCTCCAGGCGCGTGTGGCGCTCCAGGAGTTGGGGGCCGACACCCCCCTCTTCCTGGTGCTGCCGGACGCCCTGGCCCGCGAGTTCCCGATGCGCGCCGAGCTGCGGGAAGACGCGGCGCGCAGGCGTGACGTGCTCGGCGAGTTCGTCCTGAGGCAGACCTTCGACAACCTCGGGATTTCCTGGCGGGGAGGAAAGCGCTTCTTCGCGGGGGGCCATGTGGCCTTTGCCCAGGCGCTCCAGGCGGCGCGAGAGGTCCTCACCTCCCGGAAGGCGGGAGCCTGCCTGGTGGTGGCGGTGGACAGCCTGCTGTCGGCTCCCACCCTGGGCCAGCTCGCCTTGTCCAGGCGCGTCAAAACGGAGGACCACCCCGTGGGCTTCGTCCCGGGTGAGGCCGGGGTGGCGCTGCTGCTCCGGCCGGTGACGGGACACCCGGATGCGAGCACCCCGTCGCCCGTCCTCCTCCAGGACGTGTGTGTGTTGGAGTCACCCGAGCCCGAGCGAGCCGATGGCCGTGACCTGGCGGCCTGTGTCCAGCGGGTGCTGCCACCCGGCGAGAGTGCCTCGGAGGAGCCCCTGCTCGTGAGCGACCACAATGGCGAGCAACGGCGAGCCCTGGAGTGGGGCAACCTGCTGCTGCGGCTGCGCACGGAACGTCCCGAGTGGAGGCTCGAGCGCACCTGGTTCCCCGCGCTCGGCTTTGGTGAGACGGGAGTCGTCTCGGGCGCGTTGGGCGTCTGTGTCACACTCCGGGGACTCGAGCGCGGCTATGCCCGGACCCGCTCGGCGGTGGTGCTCACCTCGGAAGACAGGCAGGCGCCACGGGCGGCCATCCTGCTGTCCACTTCGAAGAAGGAAGGTCGTTCATGAGCAAGACCGGAACCGGCGGCGCCAAGAAGAAGACCAACTTCGACGATTTCAACTTCAGCAGCGTCGACGAGAACACCTTCAAGAACGAGAAGTTCCCCGAGCTGGAGGACCCGGCCTACCCCAACCAGCTCATCCAGGAGCTGGAGGCGCAGGCCAAGAAGAAGGACCAGGAGCAGAAGAGCAACCACGCGAACACGCCGGACCCGCTCAAGCGCAGGGGTCACTACCAGTACCGAGGCCCCGCGTACGTCCACAAGCATGGAGGCCGGGGGCGCTACAACCAGTGGCCCTTCAGCTACCTCTTCTCGGGCTGTGACGACGCCAAGAAGAAGGTGATGCTGGACAAGGTGGAGAAGCTGGCCGAGCAGCGCCCGGTCTGGGCCATCGTCAAGGACAGCGCGAAGTGGAAGGAGTGCTTCGAGTTCCCCGAGGCTGGCGGCTTCCCGGGGAAGGACAAGCGCTTCTTCCTGACGAAGAAGCTCACCCACAAGACGAAGGCCGAGCTCTACTTCTTCTTCACGACGTCCACGCCGTATCGATGGGTGGCCCACCACCTCATTCCCATCGAGGTCTTCGACAGCAAGAGCCAGTCCCACTTCAACGACCAGGAGCAGGAGCTGATTCGCGCGTCGGGCTACGACGTGAACAACGGGCACAACATCGTGCCCCTGCCCACCTCGGACGTGTCCCCCCACTGCCTGCTGGCGCATGTGGGCAGCCACGCCGAGTACATCAAGCACTCCAAGGAAGAGTTGGAGGGCGTGAAGGACAAGGTCAAGGAGGCCACGGAGAGCGACAAGCCCCACGCGGCGTTCTACCCACAGCTCATCAAGATGCTGACCAAGGTCGAGGATGACCTCTGGGACAAGCTCAAGAACCTGGGCAAGGACTCGGTCAAGTTGTATCTGCAGGGCAAGCGCCCCAAGGACAACCTGGTGAAGTTCATTTCGAAGGGCAAGCGTGCGAGCACCGGGAGGCGCAGGCGCTTCCCCGAGGGAGCGATGAACTGATGACGACCGACAACCGGATGTTCTGGATGCTCGACACCATCAGCAACCCGGGCGCTGTCATCGAGACCTACGTGGAGGGAGCGCCATCCAAGTGGCGCCTCTTCAAGAACCAGCCCCAGGCCGCGCAGTTCCCGGCGGGGGCCACCCTGAGGTTCTCCAGGGACTTCCCCAAGCACCGCAAGCTCTTCGACTTCGTGGCGAACACGATGAGCCTCATCATCGCCTCGAAGAAGGTGAAGGACATCCTCGACTCGGTGGGAGTGGACAACTGCGAGTACCTGCCCGTCGCGGTGAAGGACCACAAGGACAAGGTCGTGGGTCCCGAGTACTTCATCATCCACCCGCTCGGCGGCGAGGACGGCATCGACCTGGAGAAGTCCGTCTATGACAAGGACCCCTTCGACGAGAGCGAAATCCAGCGGGTCCGCACCCTCGTCCTGAAGAAGGAGCTCATCTCTCCCCGGGCCCGCCTGTTCCGCTTCAAGCCCCTGATGCGCAAGTACGTGGTGGACCAGACCGTGGCCGACGCCCTCAAGGCCGGCAAGGTCACCGGCTACCGGCTGCTGCAGGCGGATGGCTGGGACGGCTCCTTCACCAACCTGGAGGCGTGATGGAGTTCGACCTCGCGGCGCTCCGGGAAGAAGCGGCGGACTCGCTGGACATCCTCTTCGATGACGCCTTCCCCGAGGTGCTGGCGGAGGGAACGGTGGAGGAGCTCGTGGGCCTGGTGCGCGAGGCCTGCGTGCACTTCCACACCCAGGGAGTGACGACCCTGCTGCTCGATGGAAGCCCTCAATACCTCTTCTACCATCTGGGCTGCGCGGCGGAGAACTGGCGCCGGCTGCTCCTCCACCTGCGCACCCGGGAAGCGGCGCTCCCTCCCGCTTCCGACAACATACCGCTGCTCGGCGCCGTGGCGGCCAGCTATTGGGACCTCGCACGCGACCTGTGCCGCGTCTCCGCCTCCCAGCGGGGTGAGGACGAATACGAGGACGAGTTCGCGTGGGCCCACCTCCTCCAGGAGTTCATCGCGCTGCCGGACGGAGGGACCTTCTCCCAGGACCTCCTCCGCCAGCACGAGCGCGTGCTCGCCGAGAGTCAGGCGGATCGGCTGGAGGTGTTCCGGGCACTCCTCGCGGGAGACCGGAGCCGCTTCCTCACCGCCCTGGAGCGCGTCCTCCATCAGCACGAGGAAGAGACGGAGGCCCAGGCCGTGAGGTTGGGCACCTCGCCAGACCAGTTCGTCGCGTACCGGTTCATCTGGTTCGAAGGGCTGGCGCTGCTGCGGCTCGCCGAGCGCAGGGGCATGCGGATTGACGAGCCGCTGCGGTACTGCCCTCCCCTGGCGCGCATCCCCATGAAGATGGAGTACGACGGCGACTGGGCGCTCCCGTTCAAAGACGATCCAGCCTGACATGACTCGGACGCTCGGGGCCCGCGGGCCCGCCGTTACCTCCCTGGGGCTGGGACTCGCCGCGCTCGGCCGGCCGGGCTACATCACCCTCGGCCATGGCGCGGACTTCGGCGAGGACCGCTCCGTCTCCGCCATGGAGCGGCGGGCCCATGCCGTGCTGGATGCCGCGTACGGCGCCGGAGTCCGCTACTTCGACGCGGCGCGCTCCTATGGCCGGGCCGAGGCCTTCCTCGCTTCATGGCTGGCGGCGCGGGGCCTGCGTCCCGGTGACGTCACGGTGGGCTCCAAGTGGGGCTACACGTACACCGCCGACTGGCGCGTGGACGCCGAGCGCCATGAGGTGAAGGACCACGGCCTGCCCACCTTGCGGCGCCAGCTCGCGGAGAGCCGGGCGCTGCTGGGGCCCCACCTGGCGCTGTACCAGATTCACTCCGCCACCTTCGAGAGCGGCGTGCTGGACGACACGGCCGTCCTCGCGGAGCTGGTCCGGCTGCGGGAGGAAGGCGTCGCCGTGGGGCTGTCGCTGAGCGGCGCCTCGCAGGGGGAGGTGCTGCGGCGGGCACTGGAGGTCCGCGTGGACGGAGCACCGGTGTTCTCCTGCGTACAGGCGACGTGGAACCTGCTGGAGCGCTCCGCCGGGCCCGCGCTCGCGGAGGCCCACGCGGCGGGCTGGGGCGTCATCGTCAAGGAGGCGGTGGCCAATGGGCGCCTCACCTCGCGCGACACGGGGCCGGAGACCGGGCCCCTGCGCGAGCTGGCGGCGGAGACGGGGGTGACACCGGATGCGCTCGCGCTCGCCGCGGTGCTGGCTCGGCCCTGGGTGTCCGTGGTGCTCAGCGGCGCGTCCACGGTGGAGCAGCTGCGGGAGAACCTGGCCGCGCGCTCCGTGGCCTGGAGCGCGGAGCTGGAGGCGCGGCTGGAGGGACTGGCGGAGGAGGCTTCGGTGTACTGGGGGAAGCGCTCCTCGCTGCCGTGGAACTGAGGGCTACTTCGTGGGCGGCACGCGGTCGCCGCCCTGGCGCTCCAGCATCCACTGGGGGTACTCCGGCGGGAGCTTGGAGACGGCGTCGAGCTTCGCGAGCTGCTCGGGCGTGAGCTTGAGCTTCGTGCACGCGAGGTTGTCCTCGAGCTGCTGCTCCGTCTTCGCGCCGATGATGATGGTGGTGACGTGCGGCTGGTGCAGCAGCCACGCGAGCGCCACGCGGGCCACGGAGACGTCGTGCTCCTTCGCGATGCCATCCATGACATCGATGATGTCGTAGGCGCGCTCCTTGTTGACGGGCGGGAAGTCGAACTCGGCGCGGCGGGCGCCCTGGGGGCCCTGCTGGTCGCGGCGGTACTTGCCGCTGAGGAAGCCGCCGGCGAGCGGGCTCCACACCATGAGGCCCAGGTGCTGGTCCTTCATGAGCGGCACCAGCTCGCGCTCCAAATCACGTCCGGCGATGGTGTAGTAGGCCTGCAGGGACTCGAAGCGGGCGAGGCCCTTGTGCTCGCTGATGCCGAGCGCCTTCATGAGCTGCCACGCGGCGAGGTTGGACGCGCCGAGGTAGCGCACCTTGCCCTGGCGCACGAGGTCATCGAGCGCGCGCAGCGTCTCGTCCATGGGCGTGACGGCGTCGTAGCCGTGAATCTGGTACAGGTCGATGTAGTCGGTACCCAGGCGCTTCAGACTCGCGTGGACCTGGTCCATGATGTGCCCGCGCGACAGGCCGAGCTCGTTGACGCCGGGTCCCATGCGCCCGCGGACCTTCGAGGCGAGGACGACGCTGGAGCGCTTCGCGCCCAGGGCCTTGCCGAGCATCGTCTCGGAGGCGCCGAAGGAATAGACGTTGGCGGTGTCGAAGAAGTTGATGCCCGCGTCCAGGGAGCGGCCCACGAGCTTGTCCGCCTCCGCCTGCCCCTGCGCGCCGATGGCCTTCCAGAAGCCCTCGCCGCCGAAGGTCATGGCTCCGAAGCACAGCTCCGAGACGTACAGGCCGGTGCGGCCCAGCTGCCGGTAATTCATGTGCGTGCCACCTCGTGTGTCCTGCCCGGGAGATGAGGGCGGAGGATGTAACGGGGCGGAGTGGACGGCGCAGCACTCCGCGTGTTTGAGGAAGGCCGTGCGCTTCGTGGGCTGGGATTTGACGGACCCGTACTCGCGCGCGTGTCGGCCGGTGGACACGGCGGAGGTCGACACGCGCGGGCGGGTGCGCTTCTCGGAGCTGCGGTGGCCCGCTCCGTCACGGACGGGTGGCTTCGACCCGGTGGCGCTGGCGGGGGCGTTCCCGGTGGGCGCGGAGGACGTGCTCGTGGTGGATGGGCCGCAGGCGCTGGCGCGTCCGGGGGCGTCGGTGCGCGAGGCGGAGCGGCTGCTGCGAGCGCCGGGGCGGACACCGGACGTGCTGCCCGAGCCAGGCCGTCCCTTCGCGGGCTTCGTGCGAGGCGGGGTGCTGCTGTTCGCCGGCCTGCGGGCCCGGGGCGGACTGCCGATGCTGGACGTGGACACCGGGGAGCTGGGTGAGGCCCGCCTCTTCGAGGCCTTTCCGGGCGCGACATGGCGGGCGCTGGCTGTGGAGAAGTTGGGGGCAAAGGCGTCACGCGAGGGCCGCGAGCGGCGGCGCGCGGTGCTGGAGGCCCGAGGGTTGAGGTTCCCTCCTGGGGAGCTGCCCACGCATGACCAGCTCGACGCGGCCCTGTGTGCATGGCTGGGGTGGCTGACGCGGAAGGCGCCGGAGCAGGTGATGGCCGTGGGGGCGCCGCTCACGGTGGATGCGAATGGGTGGCTGCGTGAGGGGCGCATCCTGGACCTGCGCTGAGGAGGAGATGCGGGAACCATGACCGAACCGTGAGGAATCCGGAGCGGCCCGGGCGCACGGTGAGGCCATGCGTGAGACGAACCTCCCTGCCCATCTGGTGTTCCTGCTCCGTGGATCCTTCGCCGCGTGCCTGGGGCTGATGCTCGGCGCGTGTGCCCACGACAAGCCCCGGCTCGTCGCGTGGTCAACCGGCACCCCGTCGCTCTACCTGGGGAACTGCTACGCGCCCGAGGAGGAGCAGACCCCCTGGACGGACCTGCTCCCGAGGCAGGCCCTGTCCCTCTCCTTCCGGCCCGACTTCCAGGCCGACAAGAAGGGCGATGACTGGGACCGGCTCCATCACTGTCTCTATTCGGCCGAGCTCGGTGTCATGGGCGAGAAGCGCCTGTGGCCCGCCGCTTCGGACGCGGAGAGCTACCGCTTCACCTGGCTCCGCTCCTTCCACGCGCCGGTGGTCATCCGCGTGGAGCGCAGTGGCCCGGTGTTCCAGCTCCATGCGAAGCAGCTGGATGGCGTATCGGTAGCACCCGGTGGAGCGGTCACCGGGAAGTTCGCCGTCGACCACACGCGCCTGCTGACGCCTGAAGAGTCATCGCAGGTCGTCCTCGCGCTGAAGGCCGCCAACTTCTGGGGGCTGACACCGCGCCACTCCCAGGGTGACCACGTGGTCTACTCCGATGGCGCGAGCTGGCTGCTCGAAGGGACGCGCGCGGGGCACTACCGGGCCTACAACGTGCACTCACCCGAGAGTGAGGGAGAGGCAGGTGCCTTCCGCGCCGCGTGCCTGAAGCTGGTCCAGCTCGCCGGGCTGGCGATTCGCGAGGACGAAGTCTACTGAGCAGTCAGAGGAAAGCAGTCCTCGCCGGGTGCCTCACCCGGAATGGGATTCCTCCTCCGGCTGCTTGGACACGGTCTCCTCCGGCTCATCCCATTCGCGAACCAGGCTCTCACCCACCGAGCCACGCCGCATCCAGTCAGGCCATGTCGCGATGACGCGCCGATTGCGCTCCAGCGATTCCCAGAATTGGCGGCTCGCCTCGGTGTCCGTCCTCTTGATGGATGACATTCAGTTCTCCCCTCCCTGCGACTGCCGTTCCTGCTCCATCCGTTCGAGCGCCTGCCAGAGTTCATCCATCGCCAGCCGCTCGCGCCGCACATAAGAATAAGGGAGCAGCGGGATGCGGGGAGGGCTCTTTGTGGTCTTCCACTCCACCTTGAGGCCCTCCCGGTTCTTCCGAGCGACAGGTCGGCCCGAACTCAGTTGCATCGAGAACAGGTCGAAAAACCTACGCGGTCCCACTCCCATGAAGGGGGTGAACGCCACCCGCCCCTTGACATCCTGGCCATCCATCTGGGCGATGGAGTCATCATGGAGCCTCAGGGCGTGGCTCTTCGGGTAGGGCTCGACGAAGTAGACCCGCTCAATCCCGGCCGCCACGATGTGCTTGGCGCAGTTGTGGCAGGGGAACGTCGTGGCATAGAGGTGGGCTCCTTGCGTCGAGGCCCCCATGCGCGACGAGGCTGACAAGGCGGCCATCTCCGCATGGACCTCACGGCTGTACTCGGTGATGTCCAGCAGGCCCGTGTCCGAGAAGAACTTGCGACCCTCTTCGTAGAGCGCGTTGTCGCTGGCGCTCTCCTCGCCCGGAGCGTAGCGGTCCTTCACTTTCCGCATGATCTGCACCACGAGCCGCCTCTTGAGGACGTCGTTGTAATCGACGCCCCTGGCGCTGTCGCGCTGGTCGTGCGCGCCGGGCCAGTACTGCCCGCCTCCGTACTGAGGCGTGTCATTCGCCCCCGTGGAAATCACGTCACCCGAGGCGCTGGTGATGACCGCGCCCACCTGCCGGGCCAGACTCCCCGAGCGCAGCGACGCGGCGAAGGCCATGAACATGGCGTGCTCCTCCTGGGTCGGTGTCGTCCAGGGAGCACCGAAGACGAGGTCGAGAAAACGGAAGAGCTGGTTCTTGGAGTCTCCTCGTTCCCCGTCATTGGAATGAAGACATCGGAGAGCTCGAAGGTGTCGCGCGCATGCTGACCGTGACCCTCCTTCTCATTCTCGTCCTGACGGATGAGCTGGCGAGCCTGTTCCTCCGTCATGAGGTAGCGGTCCACCAGGTTGCGCAGCCTCAACGACTCCGGTGAGTACACGCCAATCAGGAAGAACCCCGGGCCATAGAGCCGCCTGAGCGTCCGCACCTCCTCAGGGTGCTTCAGCGAATGGACGACATGCGCGGTACGCCAGTGAGGCCTCAGGTCCGGCTCCTCGGAGCTCACCGGTTCGGGACGACGGACCAAGATCTGCTGGGCCGCATACAGCGCGAAGATGTCGTTGCGCTTCGAGAGGCGACGCAGTCCGTTGCCTGCCTTGATGCGGGTGAGGATTCGCTCGTTCTCGGGCGCGCTCGCCAAGGGGACGCCGAGCTGGGAAACGTCGAAGGTATCCAGCAGGCTCGTGACGCGAATGACGGACGGTGTGTAATTGAAGCGCTGGAGCCCCTCGTCCAGGAACGTCTCCAGTCGGGCGAGGTCCGTTCCCACCGCCCCTACCAACCCGAACACCACCTCGGTCTGCTGCTGCTCCAGTGAATCCAGCACCAACGAATCCGCATCAGACATCAAGTCCCCCTCCTTGAAGAATGGCCACGAACCGATAGCACGCACGGCCGACATGAGGACTACCCCACCGGTGGGCTCGCTCATCCGGCACGGACACCCGCGTTGTCACCGCTGTCCACGGCGTTGACAGTGACGGGCCCGGAGGACTCCGCCCCTCCTGGGATTCCGCGCGGTTGAGCCGTGCCTCGGTGCTGGCCGTCCCGTTGCACAGGGACGGGGCATGACCGCTGCCTTCTACCTGCTGCTCGCCATCGGACTGCTGGGCGCCTTCGATGTGGCGTACTTCCACATCTGGCGCGGCCGCCTCCAGGAACGCCCCGAGTGCCAGCGCGAGGTCTTCTGGCACACCGCGCGCCACCTCATCTACGCGCTCCAGTTCCTCTGGGTGCCGCACCTGCGCTTCCAGGGACTGGCGCTCGGGCTGCTCGCGGTGCTCTACGCGGCGGACGTCTTCGTCGCCTGGGCGGACGTCTGGGAGGAGCGAGACAGCCGCGCGCCACAAGGAGGCCTGCCTCGCGGTGAGTACTTCATGCACGTGGTGCTCAGCGTGCTCGTCGGGCTGTACCTCATGTCCACCTTCCACGCCGTGTGGCCGGACCGCCTCCTGCCCACCGGCTTCCGCGTGGACCCGCCCGCCGTTCCCGTGGCCCTGCGCGCGCTGATGACCGTGATGGGCGTGGCGGCGCTCGCATCCTTCGCCAGGGATTCGCACCGATGGCTGGCCTTCCGCCGCGTCCCCACGGGCGCGCTTCCGAAGCAGCCTCCTCCGCGCCGCATCGTCGTGGAGGCCCTCATCCCCGCGCCCGTGGAATGCGTCTGGGAGCGCACGCAGAACCCGGACCTCCACACCGCCTGGGACGTGCGCTTCACCTCCATCCGCTACCTGCCCGAGCAGGACGCGCGCGGCTTCCACCTCATGGACTACCGCACCCACCTGGGCTTCGGCATCGAGGTGAAGGGCTGGGGCCGCTACCTCGCGAACACGCCCCTCGTCCGCTCCACCTTCGAGTTCGGCTCCGACGACTTCCGCAGCCTCATCCTGCGGGGCCGAGGCCTCTGGCTCTACGAGCGCCGCCCCGAGGGCACCTTCTTCAAGACCGTCTTCGACTACCAGACCCGGCACGGCGTGGTGGGTGAATTGCTCGACGCGGCCCTGTTCCGCCCCGTCATGCGCCTGGGCACCGAGTGGGGCTTCGAGACGCTCCGCCTCTGGTGCGCCGGAGACGAGAGCGCCCTGGCCCGGGGCCGCTCCCGGTGGCGCTTCGCCCTGTTCTTCCTCGCTCGGGTGCTGGGCCGAACGCCCGGTCCGGGCTCGGCGCGCAGCTGGCTCGGCTCCGGCAATGAGTCCCGCGAGCGCGGCGCGGCCGCCCCCTGTGGAGAACTTGTGGAGGTGTCGTCATGAGCGCGGCGAGCACAGACACAGCTGTCATGGGGAAACCGGGACGAGAGCTCGCGGGATGGGCCCCGCGGAATGGCGCGAGGACGTCGCCACCCGAGGTCCACGCCAGGTCCGTCGTGGAGGACTCCGCCATCACCGGCTCCGAGGCTTCACGCCCATCGCCCCGCCGGGCCCATGTCCCGCCCTTCGTCGATGACCTCACCCCCACCGAGCTCGACGACGCGCGGCGGTGGCTGCCCGGTGCCTCGCATGAAGCCCTGCGCGCCTTCGTGCTCCGCCAGCGCGCCTCCCGCCGGGCCGTGGCCCTGCTCGCGGACTTCTACAGTTCCCACCCGTGCCGCATGGCCCGCGTGCACCTGCTCGTCGCGAGCGCCGTGGCCCTGGGCCGCTTCTGGGGTCTGTCCGAGCCCTTCGCCCGCCTCGGACAAGCCGTGCTGCCGGTGGACGCCCTGGGCCGGCCACGCACCCCGGCGTGGGCAGCGTACGCGCGGGCCTGCGAGGAGGGCCTCCCCCTGGAGATTCGGGATGAGCGCTGGATTGAAGCCCACATGCGCGACGCCCTCCAGGCACGGGAAGCCGGACTCGAAGCGGCATTCCGCGAGGAGGCCCGCTCCCACGAGGGCGAGCCCCTGTGGCGCCTGCTCGTGCAGCACCTGGAGTTGACGCTCGGCTCCCGCTTCTTCGACCAGCCCGCGCTCGCTGGCGCCGTGCCAGGCGAGGCCGCCATCGCCCACTCCATGGCCGTGACGCTGGGGCGGATGCTGCGCGCCGGGTGGAGCCTCCTCCAGCACTACGCGCTCGCCACTGCCCGCGCGGTGCTCTTCCCCCGCTGGCCCGGACGCCCCGGGCTCGTGGATGAGCGCCGAGCCGCGTGGCTGCTGCTCTCCAGCTTCATCACCGCGTGGGCCGCGGCGGGCGTCTACCGCCGAGGTGTGCGCGCCCTCCACCGGGGCCAATCCGTGGGCCCCGCGGATGGCTGGCCCCTGCTCGCGGCCACGCTCGGCGAGGACGTGGCCCGCGTGGACCCGCGCGTGGTGCGCTTCTACGGCAACCCCGGCGCCTGGGCCGTGCGCACCTCCGTCGAGCTGCGCACCCGCAAGGCCCGCGTCATCGCCTGGGTCGCCACCCGGCTCCTCGGCCAGGGCGTCTCCGAGCATGGCGCCCGGGCCTTTCCCTCCCGCTTCCGCACCTTCCGCCGCGAGGACGGCTCCATGCACTTCGTCCGCGAGCTGTACTGCGACGGCGTCCTGCGCGTCTTCGACTCCGACTTCGTCGTGCGCAAGGGACGGCTGTACGAGGTCTTCGTCGAGCACGGCCTGGAGGTGGAGCTGGACGCCCGCGTCCTGGAAGGTGGCGGACTCTCCCTCCGAGGCCGCCGCGTGCGCTGGCACGGACTGCCCGTGCCCCTGTTCGGATTGTGCGTCGAGTTCCGCACCCACCCCGCTCCGGACGGCTCCGAGTCCGTGGACATCATCGGCACGCTCTCCCCGGAAGCGGGGACGGAGCCGCCCCTCGGCAGCATCCACTACCAGGCCTGGCGGGCCACGGCCTGAGCGGAGGACACCTCCACAAGTTCTCCACACTCCCTCACGCCCGCCGCCCGGGGTTCCGCACCGGCACCGCGCGCCGGATTCTCGGGGGCGTCCGCGTGCGCTCCACGTCCTCGAACAGCAGGTCCAGGTACGGCACGTTCCCCGGCTGCAGCGTGGTGCTCAGCGCGCACCGGGAGCGCAGCCGCTCATTCGTGGGGGCATGCGGGATGCCGTTGTACGTGCCGTCGTACGCGGAGATGACCGCGGTCCGCTGCCGTCCATCCGGCGGTTGCACGGGGAGGATGGCGTCGAAGATGTCCCCATCCGGCGTCCCGTTGTGGCTGCCATGGTGGCTCACCTTGAGGAAGTGCACCGGCTTGAGCACGCCGTGCTTCTTCATCGTCTTCCAGCTTCGCACCTCCGCGTCACCGGCGAAGAGCAGCCGCCATCCGCGCCACTCCAGGCTGAAGACGATGCTGGTGTTGTTCGCCGCCTTGTCGATGGCCAGCAAGTCATCCCCCACACCCCGGCACCGCCACGCGAGCAGGTTGTAGAAGGCGCTCGCATCCACTCCGGCCGGAGGCGCCGGCACGTGCAGGGACACCTCCCCTCCCGCCTTCCGCTTCAGCCCCAGCGCCACCGGCATGAAGCGTCCGTAGTACTCGCTCGTGTCCTCCTCGGGGGCCCACACCTCCAGCCGCGCTTCCTTGAACGGGTGCGTCTCCGCCAGCGCCGCGCCCCGGTGGACGTAGTGTGTCCGCTCCGCCAGCCCGCGCAGGTACTCCACGCACGCGTCCGTCTTCCGGTAGTCGTTGGTCAGCAGGAAGGACGGCACCACCCCGCGCGCCGCCTCGGGCTTCAGCTGGCAGTACTCCCGCAGGTCGTCGTACAGCGCGCGGCTCGCGTCGAGCTGCTTCTTCGCCTCGGGATGCCGCTCGTAATAGTCCGGCGCCGCCGACGCCGTCAGCCAGGCATGGCGTGGCTTCAGCTTCTCCCGCAGCCCTCCCCCATACCGGCGCTCGTCCGCGTAGGGCAGCCCCTGCACATGGTCCAGGTGCTCGTGCGTCATCACGTAGAGGTCCAGCGGCGCCCCATCCAGCTCCGCCAGCACGTTCTCCAGCACGGGCAGGAAGCCGCTGTCCGCGCCGCCCTCGCCGGCCTGCACGTTGCCCACGTCGATGAGCAGGTGGCGCATCGTCGTCAGGCCCGTGGTGGCATCGTGGTCCGGCACCGACACCAGCAGCGCGTCACCGAACCGCACGTTGTACGTGCGCACCCGCAGCGCATCCATCACCCACCTCCTCTCGCGAAGCGGCGCTGCTCCGTCAGGTGGAGCATGTGCGCGGTGCCCACCACGCGGAGGATTCCGTCGGAGACCTCCCCCCGGATGGTGCCGCACAGCGGCCGTCCATCGGGGCCGAGCGCGTCCTCACCCACGCGCAGCAGGTCCTCCTCCATCAACCACCGCACCATCCCGTCCCGGTCCGCCTTCCGCGTCAGGTGCCGGTCCGACGTGAGCAGCACCCGCACCCGCCGCGTCTCGCAGTCGATGGCGAGCGTGGTGCCGAAGGTGACCTGCCTCCACTCCGGCAGTCCGCTGCCGGGCAGCGTGTCCGGCTCGTCCACCTTCCAGGACACCTTGAAGAGGCACTCGCGGATGCGCCGCGTCCGCTGACCGCCCGTGGCGCCGTAGTAGAGCTTCTCCACCACCAGCCGCGGCGCGATGTGGAAGGAGACGCCCCGGGGAATCCGCAGGAAGCCGCGATGCCGGTTCGCGAACGCGTACGCGGCCCAGTCGCTCTTCACCAGCGTGTCCATGTCCACGCCGTCCAGGGCGCGGTGCTCGAAGTCCGTGCGCACGCGCAACTCGCGCTCGTGGCGGACGATGCCCCGGCGGACGAACTCCTGGCACAGCCACGTCCGCTGCTCGCCGCTGTCCGGGTGCGACGCCTGGTCCGCCGCGAGGATGGCCCGGCCCAGGTCCGCGAACGACACCTCGCCCGGAGGCAGGTAGTCCAGCCCCCGGTACAGGCTGCGCTTGAAGCGCGACGCCGCCACCGCCAGCGCCTTGCCCGACATCCGCCTTCGCGCCTCCTGCCAGGCCTCGTCGGACACGTAGTCCCGGTACTCCAACGGAGGCTCGGGTGCGTCCTCGGGAGGCAGCGCGTGCCGAGCCGTCTCCGCGGGGGCCACCAGCGACGTGCGCGCCTGGGGCTTGAGCGCGAACTCGTCCTTCAGCGCCTCGTGCAGCCGCAGCATGACGCCATAGAGCGCGCCGGAGAGCACCTCGCTCAGCGCGTGCGGCTCCACCGAGGTGACGACGTCCTCCGGCCTCCCGCCCTCGATGGGCCTCAGCGTCTTCTCGTTGTGCAGGTCCCGCAGGTGGCCCTTCTCATGGCCGAGCGCCTTGCCGAACTGCTCGCCAATGGCGCTGAACGCACCGGAGCGGGCGATGCTGCCACCCTGCTCCTTCAGCACCTGCCGGACGAGTGGCCGGCACCGGAAGGCGGCGAGTGCCGCGGTGAGATCCGCCACCGCCTCGTGCAGCGCCACGGCCTGCGGGGACAGCGCGTGGTACAGGTCCGGGGCGATGCCATCCAGCACCGCGTGCGCCGTCTCGTGCGCGATGATGTCCTGCGACTGGCAGGTGTAGATGCGCTCCTCCCGCCCATTGGGGAGCCGATGGCGGAAGGAGAAGAACTGCAGGCTGCGGGACTCGCGCTGGTAGAAGGCGTTCGCCCACTCGCCGGCCCGGGGCACCACGAGCAGCTGCGAGCCCTCGAAGGCCCAACGCACCCGGCGGCCGAGCGCGTCATCCTCCTCGAACATCTCCAGCGTCCGGAGCACCGCGCCGAAGACGCTCACCTGGATGACGTCCGCCGCGTCCAGCCGCTCGGGGTCCTGGAGGCGGAACGTGCCCGGCTCGCCGTCGCGCACGGGAGGCTGGTAGCGGGCACCCCGCTTCAGCCTGCCCGTGATGGCGTCCAGGTCCAGCACCGCCACGCGTGGCGAGACGGGCCCGTCCAGCACCACGTCCTCGCCACGCAGGCGCACCCACTCCATCCTCGGCAGGCTCCGCTCGCCCGAGGCGACCGGGTCCTGCACGAGGACGGGAACGCGGATGTCGACAGCCATGCCCTCCCCCTCTCAGGCTCCCTCCACCGGGTGGTGTCGGCGGACGCGGGTTGTGACGCGACGGCATGCGAGGAGCCGGGGGGCGGCCTCGACGCCAGCCCGGAGGCCGCTGCTATGGTGCGGCCCCGTATGAAGCCATTGCTCCTCTCGGTGCTCTCCACCATCGCCGTCGTCCTGGGCGTCACCGGCCTGGGTCTCGTCATCTGGGGCTTCATCCGGATGCAGCGCAACGCGCGCACCCGGAACTGGCCCTCCACCCAGGGCACCATCCGCTCCTCGCGCGTCACCTCCCGCGAGGCCCCCGCCCTTCAACGCGAGTCGAGCTACGACGACGACGCCCCCAAGCCTCCGCCCCAGGTCCTCTACCGGCCCCAGGTCGAGTACACCTACACCGTGGACCGCCACACCTACACGGGCACGGAGCTGGGGATGGACGTGGTGGAGGTCGGCAACAAGCAGAGCGCGCAGGCCCATGCGGCGCGCTACGCCCCCGGCAGGCCCGTCACGGTCTTCTATGACCCGGAGGACCCGTCTCGCGCCCTGCTCGAGCCCGGGGTCCAGGGCACCTCATGGGCCCTGCCGATTGCTGGAGCCGCGTGCCTCGTCGTCACCGGCGCCTTCTTCTTCTTCGTGCGCTGGTTCAGCGGCCGCTGAGCCGCGGCGAATTCGCCGGAAAAGATCCAGCACCACGCAACCTGCCGCTACATCGCGGCGAGAATGGTTCAAGTCATAATTTTCCGAACCGGAGCACGCCTTCCATGACCGCCAACATCTTCCGCGGCTTCAACTTCCGTGGCCTGACGCAGTCCCTCAAGCACAAGGAGCCGCAGACGTCGCTGCCCCAGAAGGGGACCCAGAAGAACCAGGTCGCGACGACGCCGGACAAGAAGAACACGGCGGTCACCCAGCAGAACGGCCGGTACCAGAACAGCTTCGAGACCGGTAAGCAGGTCAACCGGAACTACAACAAGACCTTCTCGCACGGCGACACCAGCGACCTCTTCACGCCCAACGCCAACAACAGCAAGGGCGCGAAGCTGCTGGGCAAGATGCCCGGCGTCACGCTGACCGAGGGCTCCTTCGAGAAGAGCGTGGCCGCGCACCGGGGCCAGGGCGCCTTCAGCAGCGCCGGCGGTCTCGTCCAGGGCCAGGGCAGCTACTCGCTGGCCGAGGCCATGGTGAAGGGCTCCGGCAAGGTGTCCTTCGAGGGTGGCGCGCTGAAGGCCACCGGCTCGCTGGAGGCCGCGGCCACGCTGGCGCGCGCGCAGGGCTCCATCCGCGTCGGCAAGGGTGACTACACCCTGGACGCCAAGGGCGAGGCGTACGTGGGCGCCGTGGCCCGCGCCAACGGCGAGATGGTCATCGACCCGGCCAAGGGCATCTACGCCGCCAAGATTGAAGCCGACGCCTTCGTGGGCGCTCGCGCGGGTGTCGAGGCGAACGTCAACCTGGGCAAGTTCGGCAGCGTCGGCGGCAGCGCCGAGGCGTGGGCCGGCGTGGGCGTGGCCTTCAAGGCCGAGGCCGGCTTCAAGAACGGCCGCTTCAAGGCCCGCCTGGACATCGGCGCCGCGCTCGGCATCGGCTTCAAGCTGGGCGTGAACATCGACATCGACTTCAAGGGCATCAAGGACACCATCAAGAAGGTCGTCGAGAAGCCCGTCGAGATGGTGAAGAGCATCATCGAGAAGCCCGTCGAGATGGTGAAGGAAGCCGCCCAGAGCGTGAGCAAGTTCTTCAAGAGCCTGTTCTAGCCGTCAGCGTTCCCCCGCACCCCACACCCCGGGCGCGAGTCCTCCGCGGTGCCTTCCAAGGCGCCGCGAGGCTCGCGCCCTCTGTTTTCCGGGCCCCCCTCTGCCCTGGCATACTGCCCCCCCATGACCACCCAGAGCATGCAGGCGTTGTTGAAGGCCGGTGAGGTCGACAAGGCTCGGGAGCTCGCCGAGAGCGCCCTCAGCAAGAACAAGGACGACCGCGTCGCGCTGCTGACGCTCGCGAAGCTGGCTTCGGTGGATGGGGACTGGGACCGGGCGGAGCAGCTCGTGAACCAGGCCACCCGCGGTGGCGTGGAGGACGCGGACTCCAAGCTGGTGAAGGCCGCGCTGGCCTCGTCGCGCGGAGACCTGGAGGGCGCCCGCACCCTCTACACGCAAATCATCCGCGAGGCGAAGCCCCCGCGCGCCGAGGCGCACTTCGGTCTGAGCTTCATCCTCGGCGGGCTGAACGACTTCCCGGGCGCTCGCAAGGAGCTGGAGCGGGCGGTGCAGCTCGACCCCGACGTGGCCCAGTACCGCTTCAACCTGGCGCGCGTGCTGCTGGCGCAGGAGGAGCTGACGCTGGCGCTGCCGCACCTGCAACGGGCGCTGGAGCTCAACCCGCTCAATCCCCCCGTCTACGTGACGTGGACCATCATCCTCCAGCAGCTCGGCGAGCTGGCGCAGGCGGAGGACCTGCTGCGCGATGGCCTGAAGCTGATGCCGGACCAGCCGGAGCTGCTCAACGCGCTCAGCCGCGTGCTGGCCGCGCGCGGCAACGTGCCCGAGGCCTTCGGCATCGCGAAGCACCTGGCCCGCGAGTTCCCCGACGACCCCGAGGCGCAGGGCAACCTGGCCCGCATGATGATGGCCACCGGCCACCGCGTGGAGGCCCTGGAGCTGGTCCGCAAGCTGGAGGCGCGCGGGCAGGCGACGGCGCAGACGAAGTCCATCGAGGCCATGGTGCTCGAGGCCGGCGCGCCGCCGGACGTGGAGGGCGCGGTGCACGCCTGGCGCGCGGCCATGGACCTGGACCCGGAGGACTGGGCCCCCGCCAACAACCTCGGCAACCTCCTGATGCGGTGGGAGGAGGGCGGAGACCCCGAGGAGCGCCTGACGGCCGCCATCGAGATTCTCGAGGAGTCCCGCCGCCGCGCGCCCCACCGGGTGGAGCCCGTGCTCAACCTCGCCATCGTCCACGCGCGCAAGGGTGACAAGACAAAGGCCCAGGCGATGGCGCGCGAGGTCCTCAAGCTGGCGCCCGCCGACGCGAAGGAGCTGCGCGAGCAGGCCGAGCGGCTCCTCCAGACGGTGCGCTGAAACCTCAGTGCGCGGAGTTCTCGTGGTGGCCGTGGCCCGGGCCGCCGAAGGTGCCCGGCCACGGCTCGCTCGCGGGCAGCAGCCCCGGCATGGGGAAGCGCAGGAAGCGCGCCCGGCTGTTGGCGAAGGGCGGGTCGCACTCGCCGCAGGTGGTGGCGCCGTCCATCATCACCATCGCGTCCGGCGCCAGCTCCATCAGCTGCGTCACGCCGCGCGGTGAGTAGGACAGCGGGCACTGGAAGGCCTCGCTCCCGTCCTTCACGCGCACGGCCACCAGCATCGGCTGGGCGTCGGCCCCCATGGCGGTGCTGAGCACCACCGTGTCCCGGGGCCGCCCGGTGCCCGCGGGCCACGTGCCCAGCCGCAGCTCCTTGGTGAAGAGGTTCTGCCCGTCGCGCAGCGAGTACGTCCACGCCGGCTCCAGCCCCGGTAGGCCGAAGCCCTGGAGCTGCGTCGCCTGCTGCAGGGAGCCTCCGCCGCCCCCATTCACCGTGGTCCCCGGCGTGCTGGGCACGGCCACCTCGCGGGTGGCCACCACGCGGCCGAAGGCCTGGGCAATGGAGGCCACCGGCGAGCCGTCCTCCGTGCTCAGCGCCTGCGCGCCGTACTCGGGCATGAGCAGCCCGTTGACCACCGCCAGCTCGCCGGAGCGGAAGTCCCGCGTCGTCCGCCAGCGCGGCACCCCGTCCGGGGAGAAGGCCATCATCAGCGTGGGCGAGCCCGAGGCCAGCGGCGCCCCCACGTTCATCGTCCGCGCGAAGGAGACGTACAGGTTGCCCCGGGTGTCCGAGGCGAGGCCGAAGGGGTGCGGGTGGTTGCACTCGGACAGCAGCGGGTCCGTCAGCTCCTGCGCGGACACCATGCGCCCGAAGGCGTCCAGCACCACCAGGAAGTACATGCGGCAGAGCGTGTCGCGGTTCTGCCCGGCCGGGTACGCCTCGAAGAGGGCCGCCAGCCGGTCCGGCGCCATCACCGCCAGCCGGGCCAGGAAGAGCGTCAGCGTCTTCTGGGCGAAGTCCGGCCGCTCGCGGCCGAGGGTGAAGGTCCACCGGGGTGCGCCCGTGGAGCGCTCCATGAGGGACACCGTGCCGTCCTCCGGCAGGTCCATGCACAAGAGCCGGTCGTTCCACAGCATGCAGCGCCGGCCCGTCTGGTTCGACCGCACCGGCCCCTCTCCCGCCGCGTCCAGCACGGGGAAGCCGTAGAAGCCCGACAGCGTCACCTCGCCCCGGGGGCTCACCAGCAGGTCGTGCAGGTCCTGGCCCTCGAAGCGCGAGTCATATTGCCAGTCCGGCTCCAGGGGGACGGCCGCGGGGCGCTCGCACACGCTCCCCTCGCACCGGCCCTCGCCCTGGCAGGGGCTGGCCGTCGCGCAGACGAAGCCGTCCGGCGGGTTGCGCCGCACGCACGCGCCCTCCACGCACAGGTCCGCCACGTCACACCCGCGCTCCGAGCCGCAGAAGGTGCCGTCCGGCGCGGGGGCCAGCCCGCAGCCCTTCTGGGGGTCGCACGTGCCCACCTGGCACTTGCCGTCCCCCGGGCAGGGCGGCGCCGGCACCGACTGGCACCCGTCCAGCGCATGGCACACGTCCGTGGTGCACAGGTTGCCGTCGTCGCACGCGCGCTCACGGCCCTTGCACCGGCCCGCCTGGCAGGTGGCGTCGGTGAGGCACGCGTTGCCCGGGTCGCACGGAGTGCCGTCCGGCAGCACCGTCTCCACGCATTGCTCCGTCGCCACGTCGAAGGTGGCCGTGCTGCATGTCACCGGCGTGAAGCAGTCCGGAATGGGCTTGCCCTCGCCCGCCAGCACCAGCTCCACCTTGCCGCCGTCCGAGGACGTCCCCGTGACGGTGGACGTGTAGGTGCCCACCGCGGTGGGCGCGAAGCGCAGGCGCACCGGCACCTCGCCCGACGCCACCCGCGTGGGCAGCGCGTCCACCAGCGCGAAGGGCGGCGCCACCTCCGTCCAGGTGACGTCCAGCGGCGCGCGGCCGGCGTTCACCACCCGGACCTCCGCCTCACGCGTGGTGCCAGGGTAGGCCGCCGGGAACTCCAGGCGCGGCCCGGACAGCCGCAGCCGCCCCACCGCGCCCTTCAGGGGGGGCTCGTCACGGCAGGCGATGCCCGCTCCCAGCACCAGTGCCAGCAGGATGACCGCTCGCCCCACCCCTGCTCTCGTCGCGCGTGCCATGGGTGCCTCCCGAAGCCGTCGCGTATAGCCCCCACGCGGGGGCGATGCGAGGGGGCCCCCACACCTGCCTCCCAATGCCCGACAGCCACGCGCCCGTGACACCCCGAGGAAGGATGCGCCCGCACCCCCGGGCCGGGCTCTCCCACCTGACGCGACATCGGGGACTTCCAAGAATTCAGGAACGTGTTCGGGAGGGCCGGTGATTTTTTCAGGTGGGTCGCGTCGAGCCCTCCTAAACGCGCGGAATGTTTGGGGTCCGGAGGGGTACGTTTCTCGCAATCGGCAAGGGGCATGAACTCCGCCGAAACCGCCGGAATCCCGCAGTCATCCCAGGCCTTTACCGTGCTCATCCCACGAGGGCTCCAGGCCACGGTGGATGGGCTCCCGCCGGAGGCCCGGCAGGAGCTGCTCGCCGAGCTGTTCCGCATGGCCGCGCTGGCGCACCAGGAGCGGGGCCTGCTGCCGTCGTCGGCTCCGTACACGCTGAGGCTGGACCTGGCGGGCTGCCAGGTGAGCGTGGAGCTGGACCCGTCGCGCTCGCGCCTGACGCTGTCCGGGCTCCAGCGGGCTCGGGTCCTGGCTTGAGCCCGGGCCGTTCTCAACGGGTCGAGCCGAGATGTCACGTCGTGCCGGATACGAAGAATCCTGGGACCTGACCTATCTGGTGGAGCAGCTCCGTGAGTTGGTGGGCCGCGACCTGCGGCTCCAGCCGGAGCTGGCCTCGGAGCTGGAGGACACCCTCGACAGCCTCGTGCTTCGCAACCAGCGCCTGCGCGGTCTGCAGCGCATGGTCCAGGCGGAGCGCGAGGCGGATGACCTCTCCATCCTCCGCCACGCGCTGGAGGACATGGACCGGGAGCTGCTGGAACGCCTGCCCGTCCTCCTGGACCGGCTGCGCGCGGCACTCCCCTGAGTCCCCGCCAGGGTCCGTTCCCGACGCACCTGGGGGCCGCCACGGCCTCCTGGTGGGCATCGTGGCCCGGGTCGGGCTCCGGCCCCGTGAACCCGCTCCGTGAGCCGAGAGCCCGTGACAAACGGATTGATACATCCCTGTCTCGGTGTCTCGTCCCACAGGGGCTCTTTCCCCAGGCGCCGACGGCTTCTTCTATAGGTACATAGGAGTGTTGATCTAACGGTGGTAGAAGCAGGGGACGCGGAGTTGGGGACAAGTCAGCAAGCTCCCGAGATAACTCGAGAATTCGCTCCCTGCTACATGTGGGTAAATTGGAGGTTTCCCCCGGGCACCCACAGGTGTTGATCCACGGCCCGGTTTCTCCACAACCCCCTCCCTCCTGTCCACAGCCCATCCACAGGGACTTGGGGGGAAGCAGGGCTCACTCGGTGTGACGGCGGGGCGTCACGGGACGTCTGCCCCGCACAAGCCTGTTATCGTCCGTGCCGGCGACGGTCCCCGGGAGCGGGGCGCTGGTGGAGGGTGTCCCCATCGACTTCTATCGGGGCGAGCGCATTGGAAAGTACGAGGTCGTCACCCAGCTGTCCGTGGGGGGCATGGCCGAGCTGTTCCTCGGCTTCACCTCGGGGCCAGGTGGCTTCCGCAAGTACGTCGTCATCAAGCGCATCCTCCCGGACGTGCGCGACAACGAGCAGTTCGAGCGCATGTTCCTGGACGAGGCCCGCATCACCGCGGCCTTCAACCACCCCAACATCGCGCAGGTGTTCGACCTGGGGCAGGAGGACGACGGGCTCTACCTGGCCATGGAGTTCATCGCCGGGCAGAACCTGAATCAAATCACGAGCGCCTGCCTGCGCCGCAAGCAGCAGATTCCCATCGGCTTCACGCTGTCGGTGGCGCGCGACGTCTGCATGGCGCTGCACTACGCGCACACCTTCACGGCGCCCTCGGGCGAGCCCAGCCCCGTCATCCACCGCGACGTCGCCCAGAAGAACATCATGGTGACGTACGACGGCGTGGTGAAGCTCTTGGACTTCGGCATCGCCAAGGCCAAGGGCAGCCTGGAGCGCACCAGCGCGGGCACGGTGAAGGGCACCACCGGGTACATGTCCCCCGAGCAGGTGCGCGGCGACAAGCTGGACGGCCGCAGCGATTTGTTCTCGGTGGGGGTGATGATGCACGAGCTCATCACCGGGGCGCGCCTGTTCGCGGGCAAGGACGAGCGCGACGAGATGGTGAAGATTCTCGAGGCACCCGTCCCCTGGCCCTCGCACGTGGCGCCGCACGTGCCGGAGGGCGTGTCCAAGGTGGTGATGCAGGCGCTGGAGCGCAGCCGGGAGAAGCGCTTCGCCAACGGGCGGGACATGGCGCGGGCCATCGAGGCGGTGGCGGGCCGGCTGCTGATGGACTCGGACCACCGGGCGCAGCTCATGCGGGAGTTGTTCTCCGAGCGCATGGCGGCCACCCGCGCGCTGCTGGAGAGCGCGGAGGGCACCGCGAACGGCGCCATGGTGGACAAGGCGAAGAAGGCGCTGCGGGGCGATGACGGGCCATACCTTCCGGAGCGGGTGGACGACTCCACGCCGCAGAACGGGGTGAGCGCGGTGCCGCGCAAGCCGGCGCGCCGGGCACCCGCGACGGGTCGGCAACCCGCGGTGGCGGACACGGCGAAGACGAAGGAGCCGCCCTCCAAGCTGAACAACGCGCTGTGGGGGCTGCTGCTGCTGGCCATCCTGGCGGGCGGAGGCTACGGGGCGTGGCGCCTGGCGGTGGTGCTGAACGCGAACGTGGAGCCCGACCCGACGGAGATTCGCAAGCTGCCGACCTCGGCGGCACCGGCGCTCCCGGAGTTCCGTGAGGCCACGGCGGCGAAGCGGGATGGTGGCACCGGGGTCGCGGAGGCGGAGACGCCCGCGTCGGATGCGAGCACCCAGGTCGTGAACGCGGACGTGGAAACGCCCCTGGGCCCGAAGGAGGGCAGGAATCGGGGCGGCACGAAAGCGGAGCGGACCTCGGAGCCCCGGGTGCGGGGCAATGGGAAGCTGACGCTCGTCGTGAAGGCGGAGAACGTGGACGTCTACGAGGGCGACAACAAGCTGGGACGGACGCCCATGGCCAACAAGGTGCTGTCCGCGGGCACGCACACGCTGCACATCGTGGGCTCGGACGGGAGGAGGCGGCCGCTGGAGGTGAAGATCCGGCCGAACCAGACGACCCGGTTCGTCCTGGAGGACCTTCCCTGACGCATGACGGCTGGACGTCACTGTTCCGCCCCACCCTCATGATTGAGGGGCACATCCCCCCCGCGCTCCGCTATCCTCGCGACCCCAACCTGCCACTTCGGACTGCATGGCCGCGCTCACCATTGGCTTCTTGATGGACCCGCTCGAGACGGTGCGGGTGAACCACGACTCCACGTTCGAGCTGATGCGGGAGGCCCAGAAACGCGGCCACCGGGTGCTCTACTTCGAGCAGGGCTGGCTGCGCTTCAACGGCACCTGCACCGAGGCGCGCATGCGCCACGTCACCGTGCGCCCTGAACAGGGCCGGCACTTCGACATCCTCGAAGAGGCCGTGCACCCCCTGTCCACGCTGGACGTGCTCTTCATGCGCAAGGACCCGCCGGTGGACGTGGAGTTCCTCCACGCCACGCAGCTGGTGGAGCTGTGCGGTGACCGGGCGCCCGCGTTCATCAACCACCCCGCCGGCATCCGCGACGCCAACGAGAAGCTCTTCGCCCTGCACTACCCGGACCTGATGCCGGACACCCGCATCACCCGCGAGCTGCCGGTGCTGCTCGACTTCATCGCCCGCAATCCGCAGGGCACCATCCTCAAGCCCGTGGATGGCTACGGCGGCAAGGGCATCCTCTTCCTGAGCCCCACGGACCGCAACGCGCGCTCCGCGGTGGAGCTGCTCACGATGGGAGGCCGCGAGGCCGTCGTCGCGCAGGCGTACATCCCCGAGAGCCGCCTGGGCGACAAGCGCATCCTCCTCGTCGACGGCGAGCCCGTGGGCGGCGTCCTCCGCGTCCCCTCCGAGGACGACAACCGCGGCAACATGGCCGCCGGCGGCACGCCCCGGAAGGCCGTGCTCACCCCACGCGACCTCGAAATCTGCGAGCGGCTGAAGCCCGAGCTGCGCAAGCGCGGGCTCCTGCTGGTGGGCATCGACGTGCTCGGCGACTACCTCACCGAGGTGAACGTCACGAGCCCCACGGGCATCGTGGAGGCCAACCAGCTGGACGGCGTGTGCGTCGAGGCGAAGGTGCTGGACGTGGCCGAGCGCCTGGCCGCCGAGCGCAACGCCCGGTAGGCCCTTCAGCACGGCACCGCCGCCGGGAGCGAGAGCCCCGGCCGCGCGGTGCCTCCCCCTCCACCTGAATCCTGGTTCAACTTTCACCCACCCCGCCAACGCGGCGCGGCATGTCCCTTCGTGCCGCGGCGGATTGAATCCTGGTTCATGTTTCATGCGTCTGGCGACGCATCGCGCCTTGCGGTGGATGGAGGCGGGAGAGTCAGGTGTCGCCCCGCGGCCGCCGAAACTTCCCCCCACGGCGGCCCGGGAGGCACCATGCACACGCAGCGATTCCGCCGTTCGTGGTTGTGGTCGCGGTTCCCCGGAGCGAGCCTCACGGCGCTCCTGCTCGCCGGTGTTCCGGGCTGTGACCCGGACGAGGAGCCTCCCGCCCGGGAGGACATGCCCGAGCTCAGCGAGACGCAGAATCCCCTCACCCAGGTGACCGGCTTCGGCACCAACCCCGGCAACCTGCTGATGTACCGCCACGTCCCCACCGGGATGCCGGCCAACGCGCCGCTCGTGGTGGTGCTGCACGGCTGCACGCAGCAGGCCGCGGGCATGGAGGGCAGCGGCTGGACGGCGGCGGCCAACGTCTACAAGTTCTACGTCGTCTATCCGCAGCAGCAGAGCGCCAACAACGGCGCGAACTGCTTCAACTGGTTCCAGTCCCAGGACTTCAGCCGGGGCCAGGGCGAGGCGCTCTCCGTCAAGCAGATGGTGGACGCGATGAAGTCCGCGTACTCCATCGACCCGGAGCGGGTGTACGTCGCGGGCTTCTCGGCCGGCGGGTACCTGGCGTCGGCGCTGCTGGCGTCCTACCCGGACGTCTTCTCCGGGGCTTCCATCAACTCGGGAGGCCCGTACCGGTGTGCCCTGTCCTCGAACGAGGGCTTCAGCTGCATGAACCCGGGTGTGGATAAGACGCCGGCCGCCTGGGGCGACTTCGTGCGCTCCGCCTGGTCGAGCGCGGGCTACACGGGCCCGCGCCCGCGCGTCACCCTCTGGCACGGCACCAGCGACTTCACGGTGCGGCCGGCGAACCTGACCGAGGCCATGGAGCAGTGGACCAACGTCCACGGCATCGACCAGACGCCGGATACTTCCGAGACGGTGGGCGGCTTCCCGCACAAGGTCTACCGCGACGGCGCGGGCACGGCGCTCGTGGAGACCTGGGAAATCACCAACATGGGCCATGCCGTGGGCTTCGACGCGCAGTTCAGCTTCCCGGGCAGCACCACGGCCTGCGGCACCACCGGCGCGTACCTCACCGATGTGAACCTCTGCTCCGTCTACTACCAGGCCCAGTTCCTCGGGCTCACGGGGGGCGGCACGCCGGGTGACACCACGCCGCCCACGGTGAACGTGACGGCTCCGGCCAACGGGGCCACGGTGAGCGGCACCGTCACCGTCACCGCGAGCGCGTCGGACGCGGTGGGCGTGGCGCGAGTGGAGTTCCTGGTGGACGGCAGCCCCGTGTCCACGGACACGGTGGCTCCGTACGAGTTCGCGTGGAACAGCACCGGCGTCTCCAATGGCTCTCACACGCTGGGGGCGCGCGCCTTCGACGCGGCGGGGAACCAGGCCACGGACAGCGACACGACGGTGACGGTGAGCAACAGTGGCTCGCCCGCGCCCGTCACGGTGAGCTTCACCAGCGTCGCGGCGGAGGACGGCTACCTCAAGGCGAACGCGGACGGCAGCGCTCCGGCGCTGGGCACGCTCACGGGGCTGGCACTCGGGCGGGGGACGGACGCGAAGTACAACCGCTCGTTCCTGTCCTTCGACACGTCGGGCCTTCCGGACACCGCGAGCATCAGCCGCGCGTACCTGACGGTGAGCTACTCGTCCGGCTCGGGTGACCCGTGGGCGAGCCCCGCGGGCAACACGCTCGTCATCGACGTGAAGAACGGCACCTTCAACGCCGCCACCACCGAGACGGCCGACTGGGCCGCCGCCGCCACCGCGAGTGCCGTGGCGGACATCGCGAAGTTCACCGCGGGGACGAAGGCCTCGGCGGACTTCAGCGGCACCGGGCTGTCCGCCATCAGCAAGACGGGGAGGACGCAGCTCCGGCTGCGCTTCACCGGCGAGCAGGCGGCGACGGCGTACCTCTTCATCCGCGACGGGGCCAACGCCACGCTGACGGTGGTGTACACGCCGTAGCGCCTGGGGGGACGGCGGGCCTGCCGTCCCCCTTTCGCTCAGTCGTCGGAGCCGTACTCGAAGCCCTGAGCCCCGCGTCTCACTCGAGGTGCGCTCGCTGAGCCGTGACAGGGGGACTGCTATCCTCGCTCCATTCCCCCACCCCTCTGGAGCCGTTCATGTCCTGGCAGAAGTTCCTGCTCGTCCCCCGACTCATGTGGCACGGGATGCGTGCGCCAGGGGACGCGGCGAAGGCCTGGGAACGGTACTGGAACAGCGTGCAACGCACGGGCGCGGAGGGCGATGTGCTCTGGGATGCTGGCAGCGAGGCCGAGCTGTCGCAGTCCCTGGAGCGCGTGCTCGAGCACATGGACCGGAGCCTGCCCGTGCTCGACGTGGGCTGCGGCAACGGGCGCCACAGCCGGGCGCTCGCGGCCCATTTCCCCTCGGTGCACGGGCTGGACCTGTCCTCGCGGGCCATCGAGAAGGCACGCCAGGAGTCCCGCGATGTCACCAACGTCTCCTACCGCGTCCTCGAAGCGAGCCAGCCCGGCGCGGGACGCCAGCTCGCGAACGAGCTGGGCGAAGCCAACGTCTACGTGCGCGGCGTCTTCCACATCCTCGGCCACGCGCAGCGAACGAGCCTGGTGAGCAATCTCCGGGACCTCCTCGGCCGGCGGGGCGTGCTCTTCCTCCTGGAGACGGCCCACGAGGGCAGCCCGCTCGATTACCTCCAGTCGCTCGGCGCGACGGCCTCCGTCATCCCCGTGCCGCTCAAGCGCTGCATCGAGTCTGGCGTCCGCGCGCCGGAGGCCTTCGATGAGCGCATGTTCCGCAAGTACTTCCCCGCGGAGTCGTGGGAGACCCTTGCCTGCGGCAAGACAATCATCCACGGCGTGCCCATGAGCACCCGGAGCGAGCTGGAGAAGATTCCCGGCTTCTTCGCGCTCGTGCGATGCCGCGCGGCGTGAGCCGGTGTCACCTGAACACGATAAACCTGACTGAGTCGTAAAACATGTCTCATTCAGCCGGGTTTACCGATAATTTATTTGTGATTGGATGGACTTTCAGTCGTGAGCCCCTTTCACGTGACGTCCCATTCATGGCTTGCTTGTGCTCACTGGACGGGAGAGCCAGGACCTGGGGGACATCATGGGGGCTCGGAAGGAGTGGAAGTTCGGCGCGCACGTGGCACGGCTGGAGCAGTCGGACGTGTTGGTGGTGAGTTTCAGCGGACCGACTTCCTTCGACGAGGCGCGGCGCTCGGTGGAAATCTGCGAGGAGTTGGGGAGCCTCCAGCCCTTCTACCTGGTGATGGATGTGTCGGACTCGACCATCGACACGAAGAGCCGCGAGTACATCTCCCGCAACCTCAAGGCGGAGTGGTTCCACGGCATCCTCTACGTCGGGCTGGGGCTCGCGCAGCGGGCCATGGCGAAGGCCATCCTCCTGGCGCTGTACTTCACGGGGAAGTGGAGCGTGGAGGTCGACTTCGTGCCCACCGAGCAGGCGGCGCACGCCCTCATCCTCCGCAGGCGTGAGCAGCGGCTGGCCCACGCGGCCTGAGCCGCGGGTTGCCAAGGGGGTGGAGATGGGGCGAAACACGCCCCATGTCTGAACCCACGCCTTCCGGGCCCGGCCCGGACGAGACGCTCGACTCCATCGGCACGGCCGGCGTGCGCGTGCTGCAGCGGCGGAGCGGCTACCGCTTCACGCTGGACGCGGTGCTGCTGGCGCACTTCGCCTCGACGGAGGGAACGGGTGCACCGGGGCCGATGCTGGAGCTGGGCGCGGGCAGCGGCGTGGTGTCCTTCCTGCTCGTGAAACAGTTCGGCCTGGGGCCGGTGGACGCGCTGGAGTTGCAACCCGCCGTGTACGCGCGGCTGGAGCGCGCGGTGGCGCTCAACGGGTGCGAGGGCCGCGTGACGCCGCTGCTGGGAGACCTGCGGCGCATCCGCGAACACGTGTCCGGAGGACGGTACTCGCACGTGGTGTCCAACCCTCCGTTCCGCGTGGCCCACGCGGGAGTGCGCAGCCCGGATGACGAGCGCGCCGTGTCCAAGTCGGAGGTGGCGTGTGTCGCGGGGGACGTGGTGGCGGCGGCGCGGTACGCGCTGGTGCCCGGAGGGCTCGTGAGCCTCGTGTACCCGGCCGCGCGCGTGGCGGAGGTGCTGGGGCTGCTCACCCAGGCGAAGCTGTACCCGTCGGTGCTGCGCTTCGTGCACTCGCGCGTGGAGGATGCCGCTACGCGCTTCCTCGTGCAGGCGGTGAGGGACAGGGACCGGGGGCTCGCCGTGCGTCCTCCGCTCATCGTCCACGGTGAGGGCCCGGGTGGGTACTCCGCGGAGGTGGCCGCGTTGATGGACGCTCCCCTGGCGGAGCGGGTGCCTTCGGGAGAGGAGTAGCGGGAGCGGCTCCTCGTCTCTGTCCTACGGAGTGCTGGCCAGCGCCTTCGTGTTCGTCACCTGCACGCCACCGCTCTCGGACACGGTGATGAACATCTCGCTGCGCGCGGGCACGTCGAGCGTGGCACGCCGGTGGCTCTTCCCAACTGTGAAGACGACCCCCAGCTCATGCGTCCCGGGCTTCACGTCCGTGAGGAGCACGCTCGTCGTGCCGCTCGCGCCCCGGCGCGTGCCGTCGAGCGACACCGTGCAGGACTTCTGGCAGCGCACGTTGAGGTGGGAGGCCTGCTGGCTGTCTGTCTCCTCCCGTGTTTTCTTCGCCGCGCCCAGGCTCCTGTGCCGCGTGAGCTTCACGTTGCCCTTCGAGTCGCCGTAGACCGTGGCCTTCGTGCCCGGCGGAATATCCACGCGGCCGCGGAAGAGTCTGCGGTTGAGGAGTCCGCCGCTCGCCTCCACGTGCCGCCGTCCGGGCTCCACGTGCGTGAACTCCCACGTCCGGTCGTCACGCCGCAGACCCCCTCGGCCGTCGAGCCGCGCGATGCAGTCCTCGGGACAGCGCACGATGACGACGCTCCTCTCTCCCATTGAAACCCGCTGCGCCGGGGTCGTGCACGCCACCACTTCCGCCCGCTTCGGGGGGCCGGGAGGAGGCGTGCTCCCGCGCGCCACCGCGATGCGCTTGTTGGTGGCCTGGGCCGCGTCGGGGGTGACGCCGTCCTCCGCCAGGGCCGGAGAGGAGAGCAGCAACGCCAGGGAGAGCAGACACCCGCGTACGAGCATGGTGCCGCCGAGTCTCGCGCCAACCGGCGTCCAGGTCGAGGCACATGACGCAGCCCGTAGGGTTCTGGCGGAGATGGGGACCGACTGCCGAGTGAGACGATGCGCCGCTGGCACGCCTGCCGGCCGAGTGAGGGCGGCATGACTCAAGGTGCCATGAGGGGCAGCCGGCCCCAACGTACCCAGGTTCCCGACTGGGCTCCGGCCCCCCATTCACAGGAGGAGAGGGAATGAACGTGGCGACGCTGACCGAGCAACCGAGCATCCTCAAGGCGGCCGCCCTGGTGCCGCCGCGTCTGGCACTCGGGTCTTCGATGGTGATGCACGGAGTGAGCAAGCTGCGCAAGGAGGGCACGGCGCAGACCGCCGGCTACTTCGAGTCCCTGGGCCTCAAGCCCGCGAAGCCGCTGGTGCTGGCCACCGGCATCACCGAGCTGCTCGCGGGCCTGAGCTCCATCCTCGGCTTCGCCACTCGCCCCGCCGCGCTCGGCGTGCTCGTCACGCAGGCCTTCGCCATCGCCAAGGTCCACGGGTCCAAGGGCTTCGACAACACCAAGGGTGGCTTCGAGTTCAACATCGCGCTGTGCTCCATCGCGCTCGGGCTGCTGCTGCGCGGCCCCGGTCAGCTCTCGGTGCACAGCGCGCTGGAGCGCAAGGCGAAGCGCAAGGAGCTGCGGCGCTTGCGGCTGCTGCCGCGCCAGCGTCGCCGCTCGGTGCTGCTGGACCTGCTGGGCTGAAGCCCGGGTTGCACGCCGCCACACACCCCGCTCGTCTTCCGTGAGGGGTGTGTGTGTCGCCTGCCCGTCTCCTGATGGGGCGGGCGTACGCCAATCACCCCCGGACGCCTGGGAGGCCCGTAATATGCGCGGGCCATGGCCTCGTCCGTCTTCCTCATGCTGGCGCTCGCCACCACGCCGGGGGCTTCCCCCGCGCGCGAGCCCGCCCCCGCCCACTCCACTTCCCGCTCCGCCGAGCTGCTCTCCGCCGCGGGCTCCGCGTCCGTGAAGGCCGCCCTCGGTGACGACGCGCGTGCACGCTCCGCCGAGCTGCTCTCCACCGCGGGCTCCGCGTCCGTGCGGGCCGTGCTCCGGGAGGATGCCGGCGCCCGGTCCACCGTTGCGGGCGCGAGCATCGCGGGCGATGGAGCCGTGCGGGCCGTGCTGCGAGAGGATGCCGGCTCGCGGCCTGGCGTCGCGGGCACGAGCATCGCGGGCGATGGAGCCGTGCGGGCCGTGCTGCGGGAGGATGCCGGCTCGCGGCCTGGCGTCGCGGGCACGAGCATCGCGGGTGATGGAGCCGTGCGGACCGTGCTGCGAGAGGATGCCGGCGCCCGGCCTGGCGTCGCTGGCGCCACCCTCGCCGGTGATGGGTCCGTGAAGGCCGTGGCCGAGGACCTCGCGCGGGCCCGCATCGCCAGCGCCGCCGTGCTCGCGGGAGACGGGTCCGTGAAGGCCGCCGTGCGTGACGACGCGCGCGCCGAGGCCACGATTGTCCCCGTCACCGCCACCTCGGAAGCAGCGGCCCCTGCCCAGGGCACCCCGGACATCTCCGACCTCGGACGCGCCGCCGCGCGGGCCGGTGCCGGTGCCCTGCGCGCCGCCGCCACGGCGCTGCGCTCGAATTCCAACGCCCCCGCCGTGGCGGACGCGGACGCGAGCTACGCCCGGGGCATGGAGGCCCTCAAGGCGAAGGACACCCGCACCGCCATCACCGAGCTGTCCGCCTGCGTCCAGGCCGCGCCCTCGCGCGTGGACTGCCGCTGGGAGCTGGGCTGGGCCTACCAGGTCGAGGGCCGCTGGGCGGACGCGCTCACCCAGTGGACCGAGGTGAAGAAGCTCGCCCCCGACCACCCGGACCTGGAGACGGCGCTGGCCCAGGCCCAGGGCCAGGTCTCGCTCCAGGAGAAGCTCTCTCGCGCGCCCCAGGCCAGCAACCGCCCTCCCCCGCCTCCGGGCGCGAAGGTGCGCCTCCGCGCCGTGGGTGACGTGATGCTCGGCACCACCGTGCCGGAAGGGCACCTGCCTCCCGACGGCCCCGCGAGCGTCATCGCCGGAGTGCGCCCGCTACTGGAGGACGCGGACGTCACCTTCATCAACCTCGAAGGCCCGCTGTGCGACAACGGCGAAACCAAGAAGTGCCGCTCGAAGGGCAACTGCTACGCGTTCCGCTCGCCCACGTCGTACGGGCAGGTGCTCAAGGAGGCCGGGGTGGACGTGGCCTCCACGGCGAACAACCACTCGGGTGACTTCGGCGAGCTGTGCCGCCGCGAGACGGAGGCCACGCTCGACGCGCTCGGCATTCCCTGGAGCGGCCCGCCAGGCTCGGTGGCCACCGTGGAGCGCAATGGCCTGCGCATCGGCGTGGTGGCGTTCCACACGTCGCCCTCGTGCAACCACCTCAACAACCTCGCCACGGCCACGGCGCTGGTGAGCGCCGCGGCGGCCGAGCATGACCTCGTCGTCGTCTCCTTCCACGGCGGCGCCGAGGGCAGCAAGGCGCTGCACGTGCCGCAGGGCCGCGAGATGTTCTTCGGCGAGGACCGCGGAGATTTGCGCACCTTCACCCGCGCGGTGGTGGACGCGGGCGCGCACCTGGTGCTCGGCCACGGGCCGCACGTGGCGCGCGGCATGGAGTTCTACAAGGGCCGGCTCATCGCCTACTCCATGGGCAACTTCGCCACCTACGGCCGCTTCACCCTGTCCGGCGCGCAGGGGCTGGGCATGGTGCTGGAGGTGGAGCTGAACGGCGACGGCAGCTTCGGCTCGGCCCGCATCCTTCCCACGAAGCAGGTGGACAAGGGCATCGCCGTGCCGGACCCGACGGGCGCCGTCATCAAGCTCGTGCGCGGCCTCACCGCCGAGGACTTCCCCGAGACGGGCGCCCGCATCTCCGAGGACGGCGCCGTGAAGCCCGCGGGCAAGGGCCCCGTCTCCGCGCGGTAACACCACCTTCGCGCACCCTGGACTACGGGTGCGCTGTTCCGCCGGGCCCGCGTATTCCGAGCGAATCGCGAGAGCCTCGACGCCGGGACGCGAATCCCCCGTCACATTCGCGTCGCCGGTGCGTCCGTGGGGGTGTCTCCCAGCGCACGGTGAAGTCTGGCTGCTGGCCCTGCCGACGGGCGCGTCATTGCAGCTCAAATGATGACGCGAGCCATGAGGGCGCGTGACGGGGCTGTGCGCTACAAGGAAGCTCTCCGTGCGCGCACTCCGACTGCCACGTCTCTCCTCGCTTCGAGCCTTCGACCATCCCGGCTACTTCGCTGTCTGGATGGGTGCACTCATCTCCACCATCGGCACGTGGATGGAGACGGTGGCGATGGGCGTGTACGTGACGGAGGTGACGGGCCGCGCGGAGTGGACGGGCGGCATCGTGGCGCTGACGTACCTGCCGTCGGTGGTGCTGTCGCCGCTGGGTGGCGCGCTGGCGGACCGGTTCGACCGGCGCGCGTACGTGGCGCTGGGGACGGTGGCGCAGCTGCTGCTCGCGGGAGTGCTGACGGTGCTGGCCTTCACGCACCAGCTCAGCGTTCCCGTGGTGGGCGTGGTCTCGTTCCTCCACGGCTGCGCGAGCACGCTCATCAACCCGGCGTTCTCCGCGATGCTCGCGGAGCTGGTTCCGCCGAGGGACTTGCACAGCGCCATGAGCCTCAACTCGGCGCAGTACAACCTGGGGCGCATCGCGGGGCCGGCGCTGGCGGCGGTGGTGCTGGGGGCGCGTTCGAAGGTGCCGTGGAC
>NZ_JABBJJ010000105.1 GCF_012933655.1 Pyxidicoccus fallax | reverse complement strand
CCTCGATGGGGATGTGGTGGGGCGCGGAGTATCTGGACGAGGTGTCGCTGCGCGAGTCGGCGGGGGCGCTGGCCGAGCGCGGCTACGGTCCGAGCTTCACCAGGCGACGTCCTGCTCCGTGCAGTGCCTTACGACATCCTGAATGCGCCCGGCGCCTACCCGCGCCGGTACCACCGCTTCCGCGCGGCCCGCACGTCGGACCAGTCCACGAGGCAGTCCTGGACGTTCTCGTGGCCGCGCTGCGCCTCGGGCATGTCGCCGGACTCCACGCGGGCAATCACGTCCGGCAGCCGCTCATAGAACGTGGGCGAGCGGTACTGCGGATGCAGCGTCCACAGCCCCGGCCCCGAGCCCTGGAAGTCCAGCCGCCACAGTCCCCGGCTCACCATGATGCGCGTCACCAGGTTCTCCGGCTCGCGGTACGGCGGATTGCCGGCCCGCAGCGCGCGCAGCACGTGGATGGGAGGCGCCAGCTTCGCCCTCAGCGGCCCCACGCGCCGGACGAAGGCCTCCCGGTCCACGAAGAAGACGCGCGTGCTGAAGCGCCGGTAGCGGAAGCCTCCGGGCACGCGCCCGTCCGGCTCGTACCAGCGGGTGTCTCCCGCCACCGTGCCGTCCGCGCGCGGCGGCCCCGCCAGCGGACTGCAGCTCACCAATTCCTCGCGCGCGGCGAGCTGCGCCTCCGCCTCCGCCATCCACGTCCGCGAGCCGCCGCCAATCAGCATGTCCGCGTCCAGGTGCAACACGTGCCGATGCGCCGCCGCCGCCAGCCCGAAGAAGTACGAGTGGTAGGGCCCACCGCGCGAGTCCTTCATCGGCAGCCGCGTGCCCCCGAAGAAGCGCTCGGAGAGCGCGCGCGTGGTGGCCGGCGAGTAGTCCACCTCCACCACGCGGATGCGCGGGTCCGCCGCGGACAGGTCCGCCAGCAGCCGCTCCATCTTCGGCTTCCGCTCCTCCCACGCCCCGGCGAAGCGCGCCCCCTTGCTGCGGTGCAGGTCCATCACCAGCAGCACCTCCTGCACGGAGGGCCCGAGCTGACGCAACTGGTGCGGCAGGATGAGGCGCGCGTGCGGGAAGTCCGTGGGCGCCAGATTGATTTGCAGGGTAACGGGGCTCACGGCGTGTCCATCACCAGGGGCTCACTGCTCCGCTCCGGCGCCAGCGCGAGCTTCAGCCTGTCACCACAGCAGGTACCGGCGGGCACCACCGCCCGCGTCTCCCAGGTCCGCCCCCGGGCGCCATAGCGCACCCGGATGGGCAGGCCCGCGCTCGCCGCGCGCACGGGAATCTGGTGCGAGACGTCGGGGCCCAGCTCGCCGACGGCGTGCTTCTCGCCCAGCACCACCACCTCCACGTCCCGCAGCACCTCACCCGTGGAGCCGTTCACCACCGTCACCTGCGCCGGAGACCACATCCAGCGCTGGGCGAAGTACGGCAGCATGCAGCCCACCACGAGGAAGGCACCGCCCCAGGCCACCCGTGTCCTCACCTCGCGCCAGTCCATTCCATCCTCCTCAGAAGCCCGCCTTCAGCCGCACTTCCGCCAGCTCCCGCCGGAGCAGGCGCTGGAAGAGGACGGGGGCCACCCAGCTATAGACCACCAACGCCAGCCACACCGTCTCCACCACCGTGGCCCCACCCTCCGAGCCCAGGTCCTCCGCGGCGTAGGTCGCCACGCGCGACAGGAGGTAGGCCACCAGCAGCACCAGCGTGGCACGCGTGGTGCCCAGCATCTCCATCCACACGCTGAAGCGCCACCACATCCCCAGCCACCAGCTCCGCCGGGCCTGGATGGCCGCCATCAACCCCAGCGCCCCGGCGTCCGTCGCGTCCTGGCGCAGCGCCCACACCGCATGCTCGTGGGCTTCCTCCACGCGCCCACGCCGCAGCAGCACGTGGCCCATCAGCACCAGGCCGCCCTCGTGCTCGGGGCTGAGCAACAGTGACTCATGCGCCCGGCGCTCGGCCTCCTTCAAATCTCCCCGCTCCAGCGCCTCGTCGCCCAGCTCCACCAGCGTGTCCACGTCCGCCGCGTCCAGGCGGAGCGCGTGCAGCAGCGCCTCGCGCCGCTCCAGGCGCCGGCCCTGGAGGTTCCGGATGCGGGCCTTGAGCCGCCACCAGGCGGGCACCTCGGGCTCCAGCTCCAGCAGGGTGGTCAGGTGCTCCTCGGCCTCCTTGAGGAGGCCCTGCATCACCGCCACCGAGGCCTGCGCGTAGTGGCCCAGCGGCAGGTGCGGGTCCAGCTTCAGCGACTCGCGCGCCTCGTACCCTGCGGCGTGCAGGCGCTTCTGCTTCAACAGCACGAGCGACAGCAGCGCGTGCGCTTCCGCGAGCGTGGGGTCCTCGGCCAGCACCTGCCGCAGCGTCCGCACCGCGCCGTGCAGGTCCCCGCGCTGCAGCTGCGCGCGCGCGAAGGACATCCGCCCGTCCGACATCATCCGTTCCACGGCGTCACTCCCCCGCGCGTCACCATGGCAGCATTCGCAACAGCCAGTTGGAGCCGAACAGGTCCATCACCGGCTCGTGCACCAGCGCGCCGCCCATCACCACGAACACCCCGTTGCGCACCGGCCCGTCGAAGTACTGGTAGAGGTTGAAGGAGGGCTGCTGCAGGTTGAACAGCCAGTAGCCCAGCCCCAGCTTCAACGTCATCACGACCACCAGGAAGTAGCGCAGCGCCTCGTCCGGCAGCCCCGTCTTCCTGTGCAGCATCAACATGAAGATGGCGAGGCCCACCTTGAGGGGCGTGGCCAGCAGCACCACCAGCAGCTCGCGGCGGCGCGTGGCGCTGCCCATGGCCACGCCGTTGAAGGCGAACCAGGGCAGGGCCAGCCAGCTCCCCGCGAACATCAGCGCGAAGAAGGGCCAGATGGGGTTCACCACCCACTTCTGGAGGGCCCCCGGCCGGGGCTCGTCGATGATGGCGTAGGTGTTCGCGCGCATGGCGTTCAGGACTTCCCGTGCGCCTGGAGGAAGCTCAGCACCTCGTCGTACTGGCCGCCCTCGTTGGCGTAGCGCGCGTAGTTGCGCGCGGTGGTGAGCCACTCCAGCACCGTGGGCTTCACCTCGCGCAGCGCCGCCTTGAGGTCCTCGTCTCGCAGCGGGGACTCCGTACCCGCGTCCAGGGAGCGTTCAATCGCGAGGTCGCTCGCCGTCTCCACCACGTGGGACAGGTCCGCGCCGGAGAAGCCCTGGGTGCGCTGGACGATGAAGTCCAGGTCCAGGTTCGCCTCCTGGGGCCGGCCCTTCAGCGCCAGCTGGAGGATGTCGCGGCGCGCGGGCGCGTCCGGCGGGGGCACGAAGAAGGTGCGGTCGAAGCGGCCGGGACGGCGGAAGGCCGGGTCGATGGCCCACGGCGTGTTGGTGGCGCCGAGCACCAGCACCCCCGAGTTCGTCTGCGCGAAGCCGTCCATCTCCGTGAGGAACTGGCTCACCAGCTTGCCGCTGGACGCCTCGCGGCTGTACTGGCGCTTGGCGGCGAGCGCCTCCAGCTCGTCGAAGAAGAGGACGGACGGGGTGCTCTGGCGCGCCTTCTCGAAGAGGGCGTGCAGCTTCCGCTCCGACTCGCCGATGTACATGTCCAGCACGTCGGAGATGACGACGTTGAAGAACTGGGCCTTGCACTCGCCGGCGGTGGCGCGCGCCAGCAGCGTCTTGCCGCAGCCGGGAGGGCCGTACAGCAGGATGCCGCCGCCCGCCTTGCGGCGGAAGCGCTCGAAGAGGCTGGGCTTCTGGAAGGGCTGGATGATGCGGCGGGTGACCTGACGCTTCACCTCGTCCAGGCCGCCCACGTCCGCGAAGGTGAGGGGCGGCAGCGGCGGGGCCACCGCTCGCGCCACGTCCTCCGCGGTGGTGTCGTCGTTGGAGATGACCTTGAGCCGGGGGCCGCCCCGGGACGGCTGCGGCTCCACGACGCGGGCGAACAGGCGCGCGCGCAGGTCCATGTCCTCCAGGGTGGTGTTGGCCGTCACCGCGCGCTGGTACGAGGCGCGGGCGGCGTCCAGTTCCTCCAGCGCCAGGTGCGCGCGGGCCGCCCACAAGGCCTGCTCCGCGGTGGAGCCCTGGCAGAAGAGCAGCGCGCGGCGCGCCTCTCCGCTTGCGAGCAGCACCTGGGCACCGACGTGCCGGTCCTGCTCGGGCAGGTGCTCCGGCGCGCGGGTGCCGAGCAGCTCGCGGGCGGCGGGCACTTCGCCTCGGGTGAGGTGGGCACGCAGCAGCAGCGCCAGCAGCGGGCCGTTGTCGGGACTCGCCGCGAAGGCGGCCTTCAGCGAGGAGAGGGTCGCGTCATCCATGGTGGAAAGTGCCCCTCCCTTGCCACACCCGAGCGGGCGGACACAACAGGAGGGCCAGACAGACCTCACCGCGACGTGGATGTGACCTTCACGCGGTGTGAGGAGTTGACGCGAGTGCACGCCCCGGGGATCGAACCCGGCGAAGTCGGTACGTCAGACCGATGCCGTCTCCAGCTGGCTCGGCGTGCATGAAGAAGTGGTCCTGGCAGGAGTCGAACCTGCGGCCTCTCGGTTCGCGGCCGAGTGCTCTCATCCACTGAGCTACAGAACCTCAGACATTTGGGAGTGGTCCTGGCAGGAGTCGAACCTGCGGCCTCTCGGTTCGCGGCCGAGTGCTCTCATCCACTGAGCTACAGAACCAGAAGTGCCTCGTACGGGAGTCGAACCCGTCTTTCCGCATTGAGAGTGCGGTGTCCTTCGCCGATAGACGAACGAGGCGGGAAGGGGGACGCCGTCAGCCGGCGTCCCGGGCGCTAGAAGGAAGCGATTCCGTCCAGCAGGTCGGGCTCGGACTCGACGTCCGGGCCAGGGTTGTTCAGGTCGATGAAGTGCATACTCCCCCCGTGAGACATCACTACCCGAGCGCTCCGACAGGGAATCGAACCCTGTTCACACGGTAGACGGCCGTGCTGCGATCCAATCGCATCCCGGAGCAGGAAAGGGACTGCGGACTACGGACTGCCATGCCGCGAGCGGGAGTCGAACCCGCACTCTCTGCACTCTGATTGCAGTGCCTCTACCGATTGGGCTACCGCGGCGTTTGCTGAGTGGAACCACCGGGAATCGAACCCGGATCTCTCGGATGCGAACCGAGAATTCTCCCGTTGAACCATGGCCCCAGGATGTCTGTGATTGAGACGGAACTTCGTAGAGCAGTCGGCGGGACTCGAACCCGCGTCCACCTGAGTGGCGCTCAGGGGCCTCACCTCTCGGCCACGACTGCGTTTGCTGCGAGTACCCCGTAAGGGAGTCGAACCCTTCTTCCCGCATAGAGAGTGCGGTGTCTTGCGCCGATAGACGAACGGGGCGTCAGGTACTGCGATGACCCGGAAAAGCGAGAGGCCGGGTCCCCTCTTGGGAGCCCGGCCTCTGGTCTCTTCGCCCCTCGTCGGTCGACGGGGAAGGAAGGTCAGAGTCCGGGTGGACTATCGCCCGCGCGCTCTCCACGCAGCGCGGAATCCAGGGCGGTGGTCAGGCCAGCGAGCGCGAGCGCATCGATGCCGATGACAGTGTCGTTCAGGGTTTCGGGATTCATCGGGCTCGTCAGGTTCGCCGTGTTCATGGTCACCGCTCCTTTCAGCGAAAACAGACGCGCGGAAAATAAATCCCTGACACGTGCATCGCGCGGGCGGGTCGGGCACGCTGGCGCGGCATTGCCGGAGGCAGGCGCGCGATGACGGCGGGTGGCAGGACGACGGGCTATGTGCAGTGGGCGCCTCCCCCCGGGCTGGCGGAGGCGGTGGACGCCTTCTGGCGCTACACCGGGCCGCCCCATGGCTCGGGCGCGGGCCCCACGCAGTCGCGCATCCTTCCGGATGGCTGCACCGACCTCATCTTCCAGTTCCGGGCATCGGATGGCCCGACGTGGCTGGCCGCCCCACGGCTCGCCATCGTGGGCCCCATGGAGCGCTTCGCCCTCGTCGATATCCATGCGGGTGCGGTGAGCTTCGGCGTCCGGCTCAAGCCGGGCTGGGCGCTCCCCCTGCTCGGCGTGAGCCCGCGCGAGCTGTGTGGCCTCAACGTCCCCGTGGCGGACTGCGCGCCGGCCTTCACCCGGCTCCAGCGGCGGCTCGAGGACTGTCCCTCTCCGGCGCGCGCGCTGGCCCTCCTCCAGGAGACCTTCACGCAGCGGATGGCGTCCCCGCTGGCCACGCCCCGCCCCCGCGTCACCGAGGCGCTGCATCAGCTCCAGTCCTCGGGAGGCCAGGTGCGCATGGCCGGGCTGGCGCGGAGCCTGGGCGTCAGCGAGCGCACCCTGCACCGCGACGTGCTGGACGAGGCGGGCGTGCCACCCAAGCTGCTCGCCCGGGTGCTGCGCTTCCAGCGGGCCGTGTCCCTGCTGCGCTCGGGCACGGAGGAGGACCTGGCTTCCGTGGCGCTCGCGTGTGGCTACGCGGACCAGGCGCACCTGTCCCGCGAGGTGAAGGAGCTGTCCGGTGTCACGCCCTCGGCGCTGGTGAAATGAGCCCTGTCCGATTCCTTCAAGACAGGCGGGGCGCGCCGTGCGAGGACCGCCACACACCTCTTCCCCGACCGGAGTCCACCGCCATGAAGCTCGGCTACGTCATCCTCTACGTGCAGGACGTGCCCGCCACCGTCGACTTCTACGAGAAGGCCTTCGGCCTGCAGCGCCGCTTCCTCCATGAAAGCAACACGTACGCGGAGATGGAGACCGGCGCCACGGCGCTGGCCTTCGCGGTGGAGGCCCTCGCGAAGGAGCACGGCCTCACCGTGCGGCCCAACCGGGCGAAGGAGGACGCGGCCGCGATGGAGGTGGCGCTCGTCACGCCGGACGTGCAGGCCGCCTTCGAGCGCGCCGTGAAGGCCGGCGCCCATGCCGCCGCGAATCCCAAGCAGAAGCCCTGGGGGCAGACGGTGGCCTACGTGCGAGACCTCAACGGTGTCCTCGTGGAGCTCTGCACGCCCATCACCACTTGAGTGAAGCCGTGACACGCCCGGGGTGAAAACCCCGCCATGACGCACGACGACGCGGCCTGCTCTTCACCTGGGCCGGCGTGTGGCTCGCCGGAAGTCCCGAATATCCTCCACGTCATGGGTTCTGGCGATTCGAGGGGGACCGGGGGAGCCGTCGCGCTCACGCCGGAGCAGAAGCGCGCGAAGCTGGCCGAGTTGCTGCGAAACAAGGCCCGCCCATCCCGACGGGCCCCCGTGTCCTTCGGCCAGGAGCGGCTGTGGTTCCAGGACCGCCTGAGCCCGGGCAGCGCGGCCTTCAACATCCCCGTCGCCGTGCGCCTGTCCGGCACGCTGGACGACGCGGCCCTGCGCGCCAGCCTCCAGGAGCTGGTGCACCGCCACGAGTCGCTGCGCACCACCTTCCTCGAGGAGGACGGACGCCCCTTCCAACTCATCGCGCCGGCCCCGAGCGTCGCCCTGCCCGTGGTGGACCTGCGGGGACTTCCCGAGGCCGAGCGCGAGGCGGAGGCCACGCGGCGGCTGACCGACGCGGCGCGGGAGCCGTTCGACCTCGCGAAGGGCCCGCTGCTACGCACGGTGCTCTACCGCCTGAACGAGCGGGAGCACGTGCTGCTGCTCAACCTGCACCACATCGTCGCGGACGGCTGGTCTCTCGGCGTGCTGGTCCGCGAGCTGAGCGCCCTGTATCCGGCGCTCGCCGCCGGACAGGCCTCGCCCCTGGCCGCGCCGGCCATGCAGTACGCGGACTATGCCTCGTGGCAGCGCGAGTCCCTCCAGGCAGAGCGGCTGGAGTCCCAGGTCCACTGGTGGCGCGAGCGGCTGGACCCGGACGCGGTGCTCGAGTTGCCCACGGACCGGCCGCGTCCCGCGGTCCTCTCCTCGCGGGGCGCCCGCCTGACGGTGATGCTGCCGCCGGAGCTGCTCGAGTCCCTCAAGGCCCTGGCCCGCGCGGAGGGCGGCACCCTCTTCACCGTGCTGCTCGCGGGCTTCCAGGCGCTGCTGCATCGCTACACGGGCCAGCCGGACATCGTCGTGGGCACGTCGGTGGCGGGACGCGGCCGCGCCGAGCTGGAGGGCCTCATCGGCCTGTTCACCAACACGCTGGCGCTGCGCACGGACGTGTCCGGCCAGCCTCGCTTCCGCGAGCTGCTGGGCCGGGTTCGCGAGACGACGATGGGCGCCTATGCCCACCAGGACGTGCCCTTCGAGAAGCTGGTGGACGCGCTCAAGTGCGAGCGCCAGCTCAGCGTCGCGCCGCTGTTCCAGGTGGCGCTGACACTGCAGAACGCACCCATGCCACCGCTGCGGCTGCCCGGACTGGTGATGGATGCGCAGCCGGTGGACAACCGCACCAGCAAGGCGGACCTGTCACTGCTGGCGGTGGAGCTGCCCCAGGGCCTGCGCCTGGCCGCCGAGTACAACACGGACCTGTTCGAGCCGGGCAGCATCCAGCGGCTGCTGGGGCATCTCGAGCGGCTGCTCGCGGGCGCCGCGGCGGCTCCGGACCGGCGCATGTCCGAGCTGCCGCTGATGGACGCGGCCGAGCTGCGGCGGGTGCGGCACGATTGGACCGGCGAGGCGGCGCCCTTCCCGGAGGCCTGCGTCCACGCGCTCTTCGAGGCCCAAGCCCGGCGCACGCCCGAGGCGCTGGCGCTCCGCTTCCAGGGGCAGTCGCTCACGTACGCGGCCCTGGACGCTCGTGCCAACCAGCTCGCGTGGGCGCTGCGGCGGCGGGGCGTGGGGCCGGAGGTCCGCGTCGCGCTCTCCATCGAGCGCTCGCTGGAGATGGTGGTGGGGCTGCTCGGCATCCTCAAGGCCGGAGGCGCCTGGGTGCCGGTGGATCCGCTGCTGCCGGGTGAGCGCCTGGGCTTCCTGGTGGAGGACAGCGGCGCCACGGTGCTGGTGACGCAGTCGGCGTGGGTGGGGCGCTTCCCGGAGGCGCTCCGTCCCCGCGCGCTCTGCCTGGACTCCGAGCGGGACGCGCTGTCACGCGAGCGCACCGAGGCCCCGGTCACCCGCGTGGAGCCGCATCACCTCGCGTACCTGCTCTACACGTCCGGCAGCACCGGCACGCCCAAGGGCACGGCGGTGGCGCATCGAGGCGTCGCCAACCTCGTCACCCAGGAGGCCGTGGCGTACGGCATCGGCCCGGGCAGCCGCGTGTTGCAGTTCGCCAACCTGAGCTTCGACCTGTCTGTGGAGGAGCTCTTCACCACGCTGTGCTCGGGCGGCACGCTGGTGCTGGCGCCGCTGGAGGAGCTCATGCCCGGCGCGCCGCTCCAGCGGCTGCTTCGCGAGGAGGCCCTCACCGTCATCAGCCTCACCCCCGCGGCCCTGGCGGCGACCTCCCCGGAAGGACTGCCGGCGCTGCGCACCGTCATCTCCGGGGGTGAGGCCCTGCCCGCCGACGTGGTGTCCCGCTGGGCTCCCGGACGGCGGTTCCTCAATACGTACGGCCCGACGGAGGCCACGGTGGTGGCCACGCTCACCGAGTGCGTGCCGGACGGGCGGGTGCCCTCCATCGGCCGCCCCCTGGCCAATGTCCGCGCGTACGTGCTCGACCCCCGTGGCGAGCCGGTGCCGGTGGGCGTGAAGGGAGAGCTGTACCTGGGCGGCGTGGGCGTGGCCCGTGGCTATGCGGGCCGACCGGCCCTCACCGCGGAGCGCTTCGTGCCGGACCCGTTCGCGGCGGAGGCGGCAGGGGCGCGCATGTACCGCACCGGCGACGTGGTGCGCTGGCGCGAGGACGGCACGCTGGAGTTCATCGGCCGCGCGGACGCGCAGGTGAAGGTGCGCGGCTTCCGCATCGAACTCGGCGAGGTGGAGTCCGCGCTGGCGAAGCTGCCCACCGTGCGCGAAGCGGTGGTGGTCGCCCGGGAGAGTGGCCCCGGTGGCAAACGACTGGTGGGCTACGTGGTGGCGCGCGAGGGCTCGCGGACAGACGGCGCGACGCTGCGCGCGTCCCTCAAGGAGGTGCTGCCCGAGTACATGGTGCCCTCCGCCGTGGTGGTCCTGCCGGCGCTGCCCCTCACCGCCAGCGGCAAGGTGGACCGCAAGGCCCTGCCCGCCGCCGACCTCTCGGAGAGCGCCGCGCGCGAGTACGTGGCGCCGCGTACGCCCACGGAGGAGCGCCTGGCCGGACTCTGGCGGGAGCTGCTCGGCGTCGCGCGCGTCGGGGCGCATGACAACTTCTTCGACCTGGGCGGCCACTCGCTGCTGGCCACCCAGGCCCTGAGCCGCATCCGTCAGTCCTTCGGCGTGGAGCTTCCGCTGCGCCGGATGTTCGAATCCCCCACCCTGGACGCCGTGGCCCGCCTCGTCGACGAGGCCCTCGCCGGGCGTGCCACTCCCGCGCCCGAGCGACCCCGAGCGCCTCGCGCTCAGCGATGGCCTACCCGTCCCCTGGGGGAGGTCGCGCGCGAGCAGGAGTCACGGAGTCAGCCTCACGCGGAGGCCCAGGCCCCCTGGAGCCACGAGGAGCGCCAGCGGGTCCTGGTGGAGTGGAACGCCACCGCGTCCGAGTACCCTCGCACCTCCACCCTCGCCCAGGTCTTCTCGCAGGTGGTGGCCCGTTACCCCGACAAGGTCGCCGTCGAGTTCGGTGACTCGAAGCTCACCTACCGACAGCTCGATGAACGAGCCAACCTGTTGGCCTGGTACCTGCGCGGACTGGGCGTCAGCACCGACTCGCGCGTCGCCGTCGCGCTGGAGCGCTCGCTGGAGTTGGTGGTGGCGCTGGTCTCCATCCTCAAGGCCGGCGGCGCCTACGTCCCTCTCGACCCCGCCTATCCTCGCGAGCGCCTCGCCGCCATGGTGGAGGACTCTCGCCCGCGCGTGCTCCTCACCACCCGGGCACTGCTGAAGCAACTGCCCGTGGATGATTTCTCCTCCTTCACGCATGGCGCGACATCCGTGAAGGCGCCGCGGGCATCCGGGCCGTCCACCTCGATGACTGCAAACAGGGCACTCCCTGAGATGCAGCCCTCTTCGTCTCCTGACACCTCCGCCACCTCACAGGCACCGAGCACGGCGCTCGCCCAGGGCGGATTGACCACTGTGGTGCTCGACGAGGTGTCCCTGCACTCGCAGCCCTCCTCCACGCCTCCCTCCTCCGCCCTGCCCGACAGCCTCGCCTATATCGACTTCACCTCCGGCTCCACCGGCAGGCCCAAGGGCGTCGGCACCACTCAAGCCTCCGTCCTCCGCACTCTCTTCGGCATCGACTACGCCCACCTCGGGCCCGAGGAGACCTTCCTCCTCATCGCCCCCGTCTCCTTCGACGCCTCCACTCTCGAACTCTGGGGCCCGCTGCTTCACGGTGCTCGCCTCGTCGTCTTCCCTCCCCGCCCTCCTTCCGACCTCCAGGAGTTGGAGCACGTGCTGGTGAAGCATGGCGTCACCACCCTGCACCTGACCGCCGGCCTCTTCACCCAGGTGGTGGACCATGCGCCCCAGGCCCTGCGCGGACTGCGGCAGCTGCTCACCGGTGGCGACGTCGTCAGCGCGCCCCACGTGCGTCGCGTGCTGGAGGAGCTGCGCCTTCCCGTCACCGCCTGCTACGGACCCACCGAGGGCACCCTCTTCACCTCCTGCCACCGCATGACTCCCGGCGCGCACGTCGGCGCCTCGGTGCCCATCGGCCGCCCTATCGGCAATACCCAGGTCTACCTCCTCGACTCGCACGGTGAGCCGGTGCCTCCGGGAAGCGTGGGTGAGTTGTTCATCGGTGGTGACGGGCTGGCGCGCGGCTACGTGGAGCAGCCCGCGCTCACCGCCGAGCGCTTCGTCCCCAATCCCTTCAGCAACGTGCCCGGTGCGCGCCTCTACCGCACCGGCGACCTCGCCCGCTGGCGCAAGGACGGCGTGCTGGAGTTCCTCGGCCGCGCGGACGCGCAGGTGAAGGTACGCGGCTACCGCATCGAGCTGGCCGAGGTCGAAGCCGCCCTGCTGGCGTGCCCGCACGTGAAGGAGGCGGTGGTGCTGGCGCGCGAAGACGTGCCCGGCGACAAGCGCCTCGTGGGCTATGTCGTCGCCCCCGAGTCCATCGACACCTCCGCGCTCCGGACCCGACTGAGGAACCAGCTTCCCGAGTACATGGTGCCCTCGGCGCTGGTGCGACTCGACGCCCTGCCCCTCACCTCCAACGGCAAGGTGGACCGCAAGGCCCTGCCCGCGCCGGACGTCACCACCCGGGGCCGCAGCCCCTCCCGTCCGCCGCGCACGGACGCCGAACGACTGCTCGCGGCGCTCTGGGAAGAGGTCCTCCACACCGGCACGGTGGGCGCCGAGGACGACTTCTTCGAGCTGGGAGGCCACTCCCTGAGCGCCACCCAGGTCCTGTCGCGCATCCGCCGCGCATTCCAGGTGGAGCTGTCCCTCGCCGACTTCTTCACCGCGCCCACCGTGGAGGCCGTCGCCCGTCGGTTGGAGGCCCTGGGCTCCACGCGCCCCGCGCTGGCGGTGCCCCCTCTCAAACCCGTGCCGCGCGACGCGAGCCTGCCCCTGTCCTTCGCGCAGCAGCGGCTGTGGTTCTTCGCGAAGCTGGAGCCCGACAGCGCCGCCTACAACCTGCCCGCCGCCGTGCGCCTGGAAGGCGTGCTCCACCTGCCAGCGCTCGCGCGCGCCCTGCGCGGACTGCTCCAGCGCCACGAGTCCCTTCGCACCACCTTCCGTGACACCGAGGCCGGCCCCATCCAGGTCATCGCTCCCGAGCCCGCGCTGCCCGCGAGCTGGATGGACCTGGGCACACTGGCCGAAGCCGAGCGCGAGCAGGAGCTGCGGGCCCTTATCGACTCCGAGGCGCGACAGGTCTTCGACCTGGAGACCGGCCCTCTCTGGCGTGTCCTCCTGGTGCGCCTGGACGAGCAACGACACGTGCTGCTGCTGACCATGCACCACGTCATCTCCGACGCCTGGTCCATGGGCGTGCTCATCCAGGAGCTGACCACCCTCTACGCGGCGCACGCGGAAGGCCGCGTCCCGGAGCTGATGCCCCTGCCCGTGCAGTACCCCGACTTCTCCGCCTGGCAGCGCGGCTGGTTGCGAGACGCGACGCTGGAGTCCCAGCTCGACTGGTGGCGCCAGCAGCTCGACGGCGCACCGCGGGCGCTCGAATTGCCCACGGACCGGCCGCGCCCTCCCGCGCAGACCTTCCGTGGCGCGGCCCACCCGTTCCAGTTCCCTCGCGCGCTGTCGGACGCGATGCAGGCCCTCTGCCGCCGTGAGGGCGTCACCCCCTCGATGGTGGTGCTCGCCGCCTTCCAGGCCCTGCTCTCCCGCTACAGCGGCCAGGAGGACGTCTGCGTGGGCTCGCCCATCGCGGGCCGCCACCACGCCGAGCTGGAAGGACTCATCAGCTTCTTCGTCAACACGCTCGTGCTGCGCACGAAGCTGCACGGCGACCCCAGCTTCCGCGAGCTGCTGGCCCGCGTGCGCGACGTGGCGCTCGGGGCGTATGCCCACCAGGACGTCCCCTTCGAGAAGCTGGTGGAGGCCCTGCGGCCCGAGCGAGACCCGCGCCGCCCACCCCTCTTCCAGGTGATGCTCGCGTACCAGAACGCGCCCATGCCGGAGATGATGGGACCGGGCCTGGCCCTCCACCGCCTCAAGGTGGATGGAGGCACGGCGAAGTTCGACCTCACCCTCGCCCTGAGCGACACGGCCCAGGGGCTGAAGGGCCTGCTGGAGTACAACACCGACCTCTTCGAGCCCACGACCGCCCGCCGCATGGTCGGCCACCTGCGCACGCTGCTGGAGGAGGCCCTCGCCGCGCCGGAGCGCCCCCTCTCCGCGCTGTGCATGCTCACGCGCGAAGAGCGACACCTGCTGTTCCACGCCTGGGACACGCCCTCGGCGGGAGTAGCGGAGGACGCCGGCCTGCATCGGCTCCTCCAGGCCCAGGCACGACTGCGACCAGCGGCGCTGGCCGTGGAGCACGAGGGCCTCGCGCTCACCTGGGCGGAGCTGCACGCGCGCGCCCGGCGGGTGCTCCAGGGCCTGCGCGCCCGGGGCGTGGTGCCGCCCGAGCCACCTCCGCCGCTGACACCGGCGCCTCGCACGGGTCCACTCCCGCTCTCCTTCGCCCAGCAGCGGCTGTGGTTCATCGACCAGCTCGAGCCCGGCGGCGCCACGTACAACATGCCCGCCTTCGTCCGGCTGGAGGGGCCGCTCGACGTGAGCGCCCTCCATCGCGCCCTCTCGGAAGTGGTGCGACGTCACGAGGCGCTGCGGACCACCTTCGTCCTGGAGGACGGCGAGCCACGCCAGCGCATCGCTCCGCACCAGGAGCTGTCGCTGGACCTCGTGGACCTCCAGGCGCTGGCGCCAGAAGCGGCCGAGGAGGCACTGCGACGGGGGTTCCACGAGGAACTCCAGCACCCGTTCGACCTCTCCACCGGGCCGCTGCTCCATGCGCGGCTGTGGAAGCGGAGTCCCACCGAGCACGTGCTCGTCCTCAACATGCACCACATCGTCTCCGACGCGTGGTCGCTGGGCGTGCTGCTGCGCGAAGTGGCGGCGCTCTACGAGGCCTTCGTCCAGGGCCGCCCCTCGCCGTTGCCTCCGCAGCGCCTCCAGTACGCGGACCATGCGGTCTGGCAGCGCGAGTGGCTCCAGGGCGAGGCGCTCGACGCGCGGCTCGCGTGGTGGCGGCAGCACCTGTCGGGGCTCGCCACGCTGGAGCTGCCCACGGACAGGCCCCGGCCGCCCGTGCGCACCTTCCGCGGTGCCCAGGTGCCCGTCAGCCTCTCGCGCGAGACGACGCAGGCCCTCAAGGCGGTGTGTCAGCGGACGGGAGCCACACCCTTCATGGCCCTGCTGGCGGCCTTCCAGGTGCTCCTGTCCCGCTACTCCGGGCAGCGGGACATCGCCGTCGGCTCGCCCATCGCCGGACGGCATCACGGTGAGGTGGAAGGACTCATCGGCTTCTTCGTCAACACCCTCGTGCTGCGCGCGCACGTGGATGACCGGGGCTCGTTCCTCGACCTGCTGCGGCAGGTGAAGGAGACGGCGCTGGGGGCCTATGACCACCAGGATGTGCCCTTCGAGAAGCTGGTGGAGGCGCTGCAGCCCACGCGCGACCTGAGCCGCGCTCCGCTGTTCCAGGTGCTGTTCGCCTTGCAGAACGCGCCCATGCCGCCGCTCCGGCTCCCGGGGCTGGCGCTGCATCCCCTGGAGGTGGAGGGGGCCGCGGCCAAGTTCGAGCTGCAGCTCGACCTGATGGAGTCACCGACGGGTTACCAGGGCACCCTTGGCTACAACACGGACCTGTTCGAGGCGGACACGGCGTCGCGCATGGCGGCGCACTTCGGCGCGCTGGTGGAAGCGCTCGTCTGCAGGCCCGATGTTCCGCTCGCGCACGTGCCCCTGGTGACGGGGGCCGAGCGTCAGCGAGTCCTGGTGGAGTGGAACGCCACCGCGTCCGAGTACCCGCGCACCTCCACCCTCGCCCAGGTCTTCTCCCAGGTGGTGGCCCGTTACCCCGACAAGGTCGCCGTCGAGTTCGGTGACTCGAAGCTCACCTACCGACAGCTCGATGAACGAGCCAACCTGTTGGCCTGGTACCTGCGCGGACTGGGCGTCAGCACCGACTCGCGCGTCGCCGTCGCGCTGGAGCGCTCACTGGAGTTGGTGGTGGCGTTGGTCGCCATCCTCAAGGCCGGCGGCGCATACGTCCCTCTCGACCCGGCCTATCCTCGCGAGCGCCTCGCCGCCATGGTGGAGGACTCTCGCCCATACGTGCTCCTCACCACCCGGGCATTGTTGGCGAAGCTCCCCGTGGATGGCTTGACCGCCTCCGCACATGGCGCGACGTCCGTGTCCACCTCGATGACTGCAAACAGGGCACTCCCTGAATCGCAGCCCTCTTCGTCTCCTCACACCTCACCGAGCACTGTGCTCGCCCAGGGCGGACTGACCACGGTGGTGCTGGAGGAGGTGTTCCTCAAGGCGCAGCCCTCCTCACCTCCTCTCTCCACCGCCCTGCCCGACAGCCTCGCCTATATCGACTTCACCTCCGGCTCCACCGGCAGGCCCAAGGGTGTCGGCACCACTCAAGCCTCCGTCCTGCGCACCCTCTTCGGCATCGACTACGCCCACCTCGGGCCCGAGGAGACCTTCCTCCTCATCGCCCCCGTCTCCTTCGACGCTTCCACCCTCGAACTCTGGGGCCCGCTGCTTCACGGCGCTCGCCTCGTCGTCTTCCCTCCCCGCCCTCCTTCCGACCTCCAGGAGTTGGAGCACGTGCTGGTGAAGCATGGCGTCACCACCCTGCACCTGACCGCCGGACTCTTCACCCAGGTGGTGGACCATGCACCCCAGGCCCTGCACGGACTGCGGCAGCTGCTCACCGGCGGCGACGTCGTCAGCGCGCCCCACGTGCGCCGCGTACTGGAGGAGCTGCGCATCCCCGTCACCGCCTGCTACGGACCCACCGAAGGCACCCTCTTCACCTCCTGCCACCGCATGACTCCCGGCGCGCACGTCGGCTCCTCGGTGCCCATCGGCCGCCCCATCGGCAATACCCAGGTCTACCTGCTCGACTCGCACGGTGAGCTGGTGCCCGTGGGCGTCACCGGCGAGCTGTTCATCGGCGGTGACGGGCTGGCGCGCGGCTACGTGGAGCAGCCCGCGCTCACCGCCGAGCGCTTCGTGCCCAATCCCTTCAGCACCACCCCGGGCGCTCGGCTCTACCGCACCGGCGACCTGGCCCGCTGGCGCAACGATGGCGTGCTGGAGTTCCTCGGCCGTGCCGACGCGCAGGTGAAGGTACGCGGCTACCGCATCGAGCTGGCCGAGGTCGAAGCCGCCCTGCTGGCGTGCCCGCACGTGAAGGAGGCGGTGGTGCTGGTGCGCGAGGACACGCCCGGCGACAAGCGCCTCGTCGCCTACGTGGTTCCGCACTCCGCTCCGGACTGGAATCCGGAAGCACTCCGCCTCGTGCTCGCCGCGCGGTTGCCGAAGTACATGGTCCCCTCGCACTTCGTGAAGCTGGACGCCCTGCCCCTGACGCCCACCGGGAAGCTGGCCCGCCAGCGGCTTCCCGCGCCGGACGCCGAGCACCCGCATGGCGACGCCCCCTTCATCGCCCCCCGCACCCCGCTGGAGGCGCGGCTCGCGGAGGCCTTCGCGGACGCGCTGCGCGTGCCTCGCGTGAGCGTCACCGACAGCTTCTTCTCACTGGGCGGACACTCCCTGCTGGCTCCCCGACTGATGGCTCGCATCCGGGAGCGCACCGGCCACGCACTGCCCCTGGCGGCCCTCTTCCAGGACGCCTCCGTGGAGCGGCTGGCACGCCGCATCCAGCACGCGGCTCCGCTGCCACGCAACCTGGTGCGGCTGGACGCGGGCTCGGCCTCCGGGCGTCCCCTCTTCCTCGTGCACGGCGGCGGTGGCGGCGTCTCGGGTTACTTCGAGCTGGCCCGCCACCTGGGCGCGCACCGTCCCGTGTACGGCCTGCACACCGACGACACCCCACCCGAGTCCATCGAGGCGCTCGCGCGCGAGTACCTCGCCCAGGTGCGGGACGTGCAGCCACGGGGGCCGTATCGCCTCGGAGGTTGGTCCTTCGGCGGACTGGTCGCGTATGAGATGGCGTGCCAGCTCCAGGCCCTGGGCGAACCGGTGGAGCTGCTGGCCCTCATGGACACCCTCGCGCCCGGAACGCAGGCTCCGCCGCCCGATGACCTCGGGCTGCTGGCCGTCTTCGGCCGGATGCTGGGGCTGTCCTGGCGGGAGCCGCCGCCGAACCTGGAGCCCCTGCGAAGCCTGGGCACCCGCGAGCGGCTGGCGTACGTGCTGGCGCGGACGCGTGATGCGGCCGGAGCCTCGCCCGACCTCGACAGCGCCGAGCGTCGCTTCGCCCTCGTCCAGCGGCTCTCCGCGGCGCAGCACGCGTACGTGCCTCGCGGGGGCTACGCGGGCCCCGTCCTCCTCTTCCGGGCGGCGGCGCCGGCATCCGGTCCGGAGGACCTGGGCTGGCGTGCGTGGCTCACCGGGCCCCTCACGGTCCGCGAGGTGCCGGGTGACCACTACACGCTGCTGAGCGCGCCCCATGCCGGGTGGCTGGCGGAGCGCCTCGGTTCATGAATGGTGGAACCACCGGGAATCGAACCCGGATCTCCCGGACGCCAGCCGGGTGCTCTCCCTTTGAGCCATGGCCCCATGAAACAGGGTGTTTCGAGTCGGGATGACTGGATTCGAACCAGCGACCTCGCGCACCCCAAGCGCGCGCTCTTGTCCAAGCTGAGCTACATCCCGAATGGACTGCCATGCCGCGGGCGGGATTCGAACCCGCAACCTCTGCGTTCTGAGCGCAGCACCTCTACCAGGTTGGGCTACCGCGGCGTCCTGCACTGCTAGAGCGGTCGGCGGGACTCGAACCCGCGTTCTCCTGAGTGGCGCTCAGGGGCCTCGCCTCTCGGCCACGGCCGCATGTGTTGCATTGCTGCGTGAGTACCCCGTACGGGAGTCGAACCCGTCTCGCCGCATTGAAAGCGCGGAGTCTTGAGCCGCTAGACGAACGGGGCTTCGGAGACTGCGTGGACCCTGGAAACGAGAAGGGCCGGGTTCCCTTGTGGGAGCCCGGCCCCTGTCGCATCGCGCCGCGTCGGAGGACGGGCACGAAACGGTTCAGGGTCGACCGGGCGGTTCACCGCTGGCGGGTCCCAGCAGCGCGGCTTCGAGGGCGGCGACCAGGCAGGCAGGCGCGAGCGCGGCCATGCCGGTGACGACGTTCAGGGGCTCGGGGTTCATCGGGCTCTTCAGGTTCGCCAGCGTCATGGTCACCGCTCCTTTCAGTGGGAAATGACGCGGCTCGGAATTCATCCCTGACACGGGGCTGACCGGGAGGGGGCAATGGCGATATGAAACAGGGAGGAGCCCACACCGCACCCGTCCCCGGGCCGAAGGGGTCCGGGCGCGGTCCCCCCTCATGAAGACCGCCCGCCCCTTCCTCGTCGCGTTGACCGCCCTGCTCGCCGTCTCCGGCTGCTCGGACTCCGACGAGCCGTGCTTCTTCCAACCGTTCCTCGGCGACGACAGCCGCTTCAGCCCTCCCGCCTACGAGGTGGGCTCGCCCGTCTCCCTCCAGGTCTTCGCCATCACCAACCGCACCTGTGACGGCGAGACCGACACGCGCCAGGTCCCGGACACCGCCACCGCGGAGGTGTTCGACCCGGAGAACACGTCGCTCCCCGTCGAGGTGAGCCTCGGCCCCAGTGGAACGTCCGCCAGCCTACGCTTCACTCCGAGAACGACCGGCCGCCACCATGTCCTCGTCGCCTTCGCGCCGGTGGGCAGCGTCCGGCAGCTCGGTGTCTACGTGGCGCAACCCTGGACGGGAGGGGAGCCCATCTCGCTGCCGCTGCCCCGGTGCACGCAGCTGGACCGCACCTCGCGAGGCACCTGGCTGTGTGACGGGGTGGCCCTGCGTGAGCCGAACGCGAGGCCCGTGCGGCTCGGCACCGCCACCAGCGCACCGGACGTGGCTGTCGCGGGGAACGTCGTCTGGGTGGTGGGCGAGGGCCGGGTGCGCCGCTACGTCGACACCGGCACCGACCTGGAGCTGACCGGCTCGCTGCTGCTCAACGCGTCGCCGCTGACGGTGCAGAGCCGGCTCGCCACGGAGAACGAGCTGCTGGTGCTCGACAATCAGACCCTGCACCGCTTCACCTTCACGGACACCGGCGTGCTCGCCGCCTCGGGCACTACCCGCTGGGCCACGACGCCCACGACGGCCTTCGGCGTCGACAGCGTGACGGGGCTGCTGGTGCGCGTGGCGGCGGACCGGCTGATGGTGGTGCAGATGCAGCGACTCCCGGACAGCCGCGCGTGCCCATTCCAGCTCGGGCCGGACGGCGTCTACACCGCCGCGCCCGAGCCCTGCCAGGCGCTGCCCGGACAGCCGGTGGGCTACGCGGAGGGCGCCGTGTGGACGCGCGTCGGGGACCCCTTCCGGACCCCCTTCGCGCAGACGCTGCACCTGTGGGTGGCCCGGAACGGCACGCTGGACGAGCAGGGCACCCTGGCGCTGGACTCGCCGGTGCAGCCGCTCCTGTCGCCGTTGCGCGCCGGCTTCCTCATCCCCGACATCCAGCTCGGCCAGTACGCGGGCGCGTTCTCCGTGGTGCCCGTGGTGCCGTCGCGGCCCGGCCCCCTCGGCATGGAGAGACTCCCCGGCACCCCGGGCCTGTCCCAGGAGCTGCGCACCGTCTCCCCCCGCTTCTACTGGGAGGGGGACAGCCGGCTGAGCAACGGCACCACCCTGGTCTTCGAGCGGCCCGCCGGCTGACGCTGGCGGAGCCTCGTTGGAGCCCACACGGGTGGTGTGGGTTTCGAGCCCCGGCGGCGGCGGCGTGAAAAAGCGCGGAATGTCGCTTGCCTGCCTCTCGCAGTGCCCGCCTGCCGGGTGTAGAGAGGCCGGCGCGCCGCCTCGTCCGAGCGTGCGCTCCAACCCGCCGGAGGTGAGCCGATGATGGAAAGCCCTCAAAGCGCTTCGCTCTCCGTGGAGGAGCTCTACGAGGCCTGGCCGGTGCTCTCCATCGACGAGCGCCTGGAGGGCTTCCGGCTGCTGCCGCCGGCCGTGGCGGACGACTTCTTCATCAGCCTGTCGGCCCGGGACCAGGCGGAGCTCATCCTCCACCTGCCGCCCGCCGAGCGCCGCCCCTGGGTGCGGGTGCTGCCCCCGGACGACCTGGCGGACCTGGTGCAGGCGGTGGAGCCCGAGCAGGCGGAGTCCATCCTCTCGCAGCTCGACGACGCCAGCCGCCGCGAGGTGAACATCCTGCTGGCCTACGCGGAGGACGACGCGGGCGGTCTGATGAACCCGCGCTTCGCCCGCGTGCGGCCGGACATGACCATCGACGAGGCCATCGGCTACCTGCGCAAGCAGGCGCGGGAGAAGGTGGAGACCGTCTACTACGCCTACGCGCTGGACGCCGGGCAGCACCTGCTGGGGGTGCTCTCGCTGCGCCAGCTCTTCCAGGCCGCGCCCGACAAGAAGGTGGCGGACGTCATGCAGCGCGACGTCATCACCGTGGGGGAGCAGACGGACCAGGAGGCCGTGGGCCGGCTGTTCAGCGAGCACGCCTTCATGGCCCTGCCGGTGGTGGACGAGCAGGGGCGGATGAAGGGCATCGTCACGGTGGACGACATCGTCGACGTCGTCCAGGAAGAGGCCACCGAGGACATCCAGAAGGTCGGCGGTATGGAGGCCCTGGAAGCGCCGTACTTCGAGGTGGGCTTCTTCGGCATGCTGAAGAAGCGCATCGGCTGGCTGCTGGTGCTCTTCCTCGGGCAGATGCTCACCGCCACGGCGATGAGCAGCTTCGAGGACGAAATCGCCAGCGCGGTGGTGCTGAGCCTCTTCGTGCCGCTCATCATCTCCTCGGGCGGCAACTCCGGCAGCCAGACGTCCACGCTCATCATCCGCGCGCTGGCGCTGGGGGAGATGCGGCTGAAGGACTGGTGGCGCGTGGCCCGGCGCGAGGCGCTGTCCGGGCTGGTGCTCGGCATCGTGCTGGGGCTGGTGGGCCTCTTGCGCATCGTCATCTGGCACGGCATCTCCGGCTCCTACGGCGAGCACTTCTTCCTGCTGGGCGTCGCCGTGGCGCTGTCGGTGCTGGGCGTGGTGACGTTCGGCACGCTGGCGGGCTCCATGCTGCCGCTGGTGCTGCGGCGCTTCGGCTTCGACCCCGCGAGTGCTTCCGCGCCCTTCGTGGCCACACTGGTGGACGTTAGCGGCGTGGTCATCTACTTCACCGTCGCCAGCCTCATCCTGCGCGGTACGCTGCTCTGACGCGGTGGGGCGGACGTGTCCTCCTTCCGCGAGGAGGCACGGCCATGATTCGCACCACCCAGCGGCGCACCCTCACCCTGGAGGCCCCGGAGGAACCCGGCCGCCCCGCGCACGTGTCCGCGGCCAGCGGGCTGGTGCGCGTGGGGCCCTGGCTCTACATCGTCGCGGACGATGCCCTGCACCTGGCCATCTTCCCCGCGCGGGGTGACGCGCCGGGCAGGAGCGTGCGCTTGTTCCCGGGCGACCTTCCGGACGAGGCGAAGGCGCGCAAGGCGGCGAAGCCGGACCTGGAGGTGCTGTGCCTGCTGGGACCGCTGGCGGACGCGCCGCATGGGGCGCTGCTGGCGCTGCCCTCGGGCTCCACGGAAACGCGGCGGCGCGGGGCGGTGGTGCCGCTGGCGGCGGACGGGATGCTGGCGGGCACGGTGCGGCCGGTGGACTGCTCGGCGCTGTACGCGCAGCTCACGCGGGAATTGGGGCCGCTCAACATCGAGGGCGCGGCGGTGGTGGGCGGGCGGCTGCGGCTGCTCAACCGGGGCAACGGGGACACGGGCTCGGACGCGCTGGTGGACCTGGACCGGGAGCGCACGCAGCGCGGGCTGGAGGTGGGCGCGCTGGGCCCGGACGTGGTGCGCACGACGCGGCGGTGGGAGCTGGGCCGGGCCGGTGGGGTGCGGCTGTCCTTCACGGACGCCTCGCCGCTGCCGGACGGGCGGCTGGTGTTCACCGCCGCGGCCGAGGACACGCGAGACGCGTACGCGGACGGCCCGGTGGCGGGCTCCGCGGTGGGCGTGCTGGCGCAGGACGGGACGCCGGTGTTCCTGGACGCGGTGGACGCGAAGGTGAAGCTGGAGGGCGTGGACGCGCGGGTGGAGGGTGGCCGCGTCCACCTGCTGCTGGTGGCGGACGCGGATGACCCGGCGGTGGCCGCCCCTCTGCTGGAGGCGGTGCTGGACGTGCCGGCGTAGGCGGCCGGCGCGTCAGTCGTGCTCGGTGGCGGCTTCCTCGGGACGGCCGCCCACGGCCTCCAGCGAGCTGCGCGCGGGACGGGCGCGGTCGAAGGCCACCTCGCGCTTGCCGACACCCGCGACGGTGGTATTGGCGATGCGCTTGCGGGCGCGGGCGATGTAGTCCTGCACGAGCGCCGGGTCCGGGTGCGTCTTCAGCGTCTCCACCCAGATTTCGATGGCCTTCTCGTTGTCGTTGGCGTCGGCCTTCAGCTTGCCCATCTCGAAGAGGGCGTGCGGGGCGAGCTCCGAGTCCGGGAAGCGGGTGCGCAGGTCGGCGAAGGCGCGCGAGGCCTCCTGGCGGCGGCCGTCCATCATGGCCACGGCCTGGGCCTGGAGGAAGAGGCTGTCGTCCACGAAGGCGCTGGTGGGGAAGCGCTCGACGAGGCGCTTCGTCTCCAGCTCGCACTGCTGGTAGTCCTGGAGCTCGAAGTAGAGCTTGGCGACCTGGTAGTGCAGCTCGGCGCCCTGGGGCGGGTTGCGCTGGAGGGCGGCGGTGAGCTGGTCGATGGCACCGCGCAGGTCGCGGTAGTGGGCGCGCAGCAGCTCCGCGAGGATGATGTGGGCCTCGAGCGCCTCGGGGGACTCGGGGCACTGCTGGATGAGCTCGCGGTAGACGCCGACGGCCTCCTTCACCTTGCGCTGCTCGAGCCAGTAGACGTCGGCGGCGCCCTTGAGGGCGCGGGCGCGGAGGACGAGCGCCTCGGGGGAGTCGTCATGGCGCAGGCCGTCGAAGGCCTTGCGGTACTCGACGAGGGCCTCGTCGGGGCGCTTCTCGAAGGTGGCGTCGCGGGCGCGCTGGAGGTGGTCCACCGGCTTGTCGCGGCAACCCGCGGCGGCCAGGGCCAGGACGGTGAGCGCCAGTCGCAGGGACCGCACTAGCAGGCCTCCGGAATCACGCTGATGCACTGGGTGTCCTCGCACTGAACGCACTCGGCGACGGGGGACACGTCCGTCACGCAGACGTTGACGCGCGAGGTCCGCGGACAGTCCTCGGCGGTGACACAGCGGTAGACCTCCCCGTTGTCACGGGTGATGACCTCGGTCGTGGAGCCACAGACCTCCAGGTCGTTGCATCCGAGGAGGCCCGCCGCCATGGCGGCGACCACACCATATGCGTCGCGTCTCACGGCGGCGGTTCTATCCGGATTCCACCGCGTCGTCACGGAACCCCGCGCCCGCCTGCCTGCTCTTGGGCCCGGCGGGTAGCATCCGACTGCGCGGGGCCGATGCACCGGAAAACACGTTTTTCCAGGAGAGAAGGAGTCATTCGCATGTCCCGGTTCGAGACAGCGCACATGGTGGAGCCCCAGGCCCGCGTCAGCGCGGACCAGGTTGTCGTGCTCCCCTGGGGTGAGGCCCTGGTGCTCGTGGTCGCGGATGGCGCGGGGAACTCGCGGCGCGGCGTGGAGGCCGCGGAGGCGGTGGTCCGCGCGGTACGGGCCGCCGTGGCGGAGCGCTCGGACCTGATGCGGCCCGAGGCGTGGAGCGATGTCCTGGAGCAGTGCGACCGCGAGCTGGCCTCCGCCGGCCATGGCGCGGAGACCACCGCCGTGGTGGCCTGCGTCACCGAGGGCCGCGTCATCGGCGCCAGCGTCGGGGACTCCGAGTTGTGGCTGCTTCACGGCGACTCGCACTCCGTCGTCACTTTGCACCAGCGCCGCAAGCCCCTGGTCGGGAGCGGCGAGGCCCTGCCGGTCTTCTTCGACGTCCCGTGGACCGGAGGGACATTGGTCGCGGCCTCCGATGGGTTGTTCAAGTACGCCGATGCGCTCCGCATCCGGGCGGTGGCGTCGGGACTGGACCTCACCGCGTCCGCCCGCGAGCTGGCCGCCCTGCCGAGGCTCGCGTCAGGGGGACTCCCGGACGACGTCGGTCTCGTCCTGTGCCGCTTCCGGCACTGAGGCTCCAGGGACTCCGCGCATGTCCGACGTCATCCGGTTCTACAGCGTCACCGACGACCACGGCTGGTGCTCGAACTTCGCCCCATACCCCATCCAGCTTCGCGGGAAGACGTGGGCCACGAGCGAGCACTTCTTCCAGGCACAGAAGTTCGAGGACGCCCGCGACCAGGAAGAGGTCCGCCAGGCCCGCACGCCCATGCTCGCCGCGCGCCTGGGCCGGGACCGCAAGCGCAAGCTCCGGCGGGACTGGGAGTCCACCAAGGTCTCCGTGATGCGCGAGGCCGTGCGCGCGAAGTTCACCCAGCACGAGGACCTCGCCCGTCTGCTGCTCGACACCGGCGACGCGAAGCTCGTCGAACACACGGACCAGGATGACTACTGGGGCGATGGCGGAGACGGCAGTGGCCGGAACATGCTGGGCCGCATCCTCATGGAGGTCCGCGAGGAACTGCGGAGACAGCGCGCATGAGCCTTCCCCCACGTCCCCGAGCCGTCATCACCGGCGCCGGCAGCGGCCTCGGCCGCGCGCTCTGCGAGGAGCTCGCGCGCCGTCAGGGCCGACTCGTCGTCTCGGACATCGACGCCGCCTCCGCCGAGGAGACCGCCCGCCGCGTCACCGCCGCCGGAGGCGAGGCCCGCGTCCACCTGTGTGACGTCGCCCGTCCCGAGCAGGTCGAGACCCTGGCCACGGCCGCCGAGAGCGCCTTCGGGGGCGTGGACCTGCTCGTCAACAACGCGGGCGTGCTGAGCGCGGGGCGCGTGGGCGAGCTGCCGCTGGAGGACTGGAAGCACGTGCTGGACGTCAACCTGTGGGGCGTCATCCACGGCTGCCATGTCTTCGCCCCGCGCTTTCGCAGGCAGGGCTTCGGGCACATCCTCAACATCGCCTCGGCCGCGGGGCTCATGTACGTGCCCGACCTCGCGCCCTACAACGCGTCCAAGGCCGCCGTCATCGCGCTGTCCGAGACGCTCTCCGCCGAGCTGCGGCCCGCCGGCGTCGGCGTCACCGTCGCGTGCCCCACCTTCTTCCGCACCAACATCGCCACCATGGGCCGCTACGCCGACGACACGCTGCGCACCCTCGGGACGCGCATGGTGGACACCGCGCGCATCGGCCCGGACGCCGTCGCGCGCAAGCTGCTGAAGGCCGTGGACCGGGGCGCCCTCTACGAGCTGCCCATGGCCGACGCCCGGTGGGGCTGGCGCTTCCGGCGCCTGTCTCCCGGGCTGTTCCATCGCACCGTCGTCGCCGTGGACAGCTACATGCGCCGGCGGCTCCTCGGCCCGGGGAAGCCTTGAGCCACCCCCGTGGAATGAACGTTCATTCCACCGTCGCCCCGCACAGCCCCAGCTCGACGAGGTCCGGCGGAAGCTTTCCATCCTTCCCCGGCACGCAGAACGGCTTCACCACCGCCCGCGCCTCCTCCGCGCGCCCCTGCCCCAGGAGCACGCGCCCCAGCTCCTGGTGGAGGATGAGCGGCAGCTCCGAGTTCGCGAAGAAGTGCTCCAGGATGTCCTTCTCCGAGAGCGCGGTGCGCAGCGCCCGCTCGGCGCCGGGCAGGTCGTCCGCCTCCATCAACGCCATCGCCTGGAACAGGTGTGAGCGCGGGTCTCTCGGGTAGCGCTCCAGCAGCTCCTTCGCCCGCTTCGCCCCCTCCTCGAACGTGGGCGGAAACGCCTCCTCCGCGATGAGCCCGAGCTCCAGCATCGAGTACCGCCAGTATTCGAAGGCGAACCCCACGCTCACCACCAGCGCCACCGCCGCCAGCACGCCCACCGCCGCCACCGGCTTCGTCGCGGGCGGCACCGGCTCCCTCCTCGCCCACACGCGCGTGAGCAGGAGTCCCACCGCGCCTCCCGCCAGCGCCCCGCCCAGGTGCGCTCCGAAGTCGATGCCCCCGTCCGTGCGGGACATGCCAATCGGAATCAGCGAGGGCAGCAGGAGCTGGAGCGACAGGACCTGGAGCTGCGAACGCTCCGCCGACCCCACCGGGAAGCGCCAGCTCAACGCGAACAGCGCGCCCAGGAGGCACAGCAGCACGCCCGAGGCTCCCACCGACACCACCATGTCGCCATTCACGAGCATGGACAGCGCGCCGCCGCCCAGCGCTCCCGCCAGGAGCAGCAGCCCCGCCCACGCGCGGCCCACCATGCCCTCCACCGTCCCCATCACGAACCACAGGCAGAAGCCGTTGAACACCAGGTGGATGAGGTCGCCATGCAGCAGCGGCGCCATCAACAGGCGCCACCACTGTCCCTCCTCCACCACCAGCCCCGAGCTCACCCCGCCCATCGCCACCAGCGTCCGCACGCCCGGCGCGAGCAGGCCGTCTCCCGCCTCGCCCACACGGAAGAGCACCTGCGCCGCGAAGCCCAGCACCAGCACCGCCGTCAGCGCGGGCGTGAGCACCCACTTCCGCTCCGGCGGCTCCGCCACTGCTTCCTCCGCCTCCACCTCGCGCGGCTGGGACAGCAGTCCCCGGAGGTACCGCGCGGACACCTTCGCGCGGCGCCACGTGCTGGTCCACACGGTGCCGGGCATCGTGGTGTCCACGTGCATCGCGTGCAGGTGCACCTTGTGGAACACGCCCAGCTTGAGGGCGCCCAGCCGCCGCGGGTCCTCCTCCGTCGCGGGCCCGCGCCCCACCTCGATGACCTGGATGCCCAACGGCAGCTTCGTGCCGGTCACCGAGCCCGTGTACTTCAGGCACGCCTTCCCGATGCGCTCCAGCGCCGCCGTGTCCAGGCCGAAGCGCCGCGAGGGCTCGCGCTCCCGGTCCACGAGGCACACGATGACCGCCGACATTCCGTCCGAGTACGTCAGCACCGCGTCCGACGCCGCGGTCAGCTCCTCGGCCTCGGGGAACGTCCCCTCCCGGAAGCCCTTCTCCGTCACCAGCCGCAGCGCGAGGTAGCTCGCGAAGGACAGCTCCTCCAGGTTCGTCACGGGCGTGGCGGGCACCTCGGGCCCGGACGTGGAGTCCGTGGTGGCAGAGGGCTCGGACGGCAGTGGCGTGGACAAGGAAGCTCCCCCTCGGAACAGATGACTTCCGCGAGCCTGCCCGAATCACGAGCATCCCCGCCAGCCACCCGACCTCCCCGCCACTCATCCCGCTCACGAACCACTCATGGAGTATCCGCCGAGCGCGCTCCCCGGGTGCGTACCGTCTCCCGCGTACCCATTCAGGGAGTCCTTCATGCCCCGCTTCTGCGTCCTCGCTCGACTGCTCGTCCTCACCCTGCTCGCCAGCTGCGCCACCACAGCCACCACGGCTGGCACGGTCGCCTCCGCGCCGACTCCCCAGCCCTTCCACGTGGAGCGCTCCGGCCAGGGACGGCCGCTGGTGTTCATCCCCGGCCTCGCCTCGTCCGGCGAGGTGTGGGCCGAGACGGTGCAACACCTCCAGGGCCGCTACGACTGCCACGTCCTCACGCTCGCGGGCTTCGCGGGGCAGCCCGCCATCCCCGCGCCCTTCCTCGCCACCGAGCGCCGGGCCGTGGCGGACTACCTCCGCGCGAAGGGGCTCCAGAAGCCCATCCTCGTCGGCCACAGCCTGGGCGGCGTGCTGGCGCTCGCGGTGGCCGCGGACGCGCCGGACCTCGTGGGCGGCGTGGTGGTCGTCGACAGCCTCCCCTTCCTTCCCGCGGCCATGGACCCGAGCGCCACCGCCGACAGCATGCGCCCCCGCGCCGAGGAGATGCGCACGCTCATGCGCATGCAGACCGTGGAGCAGCGGAGCATGCAGTCGCGCATGGCGCTGCAGCGCTACATCTCCGACGAGGCGAAGCAGCAGGTCGCCGCGCGCTGGGGCGCGGACTCGGACCCGGAGACGGTGGCCCAGGCCGTCTACGAGATGAGCACCACGGACCTGCGGCCGGAGCTGCCGCGCATCACCGCCCCCACCCTGGTGCTGGGCTCGTGGGTCGCCATGAAGGGCCGCGTCCCCCGCGAGGCGGTGGAGGCCGTCTACCGCGGGCAGTACCAGTCGCTCTCCACGGGCCGCGTCGTCATGAATGATTCGGCCCGGCACTTCATCATGTGGGACGACCCCCAGGGCTTCTTCCGCGAGCTGGACGCCTTCCTCGGCACCACCGCGCCGGTGGCCCGCGCGGCGCAGCGACCGTGAGGAGTATGCTCCCCCCACGCCGTCCTGGAGTCCTCCGATGAAGTCCTCTCGCGCCTGGGTCTACGCGGCCTGCCAGCTCGGTGGCTGGAGCCTCTACGCCCTCGTCAACACCGTGCTGATGCTGCTGGTGCCCGGGCGCGAACTCGGCGCCATCGGTGGGTTCTGGCTGTTCTGCCTCTGCGCCGCCGCCCTCACCCACCTGGTCCGCGCGCGGCTGCGCCTGCGCCAGCAGGCCGGCCTGCCCCTGGGCGCCCTCGTTCCCCGAGTGCTCGCGCTCGCCGTGGGGCTCGGGCTGGTGCAGACGGGGGTGAGCTTCCTGCTGAGCGTGTTCGTGCTGCGGCTCTACACGCCCGCGCAGGCCTCGCTGCCCGGCTTCATCGTCTCGTTCGTCATCTGGACGCTGATGATGCTGATGTGGCTGGTCATCTACTTCGCCATCCACTCCGTGGAGCGTGCGCGCCAGGCGGAGCTGGAGCGCTGGAAGCTCGAAGCGGAGGCCCAAAGCGCGGAGCTGCGCTTCCTCAAGGCCCAGCTCCAGCCACACTTCCTCTTCAACTGCCTCAACAGCGTGCGCGCCCTCATCTCCGAGGACCCCGCTCGCGCGCAGGAGGTGGTGACGCGCCTGTCCGCCCTGCTGCGCTACGCGCTCGCCGCCCGCGGCCCGGAAATGGTGCCCCTGGAGCGCGAGCTGCGGGTGGTGCGCGACTACCTGGGCCTGGAGGGCGTCCGCCTGGAGTCGCGCCTGCGCGTGCGCGAGGACGTGGAGCCCGCCGCGCTCGGCGTGCCCGTGCCCGCCATGCTCGTGCAGACGCTGGTGGAGAACGCCATCAAGCACGGCGTGTCCCGCGTCCCCGAGGGCGGTGAGGTCATCGTCTCCGCCCACGTCCGCGACGGCGCGCTCCAGCTCGACGTCACCAACACCGCCGCGCCCCACGCCCCGGGAGGCTCCGTCCCCGTCCGGGATGGCGCGCTCCCGCCCGAGCTCCCCCACGCCGACAGCAACGGCGTGGGCCTGCGCAACGCCAGCGAGCGACTGCGCCTGCTGTGCGGCGCCAACGCCTCGCTGCGGCTCGACCAGACCCAGGCCGCGCTCACCACCGCGCGCGTCCGCATCCCCCTGTCCGCCACCGCATGAGAGCCCTCATCGCCGACGACGAGCGACTGGCCCGCGCCGAATTGCGCCGCCTCCTGGCCGCCTTCCCCGACGTGGAGGTCGTCGGCGAGGCCACCCACGTGGACGAGACGGTGCGGCAGGTGGAGGCGCTCGCCCCGGACGTGCTGCTGCTCGACATCCAGATGCCGGGCGGGACGGGCTTCGACGTGCTCTCCCGCCTGGAGGAGCCGCCCGACGTGGTGTTCACCACGGCGTACGACGAGCACGCCGTGCGCGCCTTCCAGGTCAACGCGCTCGACTACCTCCTCAAGCCCATCGAAACCCCGCGGCTCGCGGAGGCCCTGGAGCGCGTGCGTCAGCGGGGCCGCGCGGCCTCGGCGCCACGTCCCTCGGGCCCACCGCTGGAGCGCGTCTTCGTGCGCGACGGCGAGCGCTGCTGGCTCGTCCAGCTCGCGCAGGTGCCGCTCATCACCTCCGAGGGCAACTACGCGCGCCTGTACCTGGAGCCGGAAGGACACCAGCCGCTGCTGCTCCGCTCACTGAGCCATCTGGAGGAAAGGCTGGACCCGGCGCGCTTCTTCCGCGCCAGCCGTCAGCACCTCATCAACCTCGACTTCATCGAGGCGATGGAGCCCGGCCCCGGCGGCACGCTGGTGGCGCGCCTGCGCGGGGGCCGCGAGGTGGAGATGTCACGCCGCCAGTCGCAGCGCTTCCGGGAAAGAATGAGCCTCTGAAGCCCGCGCGTCAGTTGTTGCCGCGCTGGGGCGCCTTGCCGGAGGTGAGCACCGCGGAGTCCACCGCGGCCACGCGGCGGCGCTTCATCTGGCGCGCCTTCTCCTCCTGCTTGTCGTAGTGCTTCATCAGCGCCATCAGGTGCGCGTCCGACGTCTGGCAGTGCAGCTGCGTCACCTCCTGGTGCCGCCGCCCCAGCTCCTGCCACGTCTGGAGCATGGCCTGGTTGCCCAGCAGCCGCTCCTCGACGTTGTCGAGGGCGATGTCCATCTGCTCGCCCTCGGCCTCCAGCGCCGCCAGGCGCGCCTCGGCCTCCGGCGAGGGCGACATGCAGCCCGTCCCCAGGGAGAGTCCCACCGCCGCCACGGCCAGCCCGAGCCACGTCCGCCGAATCCCCACGTCGCCTCCCATGTGTCTCGCGCTGTCCAGGCCCCTTGCGCGAAACCCAAGCTAGGGAGGGCCCCCCGGAGCGACAACCCGGAGTGGCGACTCGAATCCGGCTCTTTTCAACAGGTGACGCTTCGCGGCAACCGTTTCTCAGGTTGTCGGACTCTGGCGGTGCCGGAGGATGAACTCACAGACTTCCCGGGCAGCGCCGAAGCCCGCGGCCTTCTGGGCCACGTAGTGCACCTGGGCGCGCACCTCGTCGGGGGCTTCCGGCGGGGCGGCGGAGAAGCCCACCGCCTTCAACAGCGGCAGGTCCACCACCTCGTCGCCCATGTAGCCACATCGGTCCGCGGACACGTTCAGCAGCGCCAGCAGCTTCTCGAAGTGCGCCACCTTGTCCTGACTACCGAAGTGCACGTGTTTCAGACCCAGCGACTGCATCCGCATCTGCGCGGAGAGGCTGTCACCGCCGGAGATGGCGGCCACCTCGATGCCCACCTCCTGCAGGCGCTTGATGCCCATGCCGTCGCGCACGCTGTACATCTGCGTCCAGCCGGAGTTGGGCACCCAGAAGATGCGGCCGTCGGTGAGCGTGCCGTCGATGTCGAAAATCATCACCGACAGGCGGCTCACCCGCGACTTGAGCGACTCGAGGTCGAAGTTCATGGCGTCCCCTACTTCGGCACGGCCTTGAGGGACGCCTTGCCGTCCTTGATGACGACCTTGAACTCCACCGCCTTGGCGTTGTGCTGCTTGAGCAGCTCCGGCACCTGCTTGCGCAGCGTGGCCGCCACCGACTCGTAGGACAGCTTGGAGGTGTCCTCCTGGCAGCGGCGCTTCGCGGTGACGTACGCGTCGTAGACGGCGCGCAGCTTGTCGTCGGACATGCCGCCCGAGCCGCCCGAGCCGCCCGCCGCGGGAGGCCGGGGCGCCGCGGCGGAGGGCGTGGGCGTGCGTGCCGCCGCGCCGGGAGGCGTCGCGGTGGCCGCGGGTCTCGCCATGCCCGGAGGCACCACCGGCGTGCCCCGCGCGGGCGTGCCACCCGACACCGGCGCCACCGAGGGCAGGCCCCGCGCAGGTGTGGCCCCCATGGGCGCCACCGCGGGCGCCACGGAGGGAATACCGGTGAGGGGCGCCACCGCCGGGGTGCCCCGGAAGGGCGTGCCCCCGGCGGGCGGCGTGAGGGGCGCGATGCCGGGCGCCACCGGCGCCACCGAGGGAATGCCGGTGAGCGGCGCCACGGCGGGCGTGCCCCGGAAGGGCGTGCCGCCCGTGGGCGTGGGCGCGCCGGCCGCAATCTGCGGCTCGTTGGCGGGACGGGGGCGGACGAGCTCCTCCACCTCCTCGAAGTCCATGTCGGAGATGTCCTCCGGCAGCTCCACCACGCCCTTCTGGGCGTCCTTGCCGGGAGAGGCGGTCTGGCGGACCTCCGCGCGGCGGCGGGCCTTGAAGAGGTCACGCTTGTACGTGCCGGCTTCAATCTCCTGCAGCGTGCGCATCCACAGCCGCTCGTACGTGAGGTACTTGTTGTGCAGGCCCGCCACGCGGAACTTGGCGGAGGTGCTTCGGATGAAGGCGCCCTTGAGCTTCATCAGGCGCTTCTTGAAGTCCTCGTGCGCGCGCGTGGGCGCCTGGCGTTCGTTGCCCAGGAAGTACTGCTCGAAGAGGTTGCGGAGGACGGCCAGCTCCGCCTCCAGGGCCTCACACTCCTGGAGGACGGCCTCGCTGGAGCCGGAGTCCGCCGGCTGGGACTTCGCGGCATTCTTGGCGTTCTTGGCGGCCTGTCGAGGTTCGGGGGGCGGCATGGCTTCCCTAGAGTGTCCCCAAGTGGGGTTCGCGGATCAACCTCACGCGGCCGAGGCTGTTGGCCCCAGGCCCGCCGCCTCGCCCTCCCGGCGGAGGCCCTTCTGGTACAGCAGCACCGCGCCGAAGGTGAACATGCACAGCGAGATGAGCTGACTGGTCGAAATGTTGTACCAGGCCTCCAGCGGCACCACGTCCGCCAGCGCCTGGAGCCCCAGGAACTGCTCCAGGTCCCGCAGGAGGCCGTGCATCGTGCCGCGCTCCTCGTCCCCGCGGAACAGCTCCACCGTGCTGCGCAGCACCGCGTAGGACATGAGCCACAGGGACAGGATGTGCCCGTGGAAGCGGCGGAAGCGCCGGGCGTACATCAGCGCCACGAAGAGCACGGCCTGCCCCGCCGACTCGAAGAGCTGGGTGGGATATACGCCCAGGGTGTGGCCATGCTGGGCCGCCCACTCGGAGATGCGCACGGCGCCGGGCACGGCCTGGTGGAAGATTTCACCGGTGGCCTCCACCACGTAGCGCACCTTCTTCGGGTCCGGGTCCGTCTGGGAGGTGTACGCCAGGCTGTTCATCCCGGCGAGCCGGCCGAACAGGTCCTGCGCCAGCCCGGCACCGGGGAAGTGCACCGCGACGGACGAGCTGGCCGGGGCCACGTCCCCCCAGCAGCAGCCCGCGCTGAAGCAGCCCAGCCGGCCCAGGGCCTGGCCCAGCGACACGGTGGGGATGCACACGTCCGCCAGCCGGAGGAAGTCGATGCCGTTGGCGCGCGCGAAGAGCCAGCACGCCAGCGACGCGCCGATGAGGCCGCCGTAGAAGACGAGCCCGCCGCCCAGCGAGAAGGCCTGCGTCCAGTCCTTCGCGTAGTCCTTCCAGTTCACGATGACGAAGAGCAGCCGGCTGCCGGCGATGCCGCCCACCAGCGCCCAGAAGGCCATGTCCATCACCAGGTCGCGGTGCTTCGGCCCGGACACGTCCACCCACGAGCCGTCCACGAGCTGCACCCTGCGCCACTCGTCCTGCGCCAGCCTTCCGGCCACCGTCACCGCGGCGATGAAGCCGCCGGCCAGCAGCACGCCGTAGGTGTGCAGGGGGATGCCCTCGCCCTTCGCGCCGGGGAAGGCGCCCGGCGGCAGCGCGTACTTCAGGCCGAACCAGGCCAGCGCCGCGCCCGCGCCACCGAAGGCCGCCGCGCGCAGGAAGCGGTCCATGGACGTGGCCGGCTGGCGCGTGCCCGTCTTCGCGTCCAGCGGGCCCAGCGCGCCGCGCCACCCGTTGAAGGCGATGTAGCCCACCACGCCCGCGGCGATGGCGTACAGCAGGAGCTGCGACCACAGGCTGGTGAAGGTGAGGCGGAACAACAACGGGAGCATGGGGACCTGCCGGGGGAGGCTTCGAAGGGCGGCGCCGGACGAAGGCTACCCTCCTCCGCCGACGGGGCAATGCGTGGAGGCGCTCCAGGGCCCGCCCGGCGGCTCACCGGGCAGGCGGGCGGGCTTCCGAAAGCCTGGGGTCAGGCCTTGGCCTTGGAAGGCGCCTCGGCGGGCTTCTCCTTCCGGACGAAGGCGTCCACCAGGAGCATGCCCACGCCGACGCAGATGGCGGCGTCGGCGATGTTGAAGGACGGCCACGCGGCCTTGTCGAACCAGTGGGCCTCGAGGAAGTCGATGACGAAGGCGCGGGCGAGCCGGTCGATGTAGTTGCCCAGCGCGCCGCCAAGGACGAGCGGCAGGCCCCACAGCGCCCACTTCTCCTCGGGGTCCGTGCCGGACAGCTTCCGGAAGTAGTAGGTGATGAGGAGCACCGCGCCCAGGCTCACCACGTGGAAGAGCGGCCCGCGCGTCGAGGGCGGCAGGTTGCGGAACAGGCCCCACGCGGCGCCCGGGTTCTCCGCGTAGCGCAGGCGGAAGAAGTTCTCCGACACCTCGATGTGGCGCTTGGGCTGGTAGTGCAGCCCGTTGAAGCCCTGCGGCGGCGGGTCGGAGTACATCGCGCCGAGGCGCGCGCCCAGGCTCTCCTTCCCGTCCATCTGGGTGGTGAGCTCGCGGACGACGAGGTACTTCGTCCACTGGTCCAGGACGATGACGCCGAGGGTGACGGCGAGGAGGATGACGTATTTGCGCGGCACGCCGAGGGCTTACACCACGAGCCCCCCGGCCGTCACGGATTGGGGCTCTCCGTCAGCGCGGGCGCGACGGGCTCCGGACGGCGCACCCTCAACGAGTCCAGCAGCATGAAGGCCACGCCCACGCAGATGGCGGCGTCCGCCACGTTGAACGTCGGCCAGCGCATGCCCGGCTGGTTGCGCCAGTGCCAGTCGATGAAGTCGATGACGTAGCCGCGCACGAGCCGGTCCATGAAGTTGCCCAGCGCGCCGCCGGTGATGAGCGCCAGCGCCAGGCGCACCAGCCGCTGGTCCATGGCGGTGCGGCGGTACATGAGGAAGATGAAGGCCAGCGCCGCCAGGCTCACCACGTGGAAGAAGGCGCGCCGCACCCCGTCCGGGAGGTTGGCGAACAGGCCCCACGCCGCGCCCGGGTTCTCCACGTAGCGGAAGTGCCAGTAGTCCTCGATGAAGCGGTGCGGCCGCGTGGCCAGCCGGCGCCCGTCCGGGGCCGGCGGGTCGTTGTCCAGGTTCTGCACCGAGAAGTAGCCCGTCACCCGGGCCAGGCCCTCACGGCCCTCCAGGGCGGTGGTCAGCCGGGACACGGCCAGGTACTTGGTCACCTGATCTGCGAAGAGCACGGTGACCGCCACGACGACGAGGAGGCGGAGGGAAGCTTTCATGATGCGTGGCTCCACCTCTAACCCGCCCCCC
>NZ_JABBJJ010000104.1 GCF_012933655.1 Pyxidicoccus fallax | reverse complement strand
GGTGGCGGATGGGGCGGGTCTGCTCGATGCGGAAACCCGCGTCGTCCAGGAAGCCCTCCACCTCCGCGGGCGTGTAGGCCGCCGCGCCGGACGTCAGGAAGTAGTGCAGGCCGATCAGCGGCGCGGAGCTGGCCGGGTCCTGGATGTCCTCGCGCAGGTACTCCAGCACCGCCAGCGTGCCCTTGGAGCCGAGCGCGCCGCGCACCCGCCGCAGCAGGGCCACGTTCTGCGCGGGGGACAGGTGGTGCATCACCTGGAAGAGCAGCACCGCGTCGTACGGACCGCCCAGCTCCGCCGTGAGCAGGTCGCCCTCCCGGTGGGTGACCAGGTGGCTCAGCCCCGCCGAGGTGATGATGTCCCGACCCACGCGGGCGCTGCCCTCCAGGTCCAGCACCGTGGCCTTCAGCCCCCGGTGGCGCAGGCACAGCTCCGCGGCGTACCAGCCGTGGGCGCCGCCCAAATCGAGCAGGCTCTTCGCCCCGCGGGGCAGGGGGATGGCCGAGGCGACCTCGGGGGCCGCCAGCCGCGCCAGCTGGTGCATGGCGTGGATGTAGTCGCGCCAGCGCGGGTCGTCCGGCGCGAAGTGGTGGATGTCCACCGCCTGCCCGGAGCGCACCACGCCCTCCAGCCCCGTCCACCAGTCCCACTGGGCGTAGTTGAACTCCAGGAAGGCGCCCACGTACTTCGGCGAGCGCGGGTCCAGCCACCGCTTGGAGCGGGGGGCCAGCCGGTAGCGCCCGTCGCGCTGGCGCTCCACCGCCTCGCACGCCACCAGCGCTTCCATCAGGGCGCGGGTGCCCTCGGGCGACAGCTTCAGCCGCTCCGCGAGGACTTCCGCCGTGGCCGCGCTCTCGGCGAGGGCGGCGTACACTCCCAGTCGCACGCCCGCCATCAGCGTGCGCGAGGCCATCATTCCGTAGAAGGCATGCGCCAGCGGCTGGGGCGCCAGGTTGAACCAGTCCGCCACGCGCTCCAGCAGGTTGTCGGCCTTGAGCCCCAGCCTCATGCGCGCGTCCCTATCGCTTCTTCCGCCGGGGCGCGGCCACCGCGGCCAGCCCCACGATGAACAGCGCCGCCTCCGGGCCCAGCATGCAGCCCGTCGTCTTCGCCTGCCGCACGCCCGAGTAGCGGCACGTGCCGTCCTGGCAGACGAAGCGGGCCGAGCAGTCGCTGGTGCTGCGGCAGACGGTGTTCACCCGGCCGGTGCCGTCCTCGCCCTCCTCGTTGTCCCGGTCGGCGCCACCCTCGCCCGTCGAGGCGTCCGGCAGGGGGATGATGATGCCCCCGTCGGCGTCCTGGTACTGGAACCCGGTGGTCTCGGACTCATCGAGTTCGTCGTCGAAGTCGGACTGCGCCAGGGACACGGCGGGCAGCAGGAGGGGCAGGCAGGCCAGCAGGCCCACCAGGTGGGAACGGAAGGGATGACGGGTGGCGGACATCACGAGGCAGCCACCCTAATCCCCTGGCGGGGCGGATGCATCCTCCATGGAACCGGCGGATTGTCTGACCCTTTACCCGGCATCTGGTACGGTACGCTCCGAAATGGCACCCCGAATCCTCGTGGTCGACGACAACCAGGAGCTCCTCTCCCTCCTCACGCAGCTCTTCGAGGAAGCGGGCTACGAGGTCGTCGGCGCGAACCGAGGCAAGCAGGCGCTCGAGGTGGCCCGGGCGAGCCCGCCCGCGGCGGCCGTGCTCGACATCCTCTTGCCGGACATGATGGGGTACCACCTCGCGGACGCGCTGCGGAAGGACAACCCCAGCCTCCCGCTGCTCTTCATCACCGGCGTCTTCAAGGGCGGCAAGCACGCCGTGGAGGCGCGCACGAAGTACCAGGCCGCCGGCTACTTCGAGAAGCCCTTCGAGGCCCAGAAGCTCCTGGAGGCGATGACCAAGGTCCTCCCCCCGGAGAAGAAGGCTCCCGCCCCCTCCATGCAGGACGCCTTCGAGGTGGAGCTGGACATCGACGTGGAGGACGAGGGCCCGCAGGACGCGATGGAGCTGACCGGCCGCATCAAGGTGACGGGCGGCGGCAACATCACGGCCGAAATCCGCGGCGCCAACCTCACCGCCAGCCCGATGCAGAAGGTGCCCGTCACCCAGGTGCGCCCGCCCACCCCGGGCCGGCCACCGGACCCGCTGCCCGTGGGCGCGGGCGCTCCGGGCAGCCGCCGCGGCGAGCTGAAGGACAACCTGCCGTCGCTGCTCACCGCCTTCTACCTGTCGCGCGAGACGGGCGAGCTGGGCGTGCAGAAGGGCAAGGTGAAGAAGGTCGTCTACTTCGAGAAGGGCACCCCGGTGTTCGCCCTCTCCAACCTCCTGGCGGACCGCTTCGGCCAGTTCCTCGTGCGCGTGGGGAAGATCAAGCCCGAGCAGCTCCAGGACGCGTCCGCCGTGGCCGCCCAGACGAACCGCCGCACCGGCGACGTGCTGGTGGAGCGCGGCCTGCTCAAGGACACCGAGCGGCTGTACTACGTGGGCCAGCAGGTGAAGGCCGTCATCTACTCGCTGTTCGCGTGGGATGAGGGCACGTACGTGATGAGCTTCAAGGAGAAGGCCTCCTCGGAGTCCATCAAGCTGGACGTGCACCCGGCCAACCTCATCGTCCGCGGCATCAAGAAGCTCTACAAGCCCGAGCGCCTGCGCCGCCTGCTGCAGCCGGAGGACCGGCTCATCCCCGCGGTGGCCCCGGCGTACCAGCTCAACGAGGTGGAGCTGGAGCGGTGGGAGGCGGAGCTGTTGCCCAAGATTGACGGCAACCGCACCGTGGCGGAGCTGCTGGCCTTCGCCAACCGCCCCGAGCACGTCGTCTACGGCTTCCTGGTGGCGATGATGTCGCTGGGCATCCTGGACAAGCGCTCGTAGCCGTCAGGCGGCCCCGAGCGCTCCGGGCCGCCCTTTCAGCCGCCCACCAGCCGCGAGCCAATCCAGTACAGGCCGAGCGCGCCCGAGCCCAGCGCCACCGCGCGGTGCACCCACGCGGTGAGCCGCGCGTTGAGGCGCGACAGCCCTTCCGCGAAGAGCATGCCCACCACGCCCATGCCGATGAGGATGCCCAGGGCGAAGCCGGGCAGGTACGTCCACGCCGCCAGGCTCATGCTGCCGCCCACCAGCAGCGGGGGCAGGGCCAGGAGCAGCGAGCGCACGCCGCTGACGGCCATGAAGGCGCCGGCCGCGGTGCTCACCGTGTGCACGTGCTGGTGCGGCTCCTTCGCGTGGCCCGGCAGGTGCGGGTGTCCGTGGGCGAGGCTGTTGGGGAACAGGAAGGCCGCCACCGCGAGGCCCAGCAGCACGGTGCCGCCGAACACCTCGGCCCAGCGCTCGAAGGTCTCCGACAGGCCCACGCCGGCCAGGAGGCACAGGGTGGCGATTCCGCCCAGCATGGCCGCATGGCCCAGGGCGAAGCGCAGGGCGGTGGAGATGGCGGCGCGCTTGCGGCCCCCGCCCAGCGTGCCGAGCGTGGCCATGGCGGCGCAATGGTCCGGCCCCACCGCGTGGAGCAGGCCCTGGGAGAGACCGACCAGGAAGGCGAGAAGGATGGGCGACACGACGCGGCACCCTACCCGTGCTTCAATCGGGAGGCCAGCAGGACAGGAGGACCCACGTTTCATGAGGATTGCCACCCGACGGTTCGCGGCCACCGTGCCGCTCGCGCTCGCCCTGCTCTTCACGCCCGGGTGCGACAAGGGCCCCGAGCAGCTCCGCGACGCGGACGCGCAGTACCGGGCGCTCATCGAGCGCAAGGTGCCGCCCAGGGACACCGCCTGGGATGCCGTCATCGCCGCGCTGGACGCGGTGCCCAAGGACTCGAAGGCCCGGCCCGAGGCGGACCGGCGGCTGGCCGCCATCCGCACGCTGCGCGGCGACCTGCCCCCGCGGCCCCTGGCGACGCCGGGCGCGACCGGGGCCGGTACGAGCGAGGCGGACCGCAAGCGCGCCGCGTGCGAGGCGCTGGCGCGCAAGCTGGGGGCGACTCAAGACGAGAAGGCGCGCGAGCCCGTCCAGAAGGCGCTGGCGGAATGTCACGCGGAGCTCACGCGGCTGGAGGCCCACGGCCATCCTCCGGGAGAGCAGGGCCACGAGCACGGCGGAGAGCCCGGGGCGACCCACGGTAGCGGCAGCGGCGCGCACGACGCTGGACGTTGAGTGACGCCCGGGTTTGTGCTTGATGGGCGCCATGCCCATGCCCCAAGCAGGTGACCAGGCCCCCGGCTTCCAGCTCCCCGACCAGGACGGCAACACCGTGTCGCTCGCCCAGCACGCGGGGAAGAACGTCGTCCTCTACTTCTATCCGAAGGACGACACTCCCGGCTGCACCACGGAGGCGTGCGCCTTCCGTGACGAGCACTCGGCGCTCGGCGCCGCTGGCGCGGTGGTGCTCGGCGTGTCCGCGGACAGCACCGAGAGACACCGCAAGTTCGCGACGAAGTACAGCCTGCCCTTCCCGCTGCTGGCGGACACCGAGCACACGCTCGCGGAGGCCTATGGCGTCTGGGGCGAGAAGTCGCTCTACGGCCGCAAGTTCCTCGGCATCACCCGCGCCACCTTCCTCATCGGGCCGGACGGCAAGGTGAAGCAGGTGTGGCCGAAGGTGAAGGTGAACGGCCATGTGGGCGAGGTGCTCGCCGCGCTGGGCGGCCAGGGCACGACCGCCGAGGCTCCCGCGCCCGCGAAGAAGGCCGCGCCCGCGAAGAAGGCCGCCGGCGGCAAGGCGGTGAAGAAGGCGACGCCCGCGAAGAAGGTCTCCGCCCGGAAGGCGGCGCCGAAGCAGGCCATGAAGAAAACCGCTCCGGCGAAGAAGGCCGCCACGCGCAAGGCCCCCGCGAAGGGTGCTGCCCGCGCCCGTCGCTAGGACTATATCTGTAGGCGGGCGGCCGAGCGGGCCGCCCTGTAGCCGCCCCGTGGTTCGGACACCCGGCGTGCCCATTCCTCGGGTGTCGGAAACCCGATTGCCGTGACTCGGAGGAGTGACATGCGCGAGGTCGGTTCGAGGCGGTGGAGCCAGGCGGTGGTGGCGGTGGCCGTGCTGCTGGGGACGGGCTGCGGTGGGTTGCCCGTGACGGGAGGCAAATCTCCCGAGCCCCGTGGCAACGTCTTCGCCCAGCGGGGTGACCAGGCCCCGGCTCTCATGAACATGGAGGGCGGGCAGACGAAGGAGCAGCTCCCCGCCTGGACGTACCCCGCCGGCCGTGGCTACAACGGCACCATCCGCCAGATTGGCTCCAGCATCGACCCGCGCACGCCGCAGACGGACGGCCAGCAGGGCCAGTCCAAGTGGGATGACCCGGGCGGGATGATGCAGGACCGGTACTCCACGCTGGGCGGCGCCACCCACTCGCCCGCCGCGCAGGGCCTGGGCGGCGAGGACGGGGCCGAGCAGGGCAACGGCACGTACCACAACCGCGGCGCCGGCTTCTCCCCGCTGGACTGGCAGAACCGGAACGACCGGAACGTGCGCTGAACGGGCCAGGGGGCGCCTGTCCGCCCCCTCGCCAACTCCCTGCGGCCCGCGCGGGTGCCCATCCCTCTGGGGAGCACACGACTCCACCAGAGGAGAGGGACAGGGACATGGACCAGGGACGTTTCCGCCGCTGGCTGTTGCTGCCCGGCGCGCTGGCCGCCGCCGCGCTGCTGGGCACCGCTTGCGAGCGTGAGAAGCCGACGCCCAGGACGGGCGCCGACTACGAGGGCGTGGCCAACGAGCAGCAGCCCACCGAGAGCTTCCGGCCGGACCAGCAGGAGCAGCAGCCGAAGCAGGGCGGCTGGCAGGACCCGGGCTCGGGTGACGTGCCCGCGACGGGCGGCTCGGGGCATGACGACGAGCAGCAGGGCGCCGGCACCACGCCCGACGAGTTCCGCCGGCCGCAGCAGGTGCCCGTGCCGGGCCAGCCGAACCAGCCGGGGCCGCAGGACCTCTCCGGTGCCCAGGGCGAGCAGGGCGGCATCGGCGCGCCGGGCTTCACCACGCCCCGCGAGGGGCCCACGGACCAGGGCGGCACGCGTGACTTCGAGGAGAACCCCGGCACCAGCAACCGGTCGAACCAGCCCGGCACCGAGCAGGGCCCGCGCAGCCCGCCGAAGGTCGACCCCCAGGAGCCGAAGCAGTAGCGCGTAGGGCGTGGGCGTCCCTTCAGCGGGACGCCAGCATCACCTCGGTGGGGTCCTTGCCGGCGAAGCTGCTGGCGAGGCCCTCGGCGAGCGCGCGGTGCTCGTCGCCGCCCAGCGTGGCGAGCCGGTCCTCGGCCGGGTGCGCGAAGCGGGCGGTGAGCGCGTCCAGCCGCCGGTGTGCCTCGGTGATGCGCTCGCGCGGGACGCGGCCGGACTCCACCGCCTTCACCAGCGCCTCAATCGCGCGGCGCTGCACGTCCGCGCGGTGGCACACGAGGAACAGGTCCACGCCCGCGAGCGTGCCCTGCACCGTGGCCTCCTCCACCGAGTAGTGGTCGGCGATGGCCTTCATCTCCAAATCGTCGCTGACGAGCACCCCGTCGAAGCCCAGCTCCTCGCGCAGCACGCCCTGCAGCACGCGCCGGCTCATGGTGGCGGGCACGCCCGGGTCCAGCGCGTCGAAGAGCACGTGCGCCGTCATCAGCGAGGCGAGCCCCGCCTGCGCGAAGGCGCGGAAGGGCACCAACTCCACGCGGCGCAGCCGCTCCAAATCGTGTGGCAGCCGGGGCAGCGTCAGGTGGCTGTCCGACGTCGTATCGCCATGGCCGGGGAAGTGCTTGCCGCACGAGGCCACGCCGCCGGCCTCCAGGCCGCGCGCCAGCGCCACGCCCAGCCGCGCCACCTCTTCCGCGTCCCGACTGAAGCTGCGGTCACCGATGACGGGGTTGGCCGGGTTGGTGTCCACGTCCAGCACCGGCGCGAAGTCCCAGTCGAAGCCCACCGCGCGCAGCTCGTGCGCCAAGAGCCGGCCCACGCGCTCCACCTGGGCTGCGTCCCCGCGCTGGCCCAGCTCGCGCATGGGGGGCAGGGTGGTGAAGGGCGCGCCGCGCAGCCGGGCCACGCGGCCGCCCTCCTGGTCCACCGACAGGATGAAGGGCCGGCCGGCGCGCGCCTTCAGCTCGCGGCACAGCGTCGCCGTCTCCTGGGCGGTGCCCACGTTGCGCTTGAAGAGAATGGCCCCGTAGATGCCGTCGTCCATCAGCGCGGCGAGGTCGTCGTCGATGCGGGTGCCGGGGAAGCCCACCATGAAGAGGCGGGCGCAGTCGCGGTAGAGGGCGGAGGCGGTCACGCCGCGCAGTGTGGCAGAAGCCGGGCCCGGGCTGGGGACTGGCGAGAGCGTCCGGGCTGGCGGACGTCGGCTGCCTGTCAGGACGCGGAGCGGTGGAGCGCGCGGCCACCGAGGCTACCGCGCCGGGGGCGGCCCCGCGAACCGCAGCACGGTGGACAACAGTTGCTCCAGGCCGAAGGGCTTGGGCAGGAATGCGGAGCAGGTCAGGTGCTTCCACTGGGCGGAGGCGCTCGCGCTCATCATCACCACGGGCACGTCCCGCAGCGCGGCGTCCGCCCGCATGGCCTCCAGCACCGCGGGGCCGTTCATCACCGGCATCATGTAGTCGAGCAGCACCAGGGCCGGAGGCTCCTCCGCCATGCGCTCCATGGCCTGGCGGCCGTTGAGCGCGATGACCGTCCGGTAGCCCTCGTCGGAGAGCAGGTCCCGCACGGCTTCGACGATGCCGAACTCGTCGTCGACGATGAGGATGGGCCCCATGGTTACTTCCCCCGGTGTTCGGGGGCGGCGCCGGTGGCCCGCGCGAGTCCCGTCATCAACTGCTCCGCGCCGGAGAGAGGCTGGCCCACTTCCAGGCCCTTCTCGGTGATGAGCAGCTCGCGCAGGGCGTGGTCGTACTGGCTGTTGCGCAGCTTCAGGATGCAGATGAAGCGGCGCAGCTCGGCGTTCAGCTCGGCGGTGCGCAGGTAGAGGAGGTTCTCCGCCAACATGGAGGTGCCCTGCATGGGGAGCGCCAGCTGCGGGCCGAAGGCCGTCATCGTCTCGGCGGAGACGAGCAGCGTCACCCCACGGATGCGGCACTCGTTGACCAGCGCGGCCAGGAACCGGGCCACGCGGGTGGGACGGAAGGCCGCCTTCTGGAGCGCGTCGAGGCCGTCGACGAAGAGCCTGCGTACCCCGCGCTCGCGGATGGCCACCAGCAGCTGCGCGCCGAGCTTGTCGAGGAGGTTCTCCATCGGCGGCCGGAAGCTCACCTCCAGGTCACCGCGGGCGATGAGCGGCTCCAGCGCCATGCCGACCCCGGCCGTCTGGGCCAGCATCCGCTCGGGGGAGTCGTAGAAGGCGAAGTGGTGACTCTTTTCCCCCTGGCGCGCCCCTTCCGCCAGGAAGCACAGTCCGAGCAGCGTCTTGCCGGCGCCGGAAGGTCCGAGCACCAGGGTGGACGAGCCGGGGATGACGCCGCCGTGGAGCATCCGGTCCAGGCCGGCGATGCCGAAGGCGTGGCGCGGGCTCGCGGACTGCGCTGGAGACAGCCCGAGGTCCACGAGCGTCTCCAGCCGGGGGTAGAGGACGATGCCGTCCTTCGTGATTTCGAAGCTGTGCCGGCCGAGCAGGTAGTCGCTGCCGCGGAACTTGCGGACGAACAGCTCCCGCAGGCTGCGCACGCCGAACGTGCGCTGCTTGAGGATGAGCAGGCCGTCCACCATGGTGTGCTCGGCCTGCAGGCCCTTGCCGCCGCCGGTGGTGAGCACCAGCGTGGTGCAGCCCACCAGGTTCGTCACCACCTGGAGGCCATGGATGAAGCGCTTGAGGGCCTGCGTGGAAGGGGCCACCTCCTCCGCGGCCACCAGCCCGTCGAGCACGAGCAGCGTGGCCTTCTGCGCCTTGATTTCCTTGCGGATGAGCTCCGCCAGCGCGTCCAGGCCGCCCTGCTCCAGCACGCTGAAGGCGCTCACGTAGGAGATGGACTCGGGGAGACGGGCGCCGTCGAAGAAGCTGAGCGAGCTGAGGTTGCCGACCAGCTCCGTGTGGGACTCGGCCAGCAGCGTGAGGTAGAGGATCCGCCCGCCGCGCGCGGCGTGGTGGTAGCAGACCTGGTTGGCGAGGATGGTCTTCCCCGCGCCCGGCAGGCCCATCAGCATGTACGTGCGGCCCTTGCGGAAGCCGCCTCGGAGGACCGTGTCGAGGCCGGGGACGCCGGTGGCGAGCCGCTCGTCTCCTCCACGTGAACCGCTATCGGTCATCTCACGCCCCCTCCCAGGGACTGGTCCGTCCGGCCACTGCCGGGCACTTCTTCAGCGTAGCGCTCCGTTCTCGTTGCTCCTACTTGTTCCTGGGTCCCACGAGCCCCATTGCGTGTGAAGCCCACTCGCGCCGTGGCGACGCTTCGTTCAGTGGCGCAAGGTGTGGCGTGCATGACAATGGTCGGCCTTGCGCGCTCGGGAGCCCGTGCGCACGGTGGTGCTCCCCCTTCGAATCCTCCAGGAGCCCTACCGCCTATGAGCCGGATTGTCTCCGCGCTGCCCCTGCTCGCGCTTGCCGCCTGTTCACCCGCCGAGACCGAGGCGGACCTCGGCACCGAGGTCCCGGTGTCCGAGGAGACCTTCGGGTCCTCGACCTCCGGGCTCACCACCGAGAACGGCGGCAGCCTCAACGGTGGCAGTCTCAATGGCGGCAGTCTCAACGGTGGCAGCCTCAATGGCGGCAGCCTCAACGGGAACGACCTCTCCGGCTTCCTGATCCACGTGGACTACGCGGGCGCCGCCATCAACGGCGACTCGAGCCTCGACTGGGTGCGCATCGAGGGCACGCAGTTCCAGGCGAAGCAGGGCGACGTGCTCCACACGGGCACCGCCTTCCTCGGCGCCTGGTTCTACGGGACGCTGGGTGACGGGCGGCGGGCGAAGCTGCGCATCGCCGACATGCGCGCGGCGGAGGCGCCCAACGGCGACCTCACGGAGTACTGGGTCGAGTACCGGGACGACGACAACGTGTGGCACCCCCTCTGCCGCGACAGCACCGGCGCGGCGGTCTGGGCCTATCCGGTCAAGGGCGTCTACGACTACCGCCGCGGCGTGCCGACGGGCGGCCAGCACTCCGACGATCCGGACCACTTCACCTTCGCGTGCGCTGGGGGCGCCGTCCAGAAGTGCATCAACCTGGGCTACCGCCCCTGGGCCTCGCGGGACGGCGTGTCGCTCGCGGCGCACCACCAGGCCTGCACGCGGCTCATCCGCGCCGACTACTGCGGTGACGGCACGCCGCACACGCAGAACGGCAACCGGGTGAACCTGTACGACAAGCTCGGCATCCAGACGGACACCGAGCGCTGGTTCTTCGAGGCGAGCTGGGACGCGCAGGGCGCGCGGTGCTTCTCCCCGCTGAACCGCTCGCACGCGGGCATCCCCTGCTACAACAGCCGCCTGGACCTGTTCTGCGGCCTGGGCCTCTCCCCCGAGCAGGAGGAGGGCATCCTCCTGCGCAACGAGACGCCGACCGCGGGCCTCACCCCGTAGGCGGGGCGCTCGCGAGAAGGCAGGGGCCCGGGCGCGGGCCCCGAACTGTCCACCTGTCCACAAGTGAATCGTTCCCCGAAGTCGCCGCACCGCGGTGCTCGGGGGTAGTGTCGAGCGTGTCATGTCCGAGCTTCCCGAAGGTGGTTCCCGTCCTGACGGCCTCTCCGGCGTCTCGCCGGAGGGCGGCGCCCAGGCGCAGCGCGTCCTGGTGGTGGATGACTACGCGGACAACCGGGAGCTGTACTCGATGTACCTGGAGATGCAGGGCTTCGAGGTGCAGACCGCCGAGAATGGCGCAGAGGCGCTGGAGTGCGCCCGCGCGTCCAATCCGGACGTCATCCTCATGGACCTGTCGCTGCCCGTCATGAGCGGGTGGGACGCCATCCGGGAGCTGAAGGCGGACCCGCGCACCGGCGCCATTCCCGTCATCGCCCTCACCGGCCACGCCATGGCCACCCACATCGAGCGGGCGCGCGAGGCGGGGGCGGACGACTTCGCCGCCAAGCCTTGCATCCCCTCGGACGTGGAGCAGAAGATTCGGGACCTCCTCAAGGGGAGCTCGCTCGGCTCGAAAGCCGGGGACTGACGCCTCCCCGCCCACGCCCCGGCCCGGGCATTGGTGTTTTCCGCCTTGAGAGACGCGACACCCTGGCATCCGCCGACGCAGTTCGACGAGTACCGGCTGGTACGGCCCGTGGGACTCGGCAGCAGCGGGCTCGTCTTCCTCGCGCAGGACACGCTGCTGGAGCGGGCGGTGGCGGTGAAGTTCCTCCCCGCCTCGGACCGGGCCGCGCTTGGCCGCTTCCTCAACGAGGCGCGCGCGGCGGCCCGGTTGCAGCACCCCAACGTCGTCACCCTCTACCGGGTGGGGCAGGTGCAGGACCGGGCCTACCTCGTCACCGAGTACACCCCGGGCGTCTCGCTGGACCGGGTGAAGAAGCCCCTGCCCGTCGAGCGGGCGCTGGAGGTGGGGCGCCAACTGGCGCGCGGGCTGGCCGCCGCCCACAGGAAGGGCGTGCTGCACCGCGACCTCAAGCCGGGCAACGTCATCGTCACCGAGACGGGGCAGGTGAAGCTGCTGGACTTCGGCCTGGCCAAGCTGCTCGAGCGCGAGGTGGACGCCGCGTCCGCGCTGGAGCTGGAGCCGGGCCCCGAGGAGCGACCGTTCCCCTCGCCGGTGGGGACGCCCTATTACATGCCGCCGGAGGCCTGGGGCATCGAGGAGCACACGGCCCGCTCGGACCTGTACTCGCTGGGCGCCGTCCTCTACGAGCTGTGCTGCGGGCGTGCCCCCTTCCGCCATGTCCCCTTCGCCGCGCTGGCGGAGACGGTGCGCGGCCAGGAGGCGCCTCCCCTGCGCGAGGTGGCCCCGGAGGTGGACGGGGCGCTCGCGGCGGTGGTGGAGCGCTGTCTGCGCAGGACGCCCGCCGAGCGGTACGCCTCCGCCGAGGAGGTGCTGGACGCGCTGGAGCAGGTGGGCACCGCCGAGCCGCGCCTGCCGGTGCCCGAGGGCAACCCCTACCGGGGCCTGGGCGCCTTCGACGCGGAGCACCGAGCCCTCTTCTTCGGCCGCGCCCGCGAGGTGCGCGCGGTGGTGGAGCGGCTGTGCTCGGACGGCTTCGTGCTCCTCACCGGGGACTCCGGCGTGGGCAAGTCCTCGCTGTGCGCGGCGGGGGTGCTGCCCGCGCTCGCCGACGGCGCGCTGGGGGACGAACGGCGCTGGGAGGCCCGGCGCATGGTGCCGGGGCGGCGGCCCCTCACCGCGCTGGCGCTGGCGCTGGCGCCCGTCTGGGGTGAGTCCACCGAGGCGCTGGGAGCGCTGTCCGCCGAGCCCGAGGCGCTCGCCCGCGGCCTGCGCGAGCGCGTGGGGGCGCGGGCGGGGCTGGTCCTGTACGTGGACCAGCTGGAGGAGCTCGTCACCCTGTGTGCCTCCGAGGAGGCCCACCGCTTCGCCGAGGTGCTCGCGCCGCTGGCGCGGGGGCTGCCCGGGGTGCGGCTGGTGGCCACCGCCCGCAGCGACTTCCTCACCCGGCTGGCGGGCCTGCCCGGGCTGGGGCGGCTCGTGGCGGGCGCGCTGCACCTGGTCCCCCCGCTGGGGCCGGAGGAGGTGCGCGAGGCGGTGGTGGGCCCGGCGCGCGCCAAGGGCGTGCGCTTCGAGTCGGAGGCGCTGGTGGCCACCCTGGTGGACTCCACCGTGGCCGCCGGTGGCGGGCTGCCGCTGCTACAGTTCGCGCTGGCCCAGCTCTGGGAGGGGCGGGCGCGGGAGCGCGACGTCATTCCCGCCGCCGCGCTGGACGCGCTGGGCGGGGTGGCCGGCGCGCTGGCCCGCCACGCCGACGGGGTGGTGGAGGCGCTGCCGGCGGAGCAGCAGCGCGCCGCCCGGGGACTGCTGCTGCGGCTGGTGACGGACGATGGCACCCGCGCCCGCCGGGGCGCCGACGAGCTGTGCGGAGAGGACGCGTGCTACCGCGCCGCGCTGGAGGCGCTGGTGCGCGGCCGGCTCCTGGTGGCGCGCGAGGCGGTGGAGGGCAGCACCTTCGAGGTGGCCCACGAGGCGCTGCTGTCCGGCTGGGACACGCTGGCGCGCTGGCTGGCGGAGGAGGCCGAGACGCGCGAGGTGCGCAAGCGGCTGGAGGCGACGGCGCGCGAGTGGGAGCGCACCGGCTACTCCGCCGAGGCCCTGTGGGGCGAGCGCGCGCTGCGCGAGTCCGAGGTGCTGGAGCCCGCGTCGCTGCCCGAGCGCGAGCGGCGCTTCCTGGACGCCTCCCGCGCGGAGCTGCGTCGTCGGCGCCGCCGGCGGCAGGCGCTGGTCGCGGGCTTCGCCCTGTCGCTGCTGGCGGCGGTGGGGCTGGTGCGGCTGCGCGGCGTGCTGGAGCGCGAGCGCGCCGCGGACGCCGAGCTGACGGTGGCCCGGGACCACCTGGACGCGGCGGCCCGCGCGGCCGAGGCGCAGGCCCGGGCCGAGCAGGAGTCCTTCCGCGCCTTCGACACCGGCCAGCTCCAGGCGGCCGAGGGCGCCTGGGCCGAGGCGCGGCGGCAGGCGGAGGAGGCGGACGCGCGGCAGGCCCGGTTGGGCGAGGCGCTCGAGCGCGCGCTGGCGCTGGCGCCGGAGCGGCGGGACGTGCGGCGGCTGCTGTCGGACGCGCTGCTGACCCGGGCCGCGCGCGCGGAGGCGTCCTCGCAGGAGGGCCTGCGCGACGTGCTCGCCAGCCGGTTGCGGCTCGTGGACGCGGAAGGGGAGCACTGGGCCCGGTGGAGCGCGCCCGCGCTCCTGGACGTCACCCGGCCTCCGGAGGGCCGCCTGCGCGTGCGGCGCTACGTCCCGCGCTCCGGAGGCGCCCTGGGGCTGGAGGAGGTGCCGGACGCTGCCGGGGACAGTCCGCTGCGGCTGCCCGCCGGCTCCTATCTCCTCACGCTGGAGGCACCGGGGGCCGCCGAGGTCCGGCTGCCGGTGAGCCTGGGCCGCGGAGAGCGGCGCCAGGTGCGGCTGCGGCCGCCGCCGGCGGAGACGCCGCCGGGCTTCGTCTACGTGCCACCGGGGCGCTTCCTCTTCGGGAGCGCGGCGGCCGAGAGCGTGCGCCAGTTCTTCAACGCCGCGCCCCAGCACCCGGTGGAGACGGAGGGCTACTTCATCGGCCGCCACGAGGTGACGTGGGCCGAGTACCTCGCCTTCCTGGAGGCGCTGCCGCCCCAGCGGCGCGAGGAGCACCTGCCGCGCGCGGGCAGCACCGGCATGTATGGCTCACTGGAGCTGTCGCGCGGGACGGACGGGCGGTGGACGCTGGCCATCCAGCCCACCACGCAGCGGCTCGTCGCGCGCCAAGGGGAGCGCCTGCGCTACCCGGGCCGCCGGGTGCGCGCGGAGGTGGCGTGGGAGCGGCTGCCCGTCGTGGGCATCCGGTACGCGGACGCGCGAGCCTACGCGGCGTGGCTGGACGCCACGGGCCGGGTGCCCGGGGCGCGACTGTGCACGGAGCTGGAGTGGGAGCGCGCCGCGCGGGGCGCCGACGGGCGCGAGTACCCCCACGGCAACCGGCTGCTGCCGGACGAGGCCAACTTCGACCTGACGTACGGCAAGGAGCCGCTGGCCTTCGGTCCGGACGAGGTGGGCAGCCACCCGGCGTCGGCCAGCCCCTTCGGCGTGGAGGACCTGGCCGGCAACGTGTGGGAGTGGACCGACTCCGTCCACGACCCGGGCCGTCCCGTGGCGCGAGGCAGCAGCTACTACTTCAGCGCCAGCACCTGCCGCGCCACCAACCGCGAGGCCCCGGAGGCCTCGTTCCGGGATCCCACCGTGGGCATGCGCCTGTGCGCGAGCCTCCCGGGCGCCACCGCGTCGAACCCGTAGCGGCCTTCGTTCGGGCCCGGGCCCTCTTCAGGGCCTGAGCAGGGGCAGGTACACGCGGAAGGTGGAGCCCCGGTCCTGTCCCTCGCTGAAGGCCGAGACGGTGCCGCCGTGCAGCTCCACCAGGTGGCGCACCAGCGCGAGCCCCAGGCCCAGGCCTCGCTGCGTCTTCACCGGGCCGGTGTCGGCCTGCTGGAAGCGCTCGAAGAGGTGGGGCATGAACTCGGCGGGGATGCCCATGCCGGTGTCCTGGACCTCGATGAGCAGCTGCCCGTCCAGCCCCTGGGCGCGCACCATGACGCGACCACCCGCGGGGGTGAACTTCACGGCGTTGGCGAGCAGGTTCCACACCACCTGCTGCAGCCGCTCGGGGTCGCCGGACACGGACAGGCCGTCGGCTCCGTCCAGCTCGGCCTCCAGCGTCACGTGCCGGGCCTCGGCCGCCGAGCGCACCGTCTCCAGCGCGGCCTGGATGAAGGCGCGCGGCTCCAGCGGGCGCATCCCGACCTTCAGCTTGCCGGAGACGACGCGCCCCAAATCCAGCAGGTCCTCCACCAGCCGCGCCTGGACGCGCGCGTTGCGTTCGATGGTCTCCAGCGCCTTCTGCGTCATGTTCGCGTCCAGCTTCCGCTGGCGCAGCACGCTGGCCCAGCCGAGCACCGCGTTGAGCGGCGTGCGCAGCTCATGGCTGACGACGGCGAGGAACTCGTCCCGCATCTGGTCCGGGCTCTCGCCCGCTCCCGTGCCCGGTGCGGCGGCGGAGGCACGCGCGGGCCGGGTGACGAGCACGGCACCGCGCAGGCCCCCCGAGCCCCAGAGCGGGCGGCCGTCGCACTCCACCACGAGCCGGCTCCCGTCCTTCCGGGGCAGGGCGTACCGCTCGGCCTGGAAGGACTCGCCGCCCAGGGCCCGGCCCAGCGGCGTCGCGTCGGACGGCAGGGGCCCGCCCTCCGGTGTGAGCCAGGCGAGCGACTCGGCGGAAGGTGGCACTTCCGAGGGCTCCAGCCCCCACTGACGCGCTGCCTCCTCGTTGAGGAACTGGAGCTGGCCCTTGGCGTCCACCGCCACCAGTCCCTGGGGGAGTTGGGTCAGCAGGGTCCCCAGGAACTCCGGGTCGTCGGTCTTCAGGAAGGAAGCAGGCACGGCACTCGGGGCCGTCGGGGCCGGTGAGGGGAAGCAGCGGCCACAGGGTATCAGGGGCGGGAAAAAAGGGGGCCCTTCCCACCCGGCTGTTCCGTCAGGGACTGGAACCGCTGGCAGGGGAGCCGCCAGGACTCGGGGGCCCGGCGGCTCCATTGCGGATGAGGCTAGAAGGCGCGCTGCACGGTGCGCGCGGTGCCACCGGACGGACCGGCGCCGAGCGCGATGCGGTACCAGCTCACGCCATCCGTCGAGTAGCGGAAGGCGTACTGGTACTGGGACCACGTTGTGTACTGGAGCGGCTCGGAGGACACCTCCCAGCGCCAGCGGTGGTTGTTGCCCACGCGGCCCTGGTAGCTCAGCCACTTGTATTGGAGCGGACCGCCGTCCACGCTGAACTCCACCTGAGCCTGGACGAGCTCCGGCCGCGCGGTGGCGGCGTCCGTCACGCCCGGCACGTACACGTCCGCGTCCACCCACTTGCAGGCACGCTCCATGACGTAGCTGTCGAGGACGATGGGGTTGGCCAGCGTGTTCTGGTGCACGCACTCGCGCGAGAAGCTGCCGCCCCAGTCACCGGCCCACGCCACCGCCGCGGGGGACTGCGCCTCCACGGGGAAGCGGTAGTTCTGGCCGTAGTTGCTGTCGTACCTGCTCTGGCAGGTGCGGCCGGAGGTGAAGAACCACAGCTCCACGCTGGTGGCGTCCGCGGGCACCGTCGGCACGACGAAGGGCTTGTTGACGAAGGTGGTGCTGCCAGTGGCCTGCTTCACGCTGCCGGAGAAGAGCTGGCCGCCGGGCTGGAAGCGCACGTAGGCCAGCGTGTCCCACGCCTGCTGGCCGGCGTAGGTGCTGTTGTGACAGTCGGTCATCCGGTACAGCTCGTAGTCGACGACGAGCTGACCGCCGCGCACGATGGCCCCGCGCTGCTCCTGCGACCAACCGCCGAGGAATCGCACCGTGGCGGTGGGAGTGGTGAGGGACGCCTGCTGGGACTCGGGGGCCGCGTCGGCGGGAGTGTTCTCCTGCTGCGGCTGGCCACCACACGCCGCCAGCAGCGGCAGCACCAGGGCCAGGGACTTCCATGCGGACTTCATTCCTGTTTCCTCCAGGGGCAGGGGGGAGCCGGGATGTATCAGGAATCCCTGACGCCGGCTCTCCCCCGACATCTCGGATGAAATGGTTCTCTGGGCGTCACTCGATGACTGTCTGGACGCGCCCGTCGTGGATGCGGATGCGTGTGCCGTCGAACTTCGTGAGCTGGAAGAAGGCGTCATCCTCGTTGAGGGTGAGGCTCATCTCCTGGAGCAGGCCGATGGCCACCGCCTCCCCGAGCGGCAGTGACTCCGTGTAGTCGCTGCGCCAGTGCACGCCCGCCGCGTCGCGGAACAGCGCGATGTTGCCCGCCAGCTTGTTCAGCTCGCCTCCCACGGTGAGCTGTAGAGCGCCGGGGCCCGTGTACGCCACCAGCGACAGGCCGTCCGCGCTGGGCAACACCGGCGCCTCGATGAGCTGGTTCTCGTCGAAGAACGCCTTGAGGAGGGTGGCGCACGCGCCGGAGATGGTGGCGTGCCCCGCGCCGTAGGCCGGGTGCGTGGGCGCGCCCTCCGGGTAGGCCTGCGGCAGCAGGTACGAGCCGTAGCGCTCCGGGAAGTACGGCGCCAGCCCGCCCGTGCTCAGCGACGTGGTGAGCGAGGCGTGGATGGGGTAGGTGCGCCGGTTGTTGAGCTGGTTGTCCACGCGGCCGCCGAACTCCTCCGGGCGCAGCCGGCGGTGCACGCCCCACTTCTGCCACCACACCGCGCGGCCGGCGCGGCCCGACACCTCCAGGAGCGCCTGGAGCAGGTGCACCGTGCCGAAGGTGGTGAAGCCCACCTGCGTGCGCGAGTCGCCCGTCGTGCCCGGCGGGTCGTACGGGTGGCCGGGGTTGAAGGAGAACTCCAGGTCCACCAGCGGACGGCCGGTGCCCGAGGCGTTGCCCAGGCTCTGGTTCCCCCGGGGCTCGCTGAACAGGTAGTAGGCCACGTTCCACCACGCGTCCACGACCTGGTCGAAGTGGACGAAGTTGGCGCCGTCGCGCAGGTTGCGGATGAAGCGCCGCGCCGTCAGGTCGAGCTGGTCCTGCCCCCGGTCGTCGCGGCCGTTCTGCACCGCCAGCCAGTTGCTGAAGGTAGTCAGATAGTCCGCCGCCGCGCCCAGCTCCGCGAAGCCCTTCACCGTGCGCTGCCGCTGGTCGATGACGCGCGAGCCGAACGCGACGAAGCCCTCGGCGGCGTCGCGTCCCTGCCCATCCGGCTGGCGCGGGTCGATGTTGCCCTTGAGCAGGAACTGGGACACGTACGGGCCCACCTGCTCGCCCACGTAGATGCCGCGGAAGAGGTTTTGCGCCGTCACGGGCGCCGTGCCGCCGAAGGTGGGGAACTCGCTGCTCAGCGAGCCGATGGCCCTCGCGATGATGCTGCCGGAGGTGGCCGCCTCGGTGGCGTAGTTGATGAACGGCACGTCGCGGGCGAGCGCCATCCAGTACAGCTCACCCATCTCCGCCGCCGTCTGCGCGCTGTCGAAGCGCGGCGCCGGGGGCTGCGTCACCGCCTGCGCGTCCGGGCCGGCCAGCTCGAACGCCAGGCCCGACTGCGGATTGGTGAGCTTCTTGGCGTTGGGCGCCAGGAGGATTTCCTCGAAGTCACCCGGGTCCCGGCTGTGCAGGGCCCGCAGCAGGGTGCCGTAGGAGAGGGGGTCGGGGTCGCCCAGCGAGTCGTGGCGCAGGGACTTGGAGTAGTTGCCGATGAAGGGCCGGTCCGGGTAGTTCGTCTCGTCGTTGTTGTTGAGATGCTCCGGATGGGGCCGCCGGGCGGCGAGCGCCGCGGCCTTCTCGCGAGTCCCCTGGGCCGACTGTCGTCGCTCCTCGACCCGCCGTGACAGGCTGGTGGTGGGGACGTTGAGCGAGTCGAAGATGGCCACGCCGGGAGAGGGAACGGCCTGCTGTAGTCCGGTCCCGAAGCCAATCCGGGCGCTGAAGACGTCGATGGCCCGGTCATTCTGGGCCTGGACGGTCCAGTGCGCTCCGTCGGGCGAAGTCTCCCAGTACACCGTGCCCTCGGAGTCCCGGAATCGCAGCCAGCGGTGGAGGAGCGGGTCGTACGGAATGCTCAGCAGCGTGGTGAAGTTTCCGCTGACGGCCTGGACGCAGTGGAGCTCCTCGCTCAGGTTGAAGATGACGCGGTTGTTGTCATCGGGTCCCACCTCGAAGAAGACGAACGCGCCGGGCAGCGCTCGCAGCGTCTGGACGACCTCGACTTGAGCGGCGGAGTTGCTCAGGTCGTAGGGGACCGCGGACTGGTAGCCCTCGTAGCTCTGTGCCACGTTGGCCTCGGGGCGGATCTCCACGCGCTGGTTCACCTCCGCCACGCCGATTCCGTAGGTGCTCCACTTCGTGGTGTCGATGAAGTTGTCGTTGAAGTTGTCGATGAGGGTGGATGCCTTGGCCATGGCTGCTCCTGTCCCGGTGTGAAGTCGGCTGTCCGGGGACGCGCGCCGTGAGGAAGCCCGGCGTCGCGTGAGCACGATTTCTACGAGTCGTGTCTGACATTTCTTGAGGATGCGGAAACAATTGCATCTCGAATGCATTTGGGCGTTCACTGAATTGACAGACCCGCCACGGCGGCAATGCCTTGCAGGCTCCGGCGCTTGCCTCCGTCGCGTGCGCCCTACCGAAGCCCCGGTTCCGTCGCGCCGGTGTTTCAGCCTGAACACACGCCTTCGGCCCGGAGCGCGAGATGACGCGGCGCCTCATGGTGGCTCCGGGTCCGTGAGACCCCGGCCCTTCGCACTGCCAGTGACGGAAGCCGCGGGGTCCACTCACCTGGGTTACTTGTTACACCTTTTATTCAAGACCGCTTCGTGAGCTGCTCTGGGTTCCCCCTCACGGAGGTTTCATGCACATGTCTCGGAGAAGCGGCTGGGCGCTCGCGGCTGCCTGCGCGGTGTTGCTCGGCGCGAGTGGCGACGCGCTCGCCACGGCGGGTGTCGTGTTCGTGCACGGCACGGGCGACCAGTCGACGAGCTCGGCGGTGGGCTACTGGACGCAGAAGTCCATCGACACTATGCGCAGCGGGCGGCCCTACCTCGTGGTGGGCTATCCCGGCGCGAGCTGCGCGGGCCAGAGCCAATGCAGCTGGGGCTCCATCGTCGACCAGATCGTCCCCTGGATGAACGCCAACGGCATCACCAGCATGACGGTCATCACGCACTCCAACGGCTCCAGCCCGCTGCGCTACATGCTGGGCCACACCGGCGCGGTGAGCGCGAAGGGCTACGCCGTCAACACGGTGACGAGCAAGATTTCACAGGTCATCTTCTCCGCGCCGGACCTGACGGGCACGCCGCTGGCGGACCAGGTGACGACGAGCGGCTCCTTCCTGAACATCGCGAACAGCATCGTCGAGTTCTTCGGAGGCGGCAGCTACAACAACCCGGCGGTGGTGCAGCAGCGCACGGACAACATGCGCGTGTACAACTCCAACGGGACGTTCGCTGGCACGTACGGGGCGACGACGGTGGGCGGCAAGCCCATCTCCGTGGTGCGCGGCAATCGCGTCTACGCCAACCTCTTCTCCAGCGACGCGCACTGCGGCGGCTACATGTATACGATTGGTCTCAAGGCGGCGGCGCTGCTCGGCTGGGGCAGCTTCAACGCGGGGACGGACGGCTTCATCGGCAATGACAGCTCGGGGTACTTCGGCAACATCATCATCGACGACGGCCGGCTGAACCATCACCAGTCACGCCGCAGTTGCCACAACAGCGGCAACATCATCGGCCAGAAGGTGCTGAACGCGCCCATCCCCGCGCCGTCGAACCAGACGTGGCCGCCCGAGACGAACGTGGCGGCGGCGGGCCAGGCTTGCAACAACTACGCTTCTGGCTACGCGCTGGACTTCATGACCGGGAACACGGTGTGGAAGTACGGCTGCACGACGAGCCAGCTCAACAGTGGCTACGTGGAGCCGGACTGCCTCATCGCCTACGGGTACTCGAGCAGCTACCGGATTCCGAGCACCGCGAGCTGGAACCCCTATCTCAACGCCTCCTACTACCCGACGTGGAGCGAGGTGTGCCCGGACTCGTGGGCGGGCGACGGCATCTGCGACGCGTGCCTCGTGGCGAAGTACGGCTTCGACGCGGCCACGGGCTCGTCGGGCGCGAATGACTGCGTGCAGGCGCCGCCGGGAGGCTCCAACTTCTGCGGCTCGCTGGCGTGGGACACGTACTGGGGGATTCACAACTACGTCGTCGTCGAGGCGCTTCACTGATGTGGACCTGGAGAATGAACATGAACTTCGCTCACCGTTTCGTCAGGTCCACGGGCCTCGCGCTGGCCCTTGCTGTTCTTGGTTTCAACCCGGAGTCCGCGATGGCCGCCGACATGCAACGCACTTCGGGCGCCTCGCTCGTGGCGGGGGATGTGGCGCCGGGCCGGCTGTTCGGCCGCGACGTGCGCGAGGGCATCGGCCCCGGGCTTGTCTCGGTGTCCAACCCGGCGTCGCCGAAGCTGCCGCTGGCCGCGCCGCTGGCGCCGGAGACGCGCCGCTCGAAGTCCACGGTGTTGCACGTGCCGCCGGGCTCGGCGGCTACGCAATTGGAGCTGCCCATCGACACGCCGGACGAGGCGTGGGTGATGTTCATCCCCAAGGGCAGCAACGCCAAGGCGGGCGAGGAGGCGCTGCGCGAGGTGTCGATGGTGGACCCGAAAGGCCGCCGCGCGGACGTGCGGGCGGCGCGCTCGGCGAACGCGCAGCTGGGCGTGGATCCGACGAAGGCCATCAGCAAGCCCATCACGATGCTGAAGCTGGACCGGGACATGGGGCGGGGCCAGTACAAGGTGCAAGTGGGGCGCAAGGCGGCGGAGCTGGGCCTGGCCGTGGAGGTGCGCGTGCCCGCGTCGAGCATCGAGCTGTCGCTGACGGCGTCCGCGATGCAGCTGTTCCCCGGGGACGACGGCTACGTGACGGTGGGGCTGGCGTCGGACGCGAAGGTGGACCACGTGCGCTACGAGGCCGTGCTCTACACGCCGCGCTTCGAGAGAGACCGCGTGGTGCCGGTGGTGAAGGTGGGCAACGAGCACCGGGCGATGGTGTCGCGGGTGATGAACGAGAAGGACGAGCCGGGCGCGTGGGTGCTGGAGGTGCGCGCGGTGGGCTCGGCGGGTGGACAGGCCTTCGACCGGCTGGGGCAGACGTCGTTCGGCTTCGCGGTGCCGACGGCGCGCATCGACTCGGTGGGCCGCGCGCGGCTGGTGCGTGACTCCGCTGGGAAGGTGACGGCGCTGGAGGTGGACGTGGTGCTGGAGAGCGCCGCGGTGGACCGCTACGAGGTGACGGGCACGCTGGTGGCCACGGACCCGAAGGGCGTGGAGCGCCCGGTGGCCGAGGCGCAGGTGACGGACCAGCTCGGCGCGGGGACGCACACGCTGACGCTGCGCTTCGAGGCGGGACACGCGGGCCTGTCGAAGCTGGACGGCGTGTACTCGCTGAAGGGGCTGCGGCTGTACTCGCTGGGGACGAACACGCTGTACCACCGGCTGACGCAGGGGCTCGGCGTGCGCTTCCCGGCGGTGCGTGTGTCGGAGCTCGCGGCGGCGGAGGTGACGCCCGCCATCGAGAGCCTGATGCGCGAGGGTGAGTTCAACCTCGTGCCGTGAGGCGGTCCGCGCTGGAGGCCTGTTGCCGGGCCTCCAGCGTTTCCCTCGTCGGCTACCCGAGGTTCACGAAGAACGTGCCGATGTAGAAGCGGTTCTCGGAGGGGTCCACCCGGTAGCGATAGGTGATCGAACTGCCACCGACGTTGACGCTGCGCTCGCCGTTGGTGCCGTGAGCGGGCAGGGCGTCCGCCAGGTACATCTCGCTGATGTCCTCCAGGATGGCGTCGGCGAAGTTGTCCATGGTGCCATCGCGCGTGAGATCCGGGGCGAAGACTTCCCGGGGCAGATGGTTGGGCCGGTAGCCGTGCCCGATGCTCATGCGCACCTGCCACTCGAACAGCGTGTACTCGTGCCAGAGGCCATCGCCCTCGCCGCCCTGCGAGTAGAAGCTCCAGTTTTTCGGCATGGCAGGATTCCCGGGAGGCGTGCGCACGGAGCGTCGTGCGGTAGTTTTCCGTTAGATGTAACACGGCTGCGTTCGGGCCTTCCAGCCGTGTCCTTCTGCCCTCCCTGTTCCTCCCGGTCTGACTTCGGAAGGATGGGGCGCCGCATTCGTCGAGCGGCGTCACCGCGAAGGAGAAGCCATGAAGCTGGGCCGAGTCACCCTGGGGGCGTTGTTCATCGCTGTGCTGGCTGGATGTGGAAGCGCCGGCCCGGAAGAGGTCACGACCGACGGGTCGAATCAGGTCGAGGCTTCGATGGAGCTGCCGTGCGATGGCAGCAGGACGTGGGAGTACACGTACTACGACGTCAGCGGCACCGCGGTCGGTGGTCGGTGGTGTGACTGCTCCGGCTACATCGCGACCTGGGGCGTGAGGACTGGAGACTTCGAGCTGTGGCGCGGGACCTGCCGCTGAGCAGGTCGTGACGCACGAGGGTGGGCTCAACCTCGTGTCGTGATGTGGCCCGGGCCCGCTGAACATGTTGGCGGGCTTTGGCTTCGTCACCGTGGGGCAGGTCCTCTCGGGCACCTACTGGCAGCGGTTCGAATTACCGTCTGCGCCTTCGCAGGACTGACGTGCGCTACTACCAACTCCAAGAACCCCACTACGCGGCTCCTCGTATCTGGAGCGGTACCTACCGTGTGGAACGACGGTGGGGGCTACCGGGCATCGAATGTCCGGAGTGCCATCAGACCTGGAGCGACTTCAGGTCGTACCCTGCCGTTGACGTGTCTCACCTGACTGGGCGCAAAGAGCTGGAGGATGGCTGGCCAAGGCCCTACGCCGAGTACGTGCGTCTGGCGGAGCGGGTGCGGCCTTTCTGTCCTCCCGATGTGGTCCTCACTCCTGGGAGCATGTTCGGCCCCCTCCATGGCACGGCCAGGGGGCGCTTCGGGCCCCTGACCCTGGTTTCAATCTGGGGGGTGCTGGTCCGAGAAGATCTGCTGCAGACGCTGCAAGCAGAGGGGATAAGGGGCATCGTTCCGGTTCGGCCGGAGTTCAAGAAGGCGCCGTCACCCGCCCTTTGGGAATTGCATCTTCTCTCGGGAGGGCGACTGTACCCGGACGGCCGCTTCCCCCCACCTCCGGCACTACCTTGTTCTGTCTGTGGGTGGCAGGACTTGAGCGCGTACTTCAGTTCCCGGGTCGAGCTCTCGTCACTGCCCGCCGACCTGGATGTGTTTCATCTCGTAGATGCCCCGCTGCGTATCCTCGCAACGGAGCGGTTCGTCGAAATCGCGCAGTCCTGTGGCGCGAGTGACGTGGTGTTCAAGGAAGTAGAGACCGAGCCGCCAAGTCATCACGCATAGGCCTGACTCGGGATGCACACCGCGACAGGCGAGTCCGGTGTGCCGCCTACTTCCGCAACAGCGTGCCCTCGAAGAAGAACGCCAGGCACGCCGCCAGAATCAGCCACGTCCACAGCGGCACGGCCGGTTTGTCCGCGTCCCCGCTGGACGCCTTCACCGTCTCCTCGCCGAAGTAGGCGGTGAGCGTCTCCTGCGGCACACGGCTCAAGTCACTCTCGGCCGGGTCCAGCGTGGCCGCGAAGGACAGCGCCGGCACCACCTTGCCGTCCGCGCCCAGCACCGAATACGCGCCCGGCTCCGTCACCGGCCCCGCCACCAGCGAGCCGTCGGGCTGCTCCTTCACCTGCACCTCGGCGCCGTCCGGCGCGCGCACCGCCGTCACCTTCTGCGTGCCCTCGGGCCGCAGCGTCGCGCTCTCGCCCACGCGAACCCGAATCTCCTCGCGCTCCTCCAGCGAGCCCGTGAGGTACGCCGCGAAGCGCTGCATCAGCGGCAGGAACGAGGTGCGAATCGCGAAGTCACTCCAGTCGCGGTCCACCGTGCTCGTCAGCAGCGCCACGCGCCCCTTGCCCTTGCGCATCACCGCCACCGCCGGCGCGCCGTCCTCGTACGTGGCCAGCACCTGGCTCGCGCCCGGCGAGCCCGGGTTGTCCGCCTCCAGCAGCATGTACTTGTAGAAGCGCGCCCCGATGAGCCCTTCCTCCGCCCGCCCCGTGAAGGGCGAGAAGAGCACGTGCTCCACCGACACCTTCGCCAGCCGCGCCGTCTTCGTCTCCGCGTCCGGGTCCTCGCGCTCGGCGCTCGTGCGCACCAGGCGCAGCGGACGCGGCAGCACCGCGCCCAGCCGCGCGTTGTACTCCTCCGTGTTCACCCGGTCGCCCATGCTGATGAACAGGCCACCGCCGTTCTCCACGAAGTCCGCCAGCTTCTTCGCCTCGTCCGCCGACGGCGCCGCCACGTTCAAGAGCAGCACCAGATCGTACGCGGAGAAGTCCTCGCGCAGCCCCACCTCCGCGTCCCGCGTGGACACCTCCACCGGCGAGCCCGGCGCCGTGAGCGCCGCGTCCACGAAGAAGGCTTCATCCCGGTAGCGCGTCGCGTGCGGAGACCCGTTCACCACCAGCGCCTTCAGCGCTCGCGGCACCGGCAGCACGAAGGCCCGCCGGTCATCCTCCGGCAGCGAGTCCGGCGCCAGCGTCACCTGCCCCACCACCGTGCCACCCTGCGGGAAGCGCACCGTCAGCGCCTTCTGCGTCGTGCCACCCACCGGCACGTCCACGAAGCCCTTGGCCAGCGTGCTCTCGCCCACGCGCACCGCCGCCTCCAGGTCCTTCACCGCCTCGGCCCCGAAGTTGCGCACCGTGAAGGTGAACTGGAACGACCGCGGCCCCGCCTGCAGCGCCGGCTCCACCTTCAGGTCGACAATCGCGTGGTTCGCCAGCACCTCACGGCCCTCGGCCGCGTCACGCAGCACCACCTCCGGCTTCACCGGCGCGCCCGTGGGCCCCTTCACCGTGGGAGGCGGCGCCTCCAGCCGGAAGCCGGCCGCCGCCATGTCGGAGACCACCACCAGCCGCTTGGCTGGCATCGGGTTCTCCTCCAGCGCCCGCGCCGCCATGTCCATGCACCGCGACAGGTCCGCCGCACCGAAGGTCGGCCGCGCCTCGTCCACGATGCCGCGCAGCCGGCCCCGATCGAAGCCCGGCGGAGGCGGCGCCGCCGGAGACTCCGTGCACACCAGCACCGTGGCGGGCTCCTCCGGCAGCAAATCCTTGAGCGCATCACGCGCCTCGTCCCGGCCGCGCTCGAACAGCGACGTGCCGTCCGACCAGCGCATGGACAGCGACGCATCCAGCACGATGGCCGTCGCGGCGGGGCCCTTCACCACCTGCGCCGTGGCCGCGTCCTGCTTCAGCTCGGGCCGGGCCAGCGCGATGGGAATGGCCAGCAGGATGAGGGTGCGCAGCGTGTACAAGAGCAGGCGCTTGAGCTTGAGGCGGCTGGCGGTGCGCTTCTGGCTGCGCAGCACGAAGGCCAGCGGGCCGAACGGGTGCGGCCGGGGACGGCGCCGGTCGAACAGGTGCACCAGCAGGGGGATGAGGGCGCCCAGCGCGCCCAGCAGCATCCACGGATTGCCGAACGTCACCCGCGCCTCCCGCGCCGCGCCAGGTAGCGCAGCAGCACGTCGTCCAGCTTCTCGTCGGTGCGCACCAGCTCGTAGTCCACGTCCGCCTCGGCGCACGCGGCCTTGGTGCTGGCCAGGAAGGCGTTGAACTCCTCCAGGTAGCTCTCCTTGATTTCGCGCGGGTTCACCTCGATGCGGCCCTCGCCCTCCATGTCGAGGAACAGCGTGGGGTCATCGAAGGGGAACGTCAGCTCCGCCGGGTCCACGAGGTGGAACACCGTCACGTCGTTCTTCCGCTGCCGCAGCGTGAGGATGCGCTTGAGCGCTTCCTGGTTCTCGTCCAGCAGGTCCGACAGGACGATGACGGTGGAGCGGCGCGGCAGCACCTCCACGAGGTGGTCCGCGGCGCTGGCCAGGTCCGTGGCGCCCTTGGGCTCGGTGGACTCCAGCGTGTCCAGCAGCACGTTGAGGTGGCCCGCGGACGCGCGCGGCGGCACATCCCGCCACTTGCCTCCGGCCATGAGGGCCAGGCCCGCCGCGTCCTGCTGGCGCACCAGCAGGTAGCACAGCGCGCCGGCCAGCGTGGTGGCCACCTCCAGCTTGCTCAGCGCGCCGCTGCGGTAGCCCATGGACGCGGAGGCATCCACCACCATCACCGCGCGCAGGTTCGTCTCGTGCTCGAAGCGCTTGACGTAGTACTTGTCGAACTTGCCGTACGCCTTCCAGTCGAGGTGGCGCAGCTCGTCGCCCGGCGCGTACTCCTTGTGCTCGGCGAACTCCACGCTCTGCCCCTGATGGGGGCTCTTGTGGAGGCCGGACAGCACACCCTCCATCACCGCGCGGGCGCGCAGCTTCACTCCCCGGAGGCGGGCCAGCGTCTGGGCGTCGAGCAACATGGTGTCCCTGTCGCTACCCCTTCACCACCGTGAGGAGCTGGTCGATGAGCTTCACGGAGGTGATGCCTTCGCTCTCCGCGGTGAAGTTGGGGAGCACGCGGTGGCGCAGCACCGGGCGGGCCATGGCGCGCACGTCCTCGACGGTGGCCACGAAGCGGCCATTGAGGATGGCGCGGGCCTTGGCCGCCACCACCAGGTACTGGCTGGCGCGCGGGCCGGCGCCCCAGGACGCGTTCTTCGCGATGAAGTCCGGCGCGCCCGGCTCCTTGGGACGCGTGTGGCGCACCAGCTCCACCGCGTAGCGCACCACGTGGTCCGGCACGGGCACCCGGCGCACCAGCTCCTGCAGGGCGAGGATGCGCTCGGGCGAGAGAATCTTCTCCAGCTTCGGCTGCGCGCCGCCGGTGGTGGCCTTGACGATCTGCACCTCTTCCTCGGCGGTGGGGTAGCCCACGTCCACCAGGAACATGAAGCGGTCGAGCTGGGCCTCGGGCAGCGGGTAGGTGCCCTCCTGCTCGATGGGGTTCTGGGTGGCGAAGACGAGGAAGGGCAGGTCGAGCGGGTACGTGCGGCCACCGGCGGTGATGCGGTACTCCTGCATGGCCTGCAGCAGCGCGGCCTGCGTCTTGGGCGGGGTGCGGTTCACCTCGTCCGCGAGGATGATGTTCGCGAACAGGGGCCCCTGCAGGAAGCGGAAGGTGCGCCGGCCGGTGGTGCGGTCCTCCTCCAGGATGTCCGTGCCGGTGATGTCGGACGGCATCAGGTCCGGCGTGAACTGGATGCGGTTGAAGGAGAGGTTGAGGACGTCCGCGAGCGTGGAGATGAGCAGCGTCTTGGCCAGGCCGGGCACACCGACGAAGAGACAGTGGCCGCGGGCGAAGAGCGAGATGAGCAGGTGCTCCACGACCTCGCGCTGGCCGACGACGCGCTTTTCAATCTGGGCGACGATGGCGTTGCGGGCCTGGGCGAGCTCCTCGACGGCGCGGAGGTCGTCACTCGAGGCGTCGGGCACGGGGCGTGGGGCTGGGGCGGCGCTTTCCATGGAAGGGTTCTCTTAATTCGTGCCCGTCGCGGGGACCAACGGATTCCGCCACGAGAGCGGCCGGGGCGTGCGCTGGCAACCGTTGGGGCGCAGACCTATTCCGCTGCCGTACATTCCGGCACGTCGGGGCACAGGACGCCAGCCTTCCTGTCCGCCTGCACGCCCCCCGGCCATGTACAGCCGGACCCGGGGGTGGGGGAATGCCGCGCCCTGGACACGCTGCTTAGGTTCCCGAGGCCCTGCGGTCGACGCACCGGAGCGGGCTTCCTTGGAGAGCGCATGCGGTCAGAGCGACGTGGCAACCGTTGGGTGGTGGGGCTCCTGCCGGTGGCCCTGCTGTGGATGGGGTCGGGGTGTGGCGGGGCCAGCGCGGATGCGGCGTCCCTGGAGGAGCAGGGGCCCGTCGGAGAGGCCCCCGGTGAGCCCGCGCCCCCGGAGCCGTCCACCCAGGCCCCTGGAGAGGAAGCCCCACCCGCGCCCGAGCGGCCCGCGTTGCCCCGGGCCCGCGCGTGGGAGCGGCTGGCGGGAGGTCCGCAGGATGACTTCGGCACCGGCGTGGCGGTGGGGCGCGACGGGGACGTGGTGCTGGTGGTGTCGAGCACCCCGCGCTCGGACGAGGGCCGCGAGCAGGTGGAGGGAGAGAAGCTCTCGCTGACGCTGGCGCGGTACTTGGCGGCCGGGCAGGTGCGCTGGTCTCGCGAGTTCGAGCGCAACCGCCTGTCGGACACGCGCGTGGCGGCGTCGCCGGGGCGTGACGGGGCGGTGTTCCTGTCGGGCAATGCGTTCCTGTACTCGGCGGACTTCGGGCTGGGGGAGGCGCAGGACGGCTTCCTGGTGAAGTTCTCCGCGGACGGCGCGCCGGTGTGGCAGCACCGCGTGGGGCAGAAGGTGCACGCGCTGGCGGCGGATACGGAGGGCGGCGTGCTGGCCGCGGGCGAGGAGTGGACGCCGGAGGCGGTGAAGGACCCGGTGCTCACGTGGTACGGCGCGGACGGCTCGGTGCGGTGGACGCGGCGCTTCGAGGGGACGGGAGAGGGCACGGCGCTGCGGGCGGTGGCGCTGACCGGAGATGGGCGCGCGGTGCTGGCGGGGCAGTTGTCGGACACGCTGGAGGTCGATGGGCGGACGTTCGGCACGCCGGGGGTGCGCGGGTTCGTGGTGCTCGCGTTCGGCGCGGACGGGCGGCTGGTGTGGGGGAAGGAAGTGCCGGGCGCGAAGGGCCGGGTGACGTCCGTGGCGGCGGGGGCGGATGGCTCGGTGACGGTGGCCGGGGACTTCACGGGATTGATGGTGTGGGGCGGGGCATCCCTCGGTTCGGCGGGGCCGTTCGTGTTCAACGTGGGCACGGATGGGCGTGAGGGCTGGTTGACGCAACCGGCGTGCGGCCCGGTGGCGGATGTGGGGCCGGCGGTGGCGGTGAATGAGGAGGGCATGGCGGCGGTGGCGTGTGGCAGCGTGCTCACGCGCTACGGGGCGGATGGCACGTGGCGGGACGAGCGGCCGCTGCCCGTGGCCTCGTGCCAGAGTGGGGGGTGCTCGCTCGCGGTGGCGGGGATGGCGGTGGTGCCCGGGAAGGGCTTCGCCGTCACCGGCTGGCAGCGCGACGGCGCGGGCGACACGTGGAATCAGGACGCGTTCCTGCGGCTCGTGGTGCCGTAGCACCGGCGGGCCGCTACAGTGCGCGCCCATGTCCACTCCCGCCGCTGAGGTCCTGCTCGAGGTCGAGGGTGCCGTCGCCACCCTCACCCTGAATGACGTCGCCCGCCGCAACGTGATGACTCCCGAGCTGGGGGACGCGCTGCGCACCCATGTCGGGTCACTCAAGCTGCGCACGGACGTGCGGGCGGTGGTCCTCACCGGCGCCGGTGGGGCGTTCTCCTCCGGCGGCGACCTGAAGATGCTGGAGCGGCTGCGCAAGTCCTCCTTCGAGGAGGCCCGCACGTTCATGCTCGACTTCTACGCGCGCTACCTCAGCGTGCTGGACCTGCCCGTGCCCACCGTGGCCGCGGTGGAGGGCCCCGCCATCGGCGCGGGCCTGTGCGTGGCGCTCGCGTGTGACGTGTGCATCGTGAGCGAGGAGTCGAAGCTCGCGCTCAACTTCGTCCAGCTCGGCCTGCACCCCGGCATGGGCGCCACGTACTTCGTGCCGAGGCGCGCGGGCGCGCAGGCCGCCGCCGAACTGCTCCTCACCGGCCGCCGCTTCGATGGCAAGGAGGCGGTGCGGCTCGGCCTCGCGCTGGAGGCGGCTCCGGCGGGTGGGGTGCTCACGCGTGCCCGGGCCCTGGCGACGCAGATGGCTGGCAACGCGCCGCTCGCCATGCGCGCGCTGAAGCAGCGGCTGGGGCCGGACCGCACGGCGCTGCGGGCCGCGCTGGAGCAGGAGGCCCGCTTCCAGGCGGAGAGCTACGGAAGTTCGGACCTGGGCGAGGGACTCGCCGCCGCTGCGGAGCGCCGCGCCCCCGTCTTCCAGGGGCGCTGAGTCTCTTCAGCCAGGGGCACGCGGCTGCTTCGGAACGCCGCCCCCCCGTCTTCCAGGAAGGGCGCCATCCACGTCGGAGATGCGCGGGAAGCCCGAGCCGCGCGGCCGGCTCCCGCTTCGGGAGCACCGCGGGGCCATCCCGCTGGGGATATGCGGGAAGCGCGGGCCGCGTCGCCGGCTCCCGCCTCATGCCGAGGTGCGGGAGCCCGACCTCTGACTCAGTACACGTTGTACTTGCGGCGCAGCGCCTCGTGCTCCTCGGCATTGCGCGAGGGGTGCAGGCGGCGCTCGGCGTCGTGCAGGTAGTACCAGTAGTCGCTCGCCTTCGGCGACATGGCCGCCTGGAGCGACGCCACCGTGGGCGCGCCGATGGGGCTCGGCGGCAGGCCCTTGCGGTGCCGGGTGTTGTACGGGTCCTGCGGGTCGCGCAGCCGCTTGAGGAAGGCGACGCGGTCGTTCCACTGCGCCAGCTCGTAGCGCGACGTGGCGTCCACGCCGAGCGGGAAGCCCTTGTCCACGCGCTTCCACAGGATGCCGGCCACCAGCGGACGCTGGTCCGGCACCGGCTCCTCGCGCTCCAGCATGGAGGCCATCACCACCACCTCGTGCAGGGAACGGCCGCTCTTCGTGATGGCGTCCTTGTTGGGCAGGAAGAAGCGCTCGGCGAAGGCGTTGAGCTGGCGCTGGATGAGCGCATTCACGTCCAGCTTGCCCGGCACCACGCCGTAGGTCTCCGGGTAGAGGTAGCCCTCCAGCGTGCCCGAGACGGGCAGCGGGAAGGGCGCGGTGAAGTTGCCGGGCTTGCTCGCCGCGGCGATGTACGCGCCCGGGGTGATGAGGTTCGCGGCCGCGAGCGCCGCGTCGGTGTCACGCAGGCGCCAGCCCTCGACGACGACGAAGGGGATGTCCTCCGGGATGGGGTTGCTCTCCAGCGCGGTGGCCAGCTCCGCCACCGTCATGGACGGGCTGACCTCGTGGCGGCCTGCCTTGGGGGCGAAGGAACCGCGGCGGTACAGGTGCCAGCGCCAGATGCGCGCGTCGCGGATGAGGCCCTGCGAGGCGAGCAACGTGCCCAGGCCACGTCCGGACGTGCCCTTCGGGACGGTGAACTCCACGGTGGCCGCTCCGGGCGGGGCCATGGCCGTCTGGACCTGACCCTCGGCCCACAGGAAGGCGCCGGTTCCGGCCACGGCCGCCAGCACGACCAACACACAGAAAACGAGAGCAAGACGCTTCATCGCGGCGCAGGGTAGCACCGACCCTTCGCTTCGCATCGATTCGTCGCTCTGGATGTCGGGTCCCGGGCGGTGCCCTGGCGGGAGGGCAGGCGGCAGGCACCCTTCTGATACCTGGTGGACGGGGAGGGGCGCCTCGGCGCGGGGGGACTCCGGGGGGCGCGGCTAGGGCCCTGGGAGCTTCGCCACCGCGTCCAGGATGGCCAGCGTCCTTCGACCTGCCTCCGTCAGCGCGTACTGATTGCGCCCCCACCGCGTCTCCCGTCGCGAGGTGACGAGCCCCTCCTCCTCCAGCGCCCGCACCTGCCGCGTCAGGCTGTTCGCCGATGCTCCCGTCAGGCGCTTGAGCGCGTTGAAGTGCACCTCGCCCTGCTCGAGCGCCTTCAGGATTTCCGCGCGGAAGCGCCCGGCCAGGAGCGCGAGCCGCCGCTCGACGACGCAGACTCCATCCTCACCCTTCGGCATCGCGCTCCACCTCCTGGTTACGCCCGTGTAACTCCTTTCGCCGCCCATCGGAATCACGCACCGTGTCCGGACTCGCGACAACAGGAGAGAACGATGCCGGACGTCAGACAGCCCGCGGACATGAATGCGGCCTTCGCCGCCGCCTACAACACCGGACGCATCGAGGAGCTGCTTGCCCTCTATGAACCCGAGGCCCTGCTGGTGGGCCAGGGAGACACGCTCCGGCGTGGACTGGAGGCCATCCGCGCGGAGCTGGAAGGGCTGCTCGCGCTGGGCGGACGCATGGAGTCCACGAACATCTACGCACTCACGGTGGGAGACCTGTCCATGCTGAGCGCGAGGTTCCGGCTCGAAGGGCGTAGCGCGGATGGAGCACCGTTCACCGTCGAGGGCCAGACCGCCGAGGTCGTCCGCCGCCAGCGGGACGGACGCTGGCTCTACGTCATCGACCATCCCACGGGCGCTCAGCTCGGACGCTGAAGAGCACGCATTCCAGTCATGACGCGGCTGCCGCCGTGCCGAGCTTCAAATCCTTGTTCAGCCCCGCGTCCCGGCTCACGCGCCAGATTTTCTGGTCCAGGTAGTAGTGGTGCAGCGCGAAGCCCCAGATGAACCCGCCCATCAGGTCCTTCAGCGTCAGCCCCGCCGCCAGTTGCAGCTTCAGGTCGAAGCCGCCACAGCCCGGGTACGCGCCGAAGCCGCAGCCCAGCCCGCGATACAGCAGCGTGAAGACCACTCCACACACCGCGTAGATGAGGAAGCGCTGGCTCACCTTCGGCGCCAGGCCGAACGGCGCCGGGTCCACCCCGGCCGCGTGGTAGCGGTTGCGGTGATAGAACCAGACCACCCCGTGGTACTGCACGTTGTGGAACGCCGTCACCGCCACCGCGAACATGGCGAAGTCCATGCGCGAGGACACCGACGGCCAGAACACCACCGCCGTCAGCCCCAGCGCCGCGCCCATCATCATCAGCTTCGGCCCGTTCACCCGCAGGCCCTGGCTCCGGCGCCGCACCTGCCGGGCCGCGTAGAGCACCACCAGCGCCAGCACCAGCGCGAAGCACGCGCCCGCCACCGTCGACTCCCAGGTGGGGTCTCCCTTCAACCCCAATTGCCTGCGCGCCGTCGGGTGCGTCAGCGCGAACGCCACGAAGGGCGCCAGGAGCCCCGTGTACAGCGTCACGCTGTCCAGCCGCCGGTCCAGCGCCAGCGTCTCACCGCCCTTGCGCTGGTACAGCACCATGATGCCGTAGTGCTGCCGCACCACGTGCCAGTACGCCCACAGCGACGCGAAGGTGAGGAACAGCACGAACGGCAGCGGGCTCCCCACCAGCGCGGACACCCCGAACAGCGCCGGCCCCGACGCGAACCACGTCAGGCTGCCCAGCAAGAGCCGCCGCCGCGTCCGCCATTCGCGCGCGTCCAGGTACGTGCGCGACACCGTCGCGAACAGGTGCGGCCCGTCCAACGCCAGCACCCATGCCCACCAGAGCACCAGGCTGCTCACGCCTCCCCAGACGTGCAGCCCGACGAGCACCAGACTCGCGGCGAGCCCGCCCGCCGTGGAAATCAGGTCGTGCCGCCGGTCGACGAGCCAGCCCGCTCGGGCCGGGGTGGGGGCGGTGAGGGTGACGGCGCTCATGAAGGGCTCCTGCGAGGGTCACCAGGATACAGGAGGTGCAGGTAGGGCAGATGCATACCTGATGTCGTCCATTCGCCGGGCAACCAGTCGAGGGGTCAAAACCCTCTTGAGTGATGCGCCCCGTCCCGCGATTGTCGGGCGCTATGGATCAAGGCAGGCGCACCACGGACCGGAAGGCAGTGGGTCTGTTGGTGAAGCTCAAGCATGAAACGGTGGGCAGCTTCGCGGAGGAGTTCGCCACCAACCTGAGCCCGGGTGGGATGTTCATCCGCTCGCGCACCCCGCAGCCCGTGGGGACACCCGTCAAGTTCGAGGTGCAGATCGCCGGGGGTGTGCGCGTGCTGCGCGGCAGCGCCCACGTGCGCTGGGTCCGCGAAGTGGGCGACCCCGCCGGCCCACCCGGCATGGGGCTCCAGTTCCAGGAACTCGACGAGGCGAGCCGCGCGCTCGTCGACATGATGCTCCAGCGCAAGTCGGGCGCCGCCGCCTCCGCCGCGACTCCGCTGCCCTCCGTGGCTCCCGTCGTCGCCCCGACCGTGGCCCCCGCGGTGGCTCCGTCCGTGGCTCCAGCCGTGGCCCCCGCCGTCGCGCCCGTCGCGCCTCGCGTGGCTCCCGCGCAGCCCCGGCCCGCGACGCCCGTGCCTTCCGCGCCAACCCGGCCCGTGGCGGCGCCGGTGCCTTCCGCGCCCGCCCGGCCCGTGGCGGCGCCGGTGCCTCCCGCGCGGCCCGCCGCGCCCGCGCCCCGCGCCGCTGGCGGCATGGCGCTCGACTCGCTCTTCGACGACCTGGAGTCCTCGGCGGGGCCCGCGGCCCCCGTGGGGGATGAGCCGTTCAGCTTCCCGCCTCCCGTCTCCGCCGAGCCCCGGACGCCCGCGCCGTTCCCCGTGCCGCCCATCTCGTACACGCCGCCTCCGCCGGTCGCGGCCAACGACGTGGACATTCCGCTCGAGGAGCTCATCGCGAGCACGCCGCCGCCCGCTCCGCTGGACGTCGACGAGTCGCTGCCCGGGTTCGACTTCGAGATGGAGGCCCCCGTCACCGGTACGCCGCTCGACGAGCCGCCCATCGAGGTCGGCGTGACGGTGGAGGTCGAGTCGTCCTCCCAGGCCGCGTCGCCCTCGGGCGGGGCCCTGGAGTTCGAGCTGGACCTGGGTGACGCCGTGGCGGCGCCCCCTCCGCGCGCCGTGCCTCCGCCGCCGCCTCGCGCCGCCGTGCCGCCCCCTCCGCCTCCGGGTGGCGCTTTCGAGTTCGAGCTGGACATGGGCGGTGTGGAGGAGGCCGCGCCCCCTCCGCCTCCTCGCCCGGTGGCGAAGCCCGCGCCGCCTCCGCCTCCGCCTGCTC
>NZ_JABBJJ010000103.1 GCF_012933655.1 Pyxidicoccus fallax | reverse complement strand
TGGGGGAGGTGGGCGCGGGGACGTTTCGGCGCGCGCCGAACCATTTCCCGGAGGGCGCCCCGTAGGGAAGTGGGCATGAACGACCTGCCGAAGCACCGCGTGATTGCTCCCCGCGTCCTCTACTTCGGGACGCCCGTGGCCCTGCTGAGCACGTTGCAGCCGGACGGCTCTCCCAACCTCTCCCCGCTGTCGTCCGCGTGGGCACTGGATGACCGGCTGGTGCTGGGCATGGGACGGATGGGGCAGGGGCTCGCCAACCTGGAGCGCACCCGCGAGGCCGTGGTGAACCTGCCCTCCGCCGCGCTGTGGCCCCAGGTGGAGCGGCTGGCGCCCACGACGGGCCGCTCGCCCGTGCCCGAGGAGAAGCGCGCCATGGGCTACATGTTCGAGCCCCGCAAGTTCGAGCGGGCGGGCCTCACCCCGCTGCCCTCGGACACCGTGGCCCCGCCGCGCGTGGCGGAGTGCCCGCTGCAGCTCGAGGCGGTGCTGCTCGACGTGCGAGCCGCCACGGCGACGCCCGAGCAGCCCGAGCCCACCTTCTCCATCGTCGAGCTGCGTGTCACCTGCGTCCACGCGCACGAGGACGTCACCGTGCCCGGCTCCCAGCACGTGGACGTGGCCCGCTGGCAGCCGCTCCTCTACGTGTTCCGCCACTACGCCGGCACGGGGCCCGGCCTGGGCCGCAACTTCCGCGCGGAGACGTGAGCGGCGGGGCGCCGCGCAACTCTTGCGCGTGGCCGCGCCGTTTCCGGGTAGCCCGCGCAACTTCTGCGCCCCTCCGCGGCACGACGCACCCCGCTCGCGACCCGAAACGGTTTCGGCATTTAATCTGCATCCAAGATGCATCATTAACCGCCCGAGTCGAGGGCAAGGGAGCGTCACGGATGAGCACTGCAGGGGTGGCGAAGAGCGTCTACGAGCAGATTGGCGGGGAGCCGGCGATGGCGGCGGCGGTGGAGGTCTTCTACCGGAAGGTCCTGGCGGACGACCGCATCAGCCACTTCTTCGAGGACGTGGACATGGAGCGCCAGGCCGCCAAGCAGAAGGCCTTCCTCACCATGGTGACGGGCGGGCCGTCGAGCTACTCGGGCCGCGACATGCGCGCCGGGCACGCGCACCTCGTGAAGCTCGGGCTGAACGACATGCACTTCGACGCGGTGGTGGGCCACCTCAAGGAGACGCTGGAGGAGCTGAACGTGCCGGCGCCGCTGGTGCAGCGCGTGCTGACCATCGCCGAGGGCGCACGCGCGGACGTGCTCAACCGCTAGGAAAGGACACGGAGACACGCGCCATGGCGAAGGTGAAACACGAGTCACGCTGGTACCCGCTGGAGTCGGGAGAGAGTGTGCTGGACGGGCTGCTGCGGCAGGGCGTGTCCGTCCCGCACTCCTGCCGCGCGGGGGCATGCCAGTCGTGCCTGATGAAGGCGGTGGGCGGCGCGGTGCCCCAGGCCGCGCAGGTGGGGCTGAAGGAGACGCTCGTGGCGCAGGGGTACTTCCTCGCGTGCACGTGCCGGCCTCCGGAGGGCACGGAGCTGGAGGTGGCGGGCGCCGAGGCCCTGCGCGTGCCGGCGCGCATCTCCTCGCTGTCCTTCCTGGCCCCGGACGTGCTGCGCGTGCGCCTCGTCACCGACGCGCCGTTCGATTATCGCGCGGGGCAGTACGTCTCGTTGGTGCGCGAGGACGGGCTCGCGCGCAGCTACTCGCTGGCGAGCCTGCCGCGCGAGGACGCGCTGGAGCTGCACGTGCGCGTCATCCCAGGCGGTGCCATGAGCGGCTGGCTGGCGGCCGAGGCCCCGCTGGACCAGCGCGTCTTCCTCCAGGGCCCCGCGGGTAGCTGCTTCTACGTCGCCGGTCGCCCCGACCAGCCGCTGCTGCTGGCGGGCACGGGCACGGGGCTGGCGCCGCTGTACGGCATCGTCCGGGACGCGCTGGAGGCGGGCCACACCGGCCCCATCTGGCTCTTCCACGGGGCGCGCACCCCGGCGGGCCTCTACCTCCGCGACGAGCTGCGTCAGCTCGCCGACCGTCACCCGCAACTCCGTTACCGTCCAGGCGTGCTGGCGGGCGGTACCCGGGATATCGCGGAAGGACCGCTCGACGCGCTCATCCGCGCGGAGTGCCCGAAGCCGGTGGGGTGGCGGGCCTGGCTCTGCGGGGACCCGCAGTTGGTACTATCCCTGAGGAAGAAGCTCTTCCTGGCCGGGCTCTCATTGAAGGACCTCCACGCGGATTCCTTCCTGCCGAGCACGCCCCAGGTGGGGGCTTCGCCCGCCGCCGCAGGAGCCCGCTGACCGTGCACCTCACCCTCCACGCCGACTACTCGCTGCGCGTCCTGCTCTACCTGGCCAGCCGCCCTGGCCGCGTCACCTCCACGCAGGAGATGGCGGACGCGTACGGCATCTCCAAGCACCACCTCGTGCGGGTGGTGCAGACGCTGGCGGGGCAGGGGTACGTGGACGCGAGGGCGGGGCGCACGGGCGGCGTGACGCTGGCGCGGGAGCCGAAGGGCATCGTCCTGGGCGCGGTGGTGCGCGCCGCCGAGCCGGACTTCGACGTGGTGGAGTGCTTCAACCGCGAGCGCAACGCGTGTCCCATCGCGCCCGCGTGCGGCCTCAAGGGCGTGCTCGGCGAGGCGCGTGACGCCTTCCTCTCCGTGCTGGACCGGTACACGCTGGCGGACGCCATGGACCGCTCGCGCTCGGACCTGGCGGACCTGTTCCTGCCCGCGCGCGCGTCATGACGTCCGGCCTGCTGGAGCTGTTCCACCGCATCGCGGACCCGCCCTCCGCCGAGGCGCGGCGCTACATCGTCGACTACGCGCTCGAGGACCGCGTCGTGTTTCGCAATGTGGAATTCGCCGAGGCCGCGGCGGACTGGCGGCGGCACGGCGGCCACTCCACGCCCGCGCTGTGGGACGGCACGCACCTGCACCAGGGCGCGCAGGCAGTCCTTGCGCGTTTGCAGGCCGTCGTCAACCTCGGTCGCGACGACGCGTGACGAACTGGCGCGCGCGTGTGCCGACATCCGCGCGCTGCTGCCACCTGTGCGTTCCTCGACCGCCATGCACGCAGTGGTTGAAGCATCGGGAGTTGGACACGTGTGCAGGTGCGTCCATGCGCGCGTGGGCATGCGCTTGCCGCGCGCGTGCTGGTTGCGGTAGTCAGCCCGCCCCCCGCACGCACGTGAGTGGTCGGGAGAGGGAGGGTGGACGGGTGAAGACATCGTGCGGGTTGGTGTATGGGGACGGAGCGCTGCTCACGCGGTGCACCACCAGGCTCTCCGTGCGCGCGTCAAGTCCCGGCACGTTTCTTCCCGCCCTCGTTCGCGCGCGCTTCTCGCGTTTCGCGTGCTTCTCCCTGGCCGTCCGGGCCTGAGCCTCGGTTAATCTCCACGACCCCATGTCGCTGACTCCCGCCGAGCGCCAGGACAGGTTCCATGCGGCGTTCGTGGGACTCGCCATCGGTGATGCGCTCGGCTTTCCGCTGCGAGGCATCCCGCCGGCGAGTCTCGCGCGGCTGCCAGGCTTGGCGGAGGACTTCGCGCCCCGTCCGCGTGGCAAGTTCGCCAAGGGCCAGTTCAGCGACGACACGCAGCTGCTGCTCGCCGCCGCGGAGAGCGTCATCCGCGAGGGCAAGGTGGACGGGCGCAGCGCGGCGGCGCACCTGGCGTGGCTGTGGCAGGAAGGCATCATCCTCCAGCCGCCCAAGAGCCTCGCGGACGCGCTGCAGCGGCTGGCCGGTGGCACGCCGTGGATGAGCGCGGGCGCGCCGCTGGGCACGCGGTGCCCGTCCGTCCTCAGCCGCGCGCTGGTGGTGGGCCTGCTGGAGAGTGGCCGCCGCGCGCGCCTGCCGCACGACGCGGGCGTGCTCACCGTCATCACCCACAAGGACCCGGTGTGCGCCGCGTCCGCCGCCGCCTTCGCGCAGGCGGTGGCCCTGGGCATGGAGGAGGAGGCGCTGACGCCCGCCGCCTTCTGCGAGGAGCTGGCGCTGGCGGCGGCCGTGCACGACAAGGGCCTGGCCGAGGAGGTGCGGCACCTGCCGCGGCTGCTCACGTGGGACCCCGTGCGCGCGCTCGCGCAGCTGCGCAAGGTGGGCGTGCCCCCCAGCGAGCTGAAGGGCGTGGACGGGCTGCCGCAGCACGTGGTGCCGGTGCTGCTCACCTCGCTGTACGCCACCCTGAAGGTGCCGCACGACTTCCGAGAGGCGGTGGCCCTCACCCTGCGCTGCGGCGGCGAGGCGGACGTGGCCGCGGCGATTACGGGCGCCCTCATCGGCGCGCACCTGGGCACGCGCGCCATCCCCGCCCGCCTGCGCAAGCAGGTGCTGTATTCGGAGAACCTCGTCGACACCGCGGACCGCCTCTTCCGCGCCCGCCAGGTGCGCGAGACGCTGGCCACCGCGCTGGCCCACCACCGCCGCCGCTGATCGCCCGCCGGCTGGGGGGCAGGCAGGCAGGCATGCGCCGCCCCACGCCCGGGACTTCTCCGCGAGGGGACTCCTGCCCACCTTGTGCGAAGGAGCGGGGCCGCACGCATGCCGAGCAGGCATTCGAGCGCACGGCAAGCCCCGCGAAGTCATCGCAGGAGGCACACGTCGTGGACCTCGAATCGGAACGCCTGGAGCGAAGTCAGCTGGAGTCGCTCTCCACGGCGGAGCTCATCCGGCACGCCCTGGACGAGTCCCGCCTGCTGGTACGCGCCGAGCTGCTGCACGCCAAGAAGGAGCTGCGCGAGGAGCTCAAGGCCGCGAAGACGGCGGGCATCCTCATCGGCGTAGGCGCGGTGCTGTCGCTCATGGCGCTCGCCTGCCTCTTCGTGGCGGCGGGCCTGGCCCTGCCCCTGGGCGAGCCCTGGGACGTGCTGGTGATGGGCGTGGCGCTGCTGGCCATCTCCGGACTCCTGCTGTTCCTGGGCGTCAAGCGACTGCCCAAGAAGCCGCTGCCGCACACGCAGGAGCGGCTGAAGATGGACTATCAGCTCACGCGGGAGACGCTGCAATGAACGGCAACGGCCGCGACGGGAACGGCCCCGGCGCTATCGAACGGCACGCCGACCACACCATCACCCGGGGCATGGATGACCGGAAGCAGGTGGAACAGACGGCGGACCGCATCCGCGACGAGCTGCTGCTCACGCTCGAGGAGCTGGACCGCCGCCGCGAGCGCGTGCTCAGCGTCCGCTACCAGGCCGAGCAGCACAAGGACGTGCTCATCGCCGCGGGCGCCGTCGCCGCGGTCGTCATGGGGCTGGGCATCGGCTACGCCATCTACCGCTCCCGCCACCAGGAGGAGCGCCTGCGCGAGCAGCGCCGCATCGCCCTGAAGCGCGCGTGGGAGCATCCGGAGAGCGTGGCTTATGCCGCGAAGCAGCGCCCGCTCGGCGCGGAGCTGGGGCGCAAGCTCGTCCTCATCTTCGCCACCTCGCTCGCCACGCGCATCGCACAGAACTCCGTGCGCACGCTCGTGCCCGCGCGCCAGGGCGCGAATCGCCCTGCGGGAGCTTAGAAGAATTCGTAATTGCGACAAATCCTCGCATAAAGCAGTCTGATGCTCATGACGGACCTGCTCTATGCGCGGGCGCAGATGGGGCTGTCGCTCGCGTTCCACATCGTGTTCGCGGCGGCGGGCGTGGCGCTGCCGGTCCTGATGGTGCTCAGTGACTTGAAGGCCCGGCGCACGGGGGACGCCGACTACCGGCTGCTGAGCCAGAAGCTGGCGAAGGGGACGGCCATCCTCTTCGCGGTGGGCGCGGTGAGCGGCACGGTGCTGTCCTTCGAGCTGGGCCTCTTGTGGCCGGAGTTCATGGGCCGCTACGGCGAGGTGATAGGGCTGCCCTTCAGTCTGGAGGGTGTGGCCTTCTTCACCGAGGCCATCTTCCTCGGCATCTACCTCTACGGGCGCGAGCGGGTGTCGCCGGGGCTGCACCTGTTCTCCGGCGTGATGGTGGCGGTGAGCGGCGCGGCCAGCGCCTTCTTCGTCACGCTGGTGAACACCTTCATGAACGACCCGTCGGGCTTCACGCCCACGCCGGCCGGGCCCACGGACGTGCAGCCCCTCGTCGCCATGTTCAGCCCGGGCTGGCAGTACCAGACGGCGCACGTGCTGCTCTCGTGCTACCAGGCGAGCGCCTTCGCGATGGCGGGCATCCACGCCTTCGTGCTGCTGCGCCACCCGGGCGCGGCCTTCCACCGCAAGGCGCTGTCCATCGCGCTCCCCCTGGCCTGCGTCACCGCGCTCCTGCAGCCCCTGGTGGGGGACCTCTCCGCGAAGCACGTGGCTCGGGCGCAGCCGGTGAAGCTGGCGGCGATGGAGGCGCACTACGAGACGCAGCGGGGCGCGCCGATACGGCTGGGCGGAGACGTGGAGATTCCGAAGGGGCTGTCGATTCTGGCCTTCGCGGACCCGGACGCGGAGGTGAAGGGGCTGAATGACTTCCCCCGCGACGAGTGGCCGCCGGTGCCCAAGGTGCACCTGGCCTTCCAGCTCATGGTGGGCACGGGCAGCCTCATGGCGCTGCTGGCGCTGGTGACGCTGGCGTACCGCGTGCGGAAGAAGGCGTGGCCGGAGGGGCGGCGGATGACGTGGGCGTGGCTGCTGACGGGGCCGCTCGGGGTGGTGGCGATGGAGGCGGGGTGGCTCGTCACCGAGTGGGGCCGGCAGCCGTGGATTGTCCGCGGCGTCATGCGCACGTCCGAGGCGGTGACGCCGGTGCCGCACCTGTCGGCGCCCTTCTGGACGTTCACCGCCGTGTACCTCTTCCTCGGGGTGACGGTGGTGTTCCTGCTGGCGCGGCAGGTGGCGGGCACGCTGCCGGGCCGCGACGGAGGTGATGCCCATGTCCACTGAGGTGGTGATTGGCTTCGCGGTGGCGGGGACGTTCGTCCTCTACGCCCTCTTCGGCGGCGCGGACTTCGGCGGCGGCGTGTGGGATTTGCTGGCGTCCGGTCCGCGCAAGAAGGAGCAGCGCGCGCTCATCGCCCATGCGCTGGGCCCGGTGTGGGAGGTGAATCACATCTGGCTCATCGTGGGGCTGGTGCTGACGTTCTCCGGCTTCCCGCGCGCCTTCGCGGTGCTGACGGTGGCGCTGCACGTGCCGCTGACGCTGCTGCTCTTGGGCATCGTCTTCCGGGGAGCCGCCTTCACGTTCCGCACGTACGACACGCGCGGGGACGCGGTGCAGCGCAAGTGGGGGCTCGTGTTCAGCGTGGCGAGCGTCATCGCGCCGCTGCTCTTGGGCATGTGCGTGGGCGCGGTGGTGAGCGGGGACATCCGCGTGGAGGGCCGCGCGGTGGTGAGCGGCTTCTTCGCGTCGTGGCTGACGCCCTTCGCGTGGGCGGTGGGCGTGCTGGCGCTGTGTCTGTTCGCCTTCCTGGCGGCGGTGTACCTCACGCACGAGGCGCCCACGCCACCGCTGCGCGAGGACTTCCGTCGGCGCGCGCTGGGCTCGGGCGTGGCCGTCTTCGCGGCGGCGCTCGTCGTGCTGCTGCTGGCGCGAGGAGGCGCGCCCCGGGTGTGGCAGGGGCTGGTGCACTCGCCCTTCGCGCTGGCGCTGCATGCGGGCACGGCGGTGGCGGCGGTGGCGGCCTTCGCGCTGCTGTGGACGCGGCGCTTCCAGTGGGCGCGGGTGGCGGCGGCCACGCAGGTGGGCTTCATCATCCTCGGGTGGGCGGCCTCGCAGCACCCGTACCTCGTGGTGCCGGACGTCACGCTGACGAGCGCGGCGGCGGGCCCCACCGCGCAGCGCATGCTGCTGGTGGCGCTCGTGGTGGGCGCGCTCGTCGTGCTGCCGTCGCTGGTGCTGCTCTTCCGCGTCTTCCGGCCCGGCCCCGCGCCCATCCACGGCGGAGGGAAGTGAGCGGACCCACCGTTCGCTCCACCGCGGGAACCGGCCGGAGCCCTGCTGCCGGTCTCGAGGCGCGCTCGCCGGAGGTCCCGGGCGCTCCCGTGCCGCACGTGGCGGGGCTCGCCATCCAGTGGGTGATTGCTCTCGTCAGCGTTCCACTCCGGGTCGTGGGCTACGTGCTGGCCTCTCGTGCGCCGCGCCAACTCTCGAAGTGACGGGCGCGGTGTGACGCCGTGTGACGGCGGTTGTGAGACGTGTCACAAGCTGTGAGACATGTCACAAGCAAGGAGTCCCTGGCGCGACGTTGAAAAGGCAGACAGGAGGTCATCGCATGGCTGCCATTTCACGTATCATCGCGCTGTCGGGGCTGCTCGTGGTCCTGCCTCCGGCCGGGGCGCTCGCCGCGCCAACTTCCCCGCCGTGGAGCGGTGCCATGTGGATGGACCTGCCTCGCGGGGACCAGGGGCAGTACCACGCCACGCTTGGCGCCACCGACGACGGTGACGTCATCCTCGACGTGCCGCTGCTGCGCGACCTCCACCAGACGCTGGGCTTGGAGCTGACGCAGTGGCGGACCTGGTGGCGCCGCTCCAGCGCGGGCGCGGGTGAGACCCACCGCGCGCTCACGGAATCGGCCGCCGCTGCCAGCGCGTGGGTGCGAGGGCATTGGTCCTCCCTCGTGCCCGAGGAGCGCTAGCCGTTGGGTGCGCACCAGCTGGGGTCGCGACCCCGCGAAGGGGTCCGTCATGTCGTCCCCGCGAGACGCGGCGCCAGCGGCGGATTCATGAGCGGGGCTCCAGAGGTGTGATGGGGTAGGGACATGAGGGCGTGCCGGTTCTTCCGCTCCAGGCTTCTTTCGGAGCAGGCGACAACCGTCACCACCTGATGTGCCGCGTCACCAGGAGCAGGACGCGCGGTGCGGTCCGGGCGCGGACAGGACGTCGCACGTGGAGGCGCGAGGTGTTGCGCGCGTGGGGCGAGGGCGATACGTCAGCCGTGGGTTTCTTCGAGGGCGGGAGGACGTGTCGTGAATTGCCGCTTCACCATGGCCGCACACATGCTGGGAATGCTGGCCTGCGCCGAGCGCGAGGCGTGCGACTCACTCACGTCCGAGAGCATGGCGCGCAGCATCCAGACGAACCCGGTGGTGGTGCGGCGGTTGCTGAGGGACCTGGCGCGCGCGGGCCTGGTGGAGACGAAGCGCGGCGTGGGGGGCGGCGTGTCCCTGGCGCGCAGCGCCGAGGACATCACCCTGCGCGACGTGTACGAGGCGGTGGAGGAGGACGCGGAGCTGCTTGGCCGCTACCCCTCCGGCCCCAGCCCCCTGTGCCGCTATGCCCCGCTGGTGGCCGAGTACCTGGAGGGTGTGGTGGGACGCGCCGAGGCGGCCTTCAAGGAGAGCCTGGCGGCCACCACGGTGGCCCAGATGTCCCGCGAGCTGGGCGCGCGCGCCCGCCGCAAGAGCAGCCCCCGCCGCCGCGCGTCCGCCGGCTGAGGTGTGGGGGCGGGTCGGGTCCACCCCGTTTGCGCCCCCGGATTCGTAACCCGTAAGGTTTCCTGCTGGGGGGCTGCCGCAGCGGCCCGTGTCGTCCTGGAGGCAGGAACCAACATGTCCAAGCAGAAGATCGCGTATTGGGTGGTGACGGGGCTGGTGTCCCTGTCGATGACGGGCTCGGCCATCATGTACCTCAAGGGGGCGCCGGGGATGGTGGCGGCCTTCCAGCACCTGGGGTACCCGGACTACTTCCGCATCATGCTGGGCGTGGCGAAGCTCCTGGGCGTGGTGGCGCTGTGGGCGCCGGTGCCGCGCTTCCTGCGCGAGTGGGCCTACGCGGGCTTCGTCATCGACCTCATCGCGGCGGCGGTGTCGCACACGGTGATGGGTGATCCGCTGTCGGCCTCCATCAGCCCCATCATCGTGCTGGCGCTGATGCTCACGTCGCACCAGCTCTGGAGCCGCCTGTCCGTGGCGAGCGCCGAGCCCCAGGCGGCGGTGCGTCCCGCGGGCGCCTGAGGTCCGGCGCCTACGAAGTGGACGAAGGGGCGGGGGGCGCTGGAGGCCAGACGGCCTTCGGCTCCTCGTCCCCGTGAGCCAGCAGGATGCTGGCGCCTTCCAGCAGGTCCTCCGAGTCCAGCGCCTCCACGGCGGTGCGCACGCCGGCCTCGGCATCCATCACCCGGCAGTGCACGCGCAGGCGCTGCTCGCGCAGCTCGCCGCCCTCCACCTCGCCATTGCCCGTCCAGCCGAGCGCGTCCGTGAGCAGCTCCTCCACGGCGACGCGCTTCTCCAGGTCATGGCCGGAGCCCTTGCCCTCCACGGGGTACTGGACGACGAGCGTCACCATCGCGTCCGGGTCGGGCTCGTCATAGCCCTGGTCCACCAGCGGGCCGGCGGCCTCGGCGATGGCCATGTCCGGGTCCTCGTCCGGAGGGATGGGCTGCTCCTTCTCCTCGCCCGTTTGACCCACGGTGCCCCAGTGGACGGTGAGGGTGCCCTCGTGAACCCAGGCCTCCCAGTAGCGGAGGCTGTCGCCTTCCTTCTTGTAGAGCTTCAGCATGCGTGGCGCCCTTCGCGCGGGCGCACGGCATAACACGGCGGGCGGGGCGCCTTCCCGTCAGAAGGCACGGCCCTGTCCTCCATCGACCGGAAGGGTGGCGCCCGTTACCCAGCGGGCGCGCTCCGAGCAGAGGAAGGTGACGACGTCCGCCACCTCTTCCGGAGTACCGAAGCGGCCCCAGGGCAGCTCGTCGCGGACGAGCTTCGCCACCTTCTCCGGGTCCGCCTTCTGGCGTTTGTCCCAGCTTCCACCGGGGAAGAGGATGGAGCCGGGCGCCACGCCGTTGACGCGGATGCGGTGGCGCGCGAGGTCCACGGCCATTTCCTTGGTGAGGGCGGTGATGCCGGCCTTGGCGACGGTATAGGGCGCGCTGGTGGCGTACTCGCGGCCGAAGATGGAGTTGATGTGGACGATGCAGCCGCCGCCGCGCTCGCGCATGACCTCCACCGCGCGCTGGCTGCACCAGACGGCGGACATGAGGTTGCGGTCCATGACGGTGGCCCACTGCTCCACGGTGGCCGCGTCGAACGCGCCCGCGCCGCCGCTGCCACCCACGTTGTTGACGAGGATGTCCAGCGTGCCGAACGCGCGCACCGCCGCGTTCACCGCCTCCACCGCGCCGGCCTGGGTGGCCACGTCGGTGACGCACGTGGCGACGTCCGCGCCCGCCGCGCGCAGCTCCGCCGCCGTGGCCTCCAGGGCCTCCGCGCCGCGAGCGGTGAGCAGCACGCGCGCGCCTTCCTTCGCGAGCGCCGCCGCGATGGCCCGGCCGATGCCCCGGCTGCTGCCGGTGACGAGGGCCGCCTTGCCTTTGAGCTCCAGATCCATGGGCGGCGTTCTACCGCGTGGGCTTGGACAACGGGGGCCCGTGTCGCCACGGGCGCTCCACTTCCGGACGTCAGGCTCCCCGCGCGTACCGGGGCGCCAGCGCCTTGTCCGCGAGCCAGTCCGCGGCGTCCTTCCACAGCGTGTCGCGGAAGGGCGCGCGGAAGAAGCCGAAGTGGCCGATGGGCTGGCCCACCTCCTTCGGGGAGAGCAGCCGGTGCTCCACGAGGGCTTCCGAGTAGATGGACAGCAGCGCGCGCACCGCCTCCGGCGAGGCGATGGGGTCGTCCGTGAAGCTGTAGGCCCGCAGCGGCAGGCGCAGCGAGGCATAGGCCTGGCGGCGCGACTCGCCGTCCTCGCTCAGCAAGTAGTCCGGGGACAGGCACCAGCGCGCCCACTGCGCGGCCACGCCCGCGGGCAGGTCCTCCGAGGTGCCGGCCCAGCCCGGCAGCTTCCCGAAGGCCTGGATGAGCGCGGGCGCCAGCACGCGCCAGTTGAACGCCATGCGCAGCCGCTGTGGGAACAGCCGGTAGTAGCCCGAGCCGGATGTCACCGAGAGCAGCGCCGCCACCTCGCTCGCGCTGTCCGCCAGTCCCAGGAGCTGGCCCCCCGCGCTGTGCCCCACGAGCAGCACCCGGCGCCCTGGGAAGCGCTCTCGCACGGTGGTGATGGCACCCGCCAGGTCCAGCGCTCCCCAGTCCTGGAAGCGTGCCTCGAAGCCCTGGAGCGACTCGGGACGCGAGCCGCCGATGCCCCGGTAGTCGTACGTGACGGTGGGCAGGCCGCGCTCGGCGAGGAACCGGGCGAAGGCCGAGTAGTACCGTTGCCGTGCTCCGACGGCGGCGCTCACCAGTACCACCGCGCCCAGCTCCGCGCCGGAGTGTGGGTAGAGCGTGCCCGAGAGCGCGTAGCCGTCCCGCGCCCGGATGGGGAAGGGGATGCCCGGGCCCGTGCCGGCCTCGCGGCCGGTGTCGTCCAGCGTCCTGTTTCGCACCGCCGGGCCCACTCCCGGCTCCAACGCCGTCACGTGAGACATGTGCAGCCTCCTGTCGGGTGGGACCGCCCCTGCGTGTCCCCCTCGATGGCGGAGATAGCGCCGGCCAGGCTGCATGGATGCAGCCCATCACTGCGACAATGCAGGTTCGGATGTGCCTGGGGTGGAGCCGCGAGGCCCGAGGCGGGCCACGACGGTGCCGCACCACGGTCCTGGGACGCGATGGGGCCCACGGTGCCCGGAGCGGGCTTCGACGGGGCTGCATGGATGGGGAACGATGGAGCCGTGGCGCCCGGACCGGCACTCGACGGTGCTGCACGGACGCAGCCCTTTGCTGCACCATCGCGGACATGGAGATGCGATGGGATGACCTGCGGTACCTGCTCGCGGTGGCCCGCCATGGCACCCTGGCGGCGGCGGCGCGCGAGCTGCGCGTGGACGCCACCACGGTGGGACGGCGGCTGGACGCGCTGGAGAAGTCACTCGGCACGCGGCTGGTGCTGCGCGGCGCGCGCACGCTGGCCCTCACCGAGGGCGCGGAGGCCGTGGTGGCGCGGGCCCGGGAGATGGAGGACGCCCTGCGCAAGCTCCACGGCGTCATGTCGGCCGAGGCCCGCGCGGTGGGCACCGTGCGCTTCACCGCCACCGAGTACATCGGCCAGGCGCTGGTCGCTCCCAACCTGGGAGACCTGCACGCGCGCCACCCCGGCCTGGACCTGGAGATGCTGGTGGGCTCGGAGGTGGTGAACCTCCAGCGTGGCGACGCGGACCTCGCGCTGCGGCTGGCGCCTCCGAAGGGAGACGCCCTGGTGGTGCGCAAGGTGGCGGAGGTGTCCTTCGCTCTGTACGCCTCGCGCGGCTACCTGCGCCGGTATGGCACGCCCCGCTCCGAGGACTTCCACGGCCACGCCGTGCTCGCGTATCGCGCGGGCCTCACGTCCGGCGCCGAGTCGGAGGAGCTGAAGCGGCTGACCCTGGGCGCCCGCCGCCTGCTCCAGAGCAACAGCGCCACCGTGCTGCGCGAGGCCGCGGCGGCGGGGCTCGGCGTCGCGCTGCTCCCATGTCTCAGCGGAGAAGGAGACGCGCGGCTGACGCGCATGAGCGGAGGAATCCTGGGCCGCCGCCCGCTCTGGCTCGTGGTCCACAAAGACTTGCAGAAGAGCCCGCGCGTCCGCGCTGTCTCGGAATGGCTGGTGGAATTGTGTCGCAGGGAGCGGGCGCGGCTCACGGGCGCTGAGTCATGAGTGCCCCATGCCAGTCGCCGTGGCGCCCATTGCCTCACATCAGGCGAGGTCGTCTCCCGTGTTTCATACTTATGACTCCCAGGCCACGGACGCGCAAATTCTGCGGGAAAGGGTTGGCCTTCCTCCAGTCATTCGAGTATATCATGGATTTGAATTTGAAAGTCATTATCAAAATCGCGGAGGCGTCTGGATGGCGAAGCAAGTGAAGGGGGCAGGCCGGGGCGGAGTCATGGGCGGGCTCGGGGTGTGTGCGGCGCTCCTGGTGGCGTGTGGGGACGACGAAACCCCCAAGCAGCCGACGCCGCCGACCACCCAGCCGCAGTTCCTCATCCACTCGGCGGTCGAGTCCAACGGCACCCGGATGAACTACTTCACCCTGGTCGACTCGCTCGACCAGGCGAAGCAGCTCGACTACGCGAACTCGCTCGAGCTGCCGGGCCGGCCGCGCCTCTACGCGGCGCAGGGCATCGGCTTCTTCGCCATCGGGCAGGGCGAGGCGCCCACCATCACCCGCTACGAGCTGCAGGAGGGAAAGCTGGTGGCTGGCGGGAGCGTCTCGTTCCAGGCGGAGGGCGTGCGCGCGCTGGGCGCCCAGGCCGTGCTCTTCATCAGCCCGACGAAGGCCTACTACAAGGACGATGCCCAGGCTCAGGTCATCGTCTGGAACCCCACGGAGATGGTCATCACCAAGACCATCCCGCTGCCCGCGACGCTGGTGAAGCCGGGCTACATCACCAGCCTCAGCCAGTGGGCCAGCCGCGAGGGCGAGGCCTACTTCGCCCTGGGCTGGACGACCCGCACGTATGACCAGGTCCTTCCGGGCACCGTGCTCGTCCGGTTCGACACGGCGACGGATGAGGTGACGGTCGTCAACGATGACCGCTGCCGCGACCTCTTCAAGACGGCGCGGCTCGGGAACGCGCTGTACTTCTTCAGCGGCGTCATCAACGGCCTGGGTCACACGGCCTACAGTGCCCAGAATGGCGGGCAGCAGGACTGCATCCTGCGCATCTCCCCGGGCCAGCGTGCCTTTGATGAGGGCTACGTCGGTACCATCTCCACGGCGCTCGGAGCCGGCAAGGTCGGCACCATCGTCTCCGTGACGGGGGACGGCCGGGCCCTGGTCCAGGCCGCCGACACCTCCATCACCCCCAGCGCCCCCGGCACGACCTATAGCGAGTGGTACAGCAAGGGCTGGAGCTGGTGGAGCGTGCCGCTCGAGACCCTCTCCGGCGCCACGCGCGTGCCGGGCGAGCCCGGGCCGTACAGCGGCTTCGCCGTGAGCGACGGCTCCAGCTTCTTCATCAGCCAGGGCACCACGAACTACTCCGTCTCCACCCTGATGGAGATGAGCTCCGGCACGCCGAAGGCCGGCGTGTCCTTCCCCGGCTTCGTGCTCGACGTGGCGCGAATCCGCTAGCACCTCCCACGGGGTTCCGTGGGCCTTGGCTCTCGCGGAACCCCGCTGACTCCTCCTCCGCGCAGGCGGCATGTCAGTCCTGGGCCGTAGTGTATTCGGCGCTGAATCGCCGCCGCGGCGTGTCAGCCCAGGGCCGTAGTGTGTCTCGCGGTTGAAACGCGGTTGCAGCGTGTCAGCCACGCCAGGGCCGCGGTGTGTCTCGGAGGTGAGGCGAAGTTTCAGTGTGTCGGCCCTCGCGAGGGTCGCAATGTGTCTCGACGTTGAGTCGTCGTCGCGGCGTGTCGGCCCACGCGGGGCCGTGGTGTGTCTCGAAGTCGAGTTGTTGTCGCAGCGTGTCGGCCCACGCCAGGGCCGTGGTGTGTCTTGAAGTCGAGTTGTCGTCGCAGCGTGTCGGCCCACGCCAGGGCCGTGGTGTGTCTCGAAGTCGAGCCGTAGTCGCAGTGTTTCGGCCCACGCCTGGGCCGCGGTGTGTCTCGGAAGTGAATCGCAGTCACAGCGTGTCAGCCCACGCCAGGGCCGTGGTGTGTCCAGAGTCTGAGAACGATTTGCAGTATCGAAGTCAAAAAATGAAGAGGGATCAGAATGCGAGTCGAAGCTGAGGAAGGGAAGCAGCAGGCGCCGGACGTGGCGCCCCGCTGGCCTCGCCGCCCGTCATCGGTGCTGGCGGGCTCTCGCGAGGGCCTGGCCGCGGTGTCCGCCGCGCTGACGGGTGCGGTGGGCAGCGCGCTGGCCATCGCGCGGTGGCCCACGGGCCCGCTGCGCGCGGGCGCTCCGGCGGACGTGCTGGCCGCGGCGAAGGCGGCGCTGGGCGGGGACGGCATCCCCGAGGAGGGCATGGGCTCGGAGGCCGCGCTGGCGCGGCTGGGCCGGGTGCTGGTGGAGCACGGCCTGCACCTGTCGCACGCGCACGCGGTGGCGCACCTGCAGCCGCCTCCGCTGGCCGTCGCCGTGGCCGCGGATGCGCTGGCCAGTGCGAGCAACGCGTCGCTGGACACGTATGACTCGGGGCCGTCCGCCATCGCCGTGGAGCGCTGGCTCATCGCCGGGCTCATCGAGCTGGCCGGACTGGGGAGCAGCGCCGACGGAGTGCTCACCCCGGGCGGCTCGCTGTCGAACCTGATGGGCCTCCTGCTGGCGCGGGACGCGGCCGCGCTGCGCCGGGGCATCGACGCGCGCAAGGAGGGCGTGAGCGCGCTGCCGGGGCCCGTCGTCTTCTGCTCGGAATTGGCGCACTTCTCGGTGCACCGCGCCTGCGCGGCGCTCGGCCTGGGGGAGGGCGCCGTGCGGCCCGTGCCCACCGACTCGCGCCGCCGCATGAGCCCCGACGCGCTGGCCGCCATGCTGCGCGAGCTGGGTCCGGAGCACACGCCGCTGGCCATCATCGCCACGGCGGGGACGACGGACTTCGGCTCCGTGGACCCGCTGCCGCAGATCGCGGCCATCGCCGCCGAGCACGGCGTGTGGCTGCACGTCGACGCGGCGTACGGCTTCGGGACGCTGTTCTCCGAGCGGCTCGCGCCCCGGCTGGCCGGCATCGAGCTGGCGGACTCCATCACCCTGGACCTGCACAAGCTGGGCTGGCAGCCCGCCGCGGCCAGCGTGCTGCTGGTCTCCGACGCGAAGGCATTCACCGCGCTGGAGCGCCAGGTCGCCTACCTCAACCCGGAGGACGACTCGGAAGCCGGCTACGACGGCCTGCTCGGCCGCAGCCTGCAGACGACGCGCCGCCCGGACGCGGTGAAGGTCGCCGCCACGCTGCTGGCCCATGGTCGCCGCGGCCTGGGCGACATGGTGGACACCTGCCATGACCTGGCCCGGCACGCCGAGGCGCGCATCAAGGCCGAGCCCGAGCTGGAGCTGGTGGCCCCCGCCGAGCTGACCACCGTCGTGTTCCGTTACCGCACCGGCGAGGACCCGGCGCGCGAGGACGAAATCAACGGCCAGCTGCGCCGCCGGCTGATGGAGACCGGCGTCGCGCTGATTGGCCGCACCGCGGTCCGCCTGGACGGGCCCGGCTCTCCTGAGCGCGTCTGCCTCAAGTTCACCCTGCTCAATCCCACCACGACGCCCGAGGAGCTCGACGCCCTCGTGAACGCCGTGCTCGCCGCGGGTCGCGCCTGCTCGCCCCGCTACCAGAAGGGGGCCGCATGAGCGCCGCCGCACTTCCCCTGTACGCCGCTTCCAACACCGACCCGCTGAACGACACGGACGCGCGCCGCGCCGCGGAGCACGCCCACCTGGAGGCGCTGCTGCGCTGCTGGCTGGTGGAGACGCACACGCCCGTCCACCCCGGCCCGCTGCGCATCGCGCTGCCGAGCACGGGGCTCGCCCTGCGCACCGACGTGTCGCACTGCTCGCCGAGCGGGTGGCACCGCTTCGGCCCGGTGTTCCTGGAGGGTCCGGGTGGCGCCTCGCTCGCCGACCCCGTCCTCGCCGTGGCGCTGGTGGCGCATGAGGCCGCGATGCGCGGCGGCGCGCGCCGTGGTGGCGTTCCCGCGGGACAGGTGGCCGACCTCGTCGAGCGCACGGCGGAGTCGGTGCGCCGCGTCTCGGACTTCGTGGCCGACCGCCGCGCGCATCCGCGGCCTCCTCCGCCGGTGGATGGCTTCCTCGACGCGGAGCAGGCGCTGCTGCTCGGACACCTGCACCACCCGGCGCCCAAGAGCCGGGATGGGCTCTCCACCACGGACTCCGCGGACTTCTCCCCGGAGCTGCGGGGCTCGTTCCGGCTGCACTGGTTCGCCGCGGACCCCTCGGTGATTTCGCACGACGCGGTGGGCGGCTCGCCCTCGCTCTCCGGGCGGGACACGGTGGCGCTGCTGGCGGACCTCGCGGAGCGGCCCATGAACGACGGCCGCGTGCTGGTGCCGGCGCATCCGTGGCAGGCGCGGGACGTGCTGCGGCGGCCGCGAATCGCCGCGCTCATCGAGGCGGGCCTGCTGACGCCGCTGGGCGAGAGCGGGCCGCGCTGGTGGGCCACGTCGAGCGTGCGCACCGTGTACCGGCCGGACGTCTCGGTGATGCTGAAGCTGTCGCTGGGACTGCGGCTGACGAACTCGCGCCGCGAGTCCACGCGCACCGAGCTGAAGCGCGGCCTGGAAATCCACCGGCTGCTGGACGCCGGCTACGCGCGGGACACCTTCGCCGCCCACCCGGGCTTCTCCATCGTGAGGGACCCCGCGTGGCTGGCGGTGGACGAGCCCTCGCGGCCCGGGGGCCCGGACGTGACGGGCCTGGACGTGGCGGTGCGCGAGGTGCCTCCGGGCATCGCGGACCTGCGCTGCCTCGTGGGCCTCGTGGCGCCGCGCCCGGGGATGGGGCGCAGTCAGCTGGGCACGCTGGTGGCCGGGCTCGGCTCGGGCGCCGCGGAGCAGTGGGTGGCCGACTACACGGACCGCGTGCTGGTGCCCATGCTGCACCTGTACGCGTCCACCGGCATCGGGCTCGAGTCGCACCAGCAGAACACCCTCGTCCGGCTCGATGAGAAGGGCCGGGTCATCGGCTCGGCGTTCCGGGACAACCAGGGCTATTACCTCGCGTCGTCGCACCTGCCGAAGCTGCTCGGGCTGCTGGGCGTGGAGGCCTCCACGCTGGCCGTGGTGGACGACGCCATCGTCGACGAGCGGCTCTCGTACTACCTGCTGCGCAACCAGGCGCTCGCGGTCATCGGGTGCCTCGGCGTGGACGGGCTGGGCGACGAGCGCCGGCTGCTCGCCGTCATGGCCGGGCGGCTGCGCGAGGCGCTTCCGTCGCTGGCCGCGGCGGGGCCCCGGGGAGACCGGCTGGCCCGCAGGTGGTTGGAGGCCGACTCGCTGCCCTGCAAGAGCAACCTGCTCACCCGGCTGCATGGCATCGACGAGGTGCTCGCGCCGCTGGACGCGCAGTCCGTGTACCTCGACGCGCCCAACCCCTTGCGGGAGGCGGTGCGATGACGGCCGCGCTGAGAGAGGACACCGCGAGCATCGTCGTGCCCGCGCCCCCGGTGGCGCGCGTCCGCGCTCCGTGGTCCATCCGCCCCGCGAGCGTCTCCCAGGATTTGGAGCGCGTGTGGCGGTGGAATCAGGCCCCGCACGTGGCCGCGTTCTGGAAGCAGGCGTGGCCGCTGGAGCGCTGGCGGGCGGAGCTGGAGCGGCAGCTGGCTGGAGACCACTCGCTGCCGTGCATGCTGGAGCACGAGGGCGCTCCCGTCGCCTACCTGGAGGTGTACCGCGTCATCCGGGACCGGCTGTCCGGGCACTACGCGGAGCGGCCCCACGACCTGGGCGTGCACGTGGCCATTGGCGAGCTCGGCCACACGGGCCGTGGCCTGGGTCGGACGCTGCTGCGCGAAGTGGCCGAAGGGCTGCTCGCCGCGGACCCCCACTGCACCCGGGTGGTCGCCGAGCCCGACTCGGGCAACGCGCCCTCGCTGCGTGCCTTCTCCGCCGCCGGCTTCCGGGCCGTCGGCTCCATCAACCTGCCTGACAAGACGGCGACGCTGTTCGTCTTTCCCCGTTCCGAGGAGGACCTCCCGTGAATGTCGTGACTCCTGATTCTTCCCCGCTGCACACCGAGCACGACGTGGTGGCGATTGGCTGCGGCCCGTTCAACCTCGGCCTCGCGGCGCTCGCGTCCACGGTGAAGGGACTGGACCTCGTGGTGCTCGAGTCCCGGCCGGAGCTGCGCTGGCACCCGGGCCTGATGTTCGACGAGGCCCTGCTCCAGCTCAGCTTCCTCGCCGACCTCGTCACCCTGGTCGACCCCACGCACCCGCTGTCCTTCCTGGCGTACCTGAAGGACAAGGACCGGCTCTACCCGTTCTACATCCGCGAGCGCTTCCACCCGACGCGGCGCGAGTACGAGGACTACCTGCGCTGGGCCGTCGCGCAGCTCCCCTCGGTGCGCTTCTCGCACCAGGTGGAGTCGGTGGACTGGGACGCGGAGCGCCAGCGCTTCATCCTCAAGGTCCTGCGCGGTGACGGGCGCCGGCTGCAGATGACGGCGCGCGATGTCGTCATCGGCATTGGCACCGAGCCGTCGCTGCCCAAGGCGCTCGCGTCGCTGCCGGCCAGCAAGCGGGTCCACACCGGCGAGTACCTGCACCGGCAGCCCGAGGTGGAGGCCGCGCGGCACGTGACGGTGGTGGGCTCCGGGCAGTCCGGCGCCGAGGTGGCCCTGCACCTGCTGCAGCGCAACCTCGCGGGCGGAGGCGCGGTGAGCTGGCTGACGCGGACGGTGTCGTTCGCGCCGCTGGACTACACGAAGCTGACGCTGGAGATGACCACGCCGGCGTACGTGAAGTACTTCCACGCGCTGCCGCAGCCGACCAAGGACCGGCTCGTCGCCGAGCAGTGGCGGCACTACAAGGGCATCTCGACCGAGACGCTGGAGCAGGTGCATGACCTGCTCTACCGCCGGGAGCTGGAGCAGGGACTGGCCGACGTGGAGCTGCGCTGTGGCGTCGCGGTGGACGACGCCTCGGTGGACGGCTCGGGCAAGGTGGTGCTGCGCTGCCGGCACCTCGACACCGGGGCGACGTTCGAGCACTCGACGGAGCTGGTGGTGGCGGCCACCGGGTACAAGCAGCGGTCGCCCGTCTTCCTGCGGCCCATGGATGGGCTGATGCGGTGGGACGAGCAGGGCCGCTACAAGGTCCGGCTGGACTACTCGGTGGAGCTGGCGCCCGAGGTGAGCGGGCGCATGTTCGTCACCCACGCGGACCTGCACAGCCACGGCGTCGCCGCGCCCGACCTGGGCGTGTCCGGGTTCCGCAACGCCACCATCCTCAACACCATCATGGGGCGGGAGGTGTTCAGGCTGCCCCAGCGCACCGCCTTCTCCCGCTTCGGGGTGCCGGAGACCCCCGCGCGTGCGCGGCCCCAGGCCCAGCCCCAGACGCCGGTGCCGGCCGACGTGCCCGTCGTTCCCGACGGCGCGCTTCGGGCTCCCGCGGCGCGTGCTTCGGAGGCTTCGTGAGCGTGCGTTCACAAGACGGTGCTGGCGTTGCGCTCGCGAGCGACGCGTCGGCACCCTCACCCTCGCGTGACGACGCCCGTCGCGCGGCGCTCTGGACGTTCGCGCTCGTGAGCGCGGGCGGTGTCGTGATGACGCTGGACGTGACGGTGGTCAACGTCGCGCTGGCGGCCATCGCGAAGGACCTGGGCGCCGGGCTGAACCAGGTGCAGTGGACCGTCTCCGCCTACTCGCTGGCGTTCGGCGCCCTGCTGCTCACCGCGGGCGCGCTGTCGGACCGCATCGGCCGGCGGAGTGTCTTCGTCGCGGGCATCACGCTGTTCACCCTGGCCTCGGCGATGTGCGGCCTGGCACCCAACGCGGGCGCCCTCATCGCGGCCCGCGTGGCGCAGGGGCTCGGGGGCTCCATGGTGTTCGCTCCCGCGATTGCCCTCATCGCCGCCGTGTACGAGGGCGACGCGCGCCGCAGCGCCATCGCCACCTACGCGGCCATCGCGTCCGCCGCGGGCGCGCTCGGGCCCGTCGTGGGAGGCATCCTCGTCGAGCTGGTCGGCTGGCGGTGGATCTTCCTCGTCAACGTGCCCATCGGCGTGGCGGTCGTCATCGGCGCGCTGACGCGGATGCCCGCCCTCACCCCGCAGAACTCCAGCCGACGCCTGGACCTGCTGGGGGCGCTGCTCGCCATCGGCGTACTGCTGTCGATTCACTACCCCCTCGCGGTGGGGCCGGACGTCGGCTGGGGCTCACTCCAGGTGCTCGTCCCCGCGTGCGCGGGAGTCGTGCTCGTCGTGGCGCTCGTCGTGAGCCAGCGGCGGCCCGGTAGCATGTTGGACCTGGAGCTGCTGCGCATCCCCGCGCTCTCGGGGGCGGCGGTGCTCGGGTTCCTCGCGCGCATGTCGAGCCTGGGCGTGCTCGTCTTCACCTCGCTGTGGCTGCAAATCGCGGCCGGAGGCTCGCCGCTCCAGGTGGGGCTGCGGCTGCTCCCGCTCACCGGGAGCCTGCTGGTCGTGGGCATGTTCATGTCCCGGCTTCAGAAGCGCTTCTCCGCCGCGGGACTGGTGTCCAGCGGGTTCGCCTTCCAGGGGGCCGGGCTGGGACTGCTGGCCCTCGCCGCGGCCGCGACGCAGGCCCAGTGGGCCCTGGGCTTCGCGGGGCTGGTGCTGATGGGGGCGGGAGGGGCCATCATCTTCCCGCCCATGATGGGCGTGGCCGTCAGTGTGGTTCCCCCGGAGCGCGCGGGGATGGCGTCGGGGCTCACCAACGCCTGCTACCCCCTGGGCACGGCCACGGGCGTCGCCGTCTTCGGCGTCGTCTTCTCCTCGCGACTTGGCTCCAGCCTCTCGGACGGCCTGCTGCCCGCCGAGGCCGTCCGTCACACGCGCGCGGCGGTGGAGACCGGCCAGTTCGACGCCGTCGAGCCCGCCTTCATGCCGCTGGCCCAGGTGGCCTTCTCCCACGCGTACCTGTCCGTCTGTCTCGCCGCCGCGGCGGTGTGTCTGGTGGGCGCCGCGCTCGCCCTCCGCGTCATGTCCAACCCGGCGTCCCGGGCCTCGCGCCCGGCCGTCCGTGAGCATTCCCTTTCCTTGAAGGAGTCACCATGAAGTCCCGTAACGAAGCCCTGGACCTGAACACCCCCGTCTCCCTCGTCCCCGCTCCGGCCTCCGACGAGAGCCGCGGCCACCCGGTGCCGGCCCTGTCGGAAGTGGGCCCCGCCGCGTGGCGTGAGGCCAACCGGCGGCTGCTCGCGAAGGCGCTCGGCGAGTGGTGCTTCGAGGAGATGCTCAAGCCCGTGACCGAGAGCGAGGGGCGCTACCGCGTCGACCTCGGCAGCGGCACCTCGTACAGGTTTGCCGCGCGGCCGGGCGCCTTCGGTTGGATGAAGGTGGACCCGAACTCCATCACCCGCAGCGCCACCAGCATGCTCGGCAACAGCATCGCCGAGCCGGCCTGGGACGCGCTGCAGTTCCTGACGGACGCCGTCTCCACGCTGGGCACGGACCCGTCCACGCTGGCCACGTACTTCAACGAGCTGTCCTCCACGCTCGCGGTGGACGCGGCGCGCATCACCCATGGCGGCAGCACTGTCTCGGAGCTGCGCGCGCTGGGCCACACCGAGCTGGAGTGCCACATGACGGGGCACAACTGGCTGGTGGCGAACAAGGGCCGGGTGAACTTCTCCGCGTCCGACGTGCGCCGCTACGCCCCCGAGGCGCGCCAGCCGGTGCGGCTGCTCTGGGTGGCCGTGCACCGGGGGCTGGCGGAGTTCCGCGGCACCTCCGAGCTGTCCGAGCGAGAGATTCTCGCCCGCGAGCTGGACGAGGCGACGCGCACCCGCTTCACCCGCGTGTTGACCACTGCCGGCCTGCAGCCGGACGCCTTCGTGTGGATGCCCGTGCACCCGTGGCAGTGGGAGCACGCGGTGCAGGTGCTGCACGCCGCGGACGTGGCCCAGCGCCGCATCGTTCCGCTGGGGGAGAGCCCCGACCTGTACCTGCCGGGCCAGTCCATCCGCACCATGGCGAACGTGACGACGCCGGGCCGCTGGGACGTGAAGCTGCCGCTGAAGATTCTCAATACGCTCGTCTGGCGCGGCATTCCTCCGCACTGCACGCTGGGTGCGCCCGTCGTCACGCAGTGGCTCAAGTGCCTCCTGGACAGCGACCCCTTCCTCACCGAGGAGTGCCGCACGGTGTTCCTCGGCGAGGTCGCCTCGGTGACGGTGCGGCACCCGTACCTCTCCAAGGTGGCGGACGTGCCGTACCAGCACCTGGAGACGCTGGGCTGCATCTGGCGCGAGCCGGTCGCCGCGCGGCAGGACTCGCACGAGCGGGTGCGGACGTTCGCATCGCTGCTCCATGTGGACGCGAAGGGTGATGCGTTCGTCGCTGAGCTGGTCCGCGCGTCGGGGCTGAGCGTGGAGGCGTGGCTGCAGCAGCTGTTCGACACGCTGCTCATCCCCATCATGCACGTGCTGTATCGCTACGGCATCACCTTCAACCCGCACGGGCAGAACACCCTGCTGGGCTTCGACGAGAAGGACGTGCCGCGCCGGCTGTACCTGAAGGACTTCGTGGACGACGTGTGCGTGTCCTTCACCGACGTGCCCGAGCGCGGCCCGGAGCCGGACGGGCATGACCACGTGCTGCCGCGCAAGCACCCGTCGGTCATCCGCCAGCACGTGGTGGACCAGGTCTTCGTGGGGCACTTCCGCTACCTGGCGCCGCTGTGCGCCGAGCAGCTCGGCATGCCGGAGAAGGCGTTCTGGAAGCAGGTGCGCCGCACCATCCTGGCCTTCCACCAGCGCTTCCCCGAGCTGCGTGAGCGCTTCGCCGAGTACGACCTGCTCGTCCCGGAGATTCCGCGCTACGCGCTGAACCGCGACCGCATCGTCGTCACCCGCTACACGGACCGCGCCCTGCGTCACGCGCTGTATCCGAACGGGACGCTGCCCAACCCGCTCGCGCACGACTGACGCGTCGTGCCTCCTCCCCCGCGCCATTCCGGGTGCGGGGGAGGGGAGGGCAGGGCCCTGCTTCGCGCCACGCCTGGTGTGCCCCCGTGCTCCTCATCCAGGCAAGGCGCGGGCACTGCGTGCCGCCGTTTCACGCCACGCCTGGTGTGCCCCCGTGCTCTTCATCAAGGCATGGCGCGGGCACTGCGTGCCGCCGTTTCACGCCACGCCTGATGTGCTCCCGTGCTCTTCAGCGAGGCATGGCGCGGGCACTGCGTGCCGCCGTTTCACGCCACGCCTGGTGTGCTCCCGTGCTCTTCATCAAGGCATGGCGCGGGCACTGCGTGCCGCCGTTTCACGCCACGCCTGGTGTGCTCCCGTGCTCTTCAGCGAGGCATGGCGCGGGCACTGCGTGGCCCTGCTTCGAGCCACCCTGGCTCGGCTCCCGTGTCGGTCACGCGCGGGAGCGGAGCGCGGTGTGGCCTCGCTCCGCGCCGCCGCGTTCAAACCTTGGGAGTGCCCGTCGCGGGCACCGGAGGACGGGCCACGGGCCCGGGCTGCGTCGCGGGCTGGACGCGCCGCCGCCGGTTGCGGCGCAGCCACAGCAGCATGCCGGTGAGGCTGAGCATCGGAACGCCAAGTCCCGCGAGCACGTACAGGAGCCTCACCGGCAGGCCACCCCAGTGCCCCTGGTGGAGCGGGAAGGCGAGCACGTCGAGCTTCCCACCCAGAGCCAGCGCCTCCGGGCGCCGGACGTCGAGCACGCCGAGGTTGCTCGCGTCGAGGGTGACGGTGCTCGCGTACCGGCCGTAGAGCTTCGACTCCCGGGCGTGGCGTCCCATGACGATGAAGCGGTCCGTCGGCAGGGCCCGCAGCTCCACCCAGCTCGGCTCCAGGTCGGGCACGGCGCGCCGCGCGGCGGCGATGGCCTCGTCGAAGGTATGGGCGCTGCGGGGCGCGGGCCCGGTGGGCGCGGGCCGTCCGTCAGGCCGCTTCCAGAAGTCCGCGGTGAAGGTGGCGCGCAGCATCCACAAGCCGCTGACCGCCAGCAGCAGGTTGAGCGCGAGCGTCCACACGCCCACCATCCGGTGCAGCGAGGAGAAGCGCGCCATCCAGCCCTTGTTGCGCAGGGGCTCGCGCAGCATGAGCGCGCGCAGCAGCTGCTTGCGGTAGACGAACGTCCCCGTCACCACGGAGAGGGCGAGCAGGATGGCCGCCAGCACGACGACGAGCTGGCCGACCTGCCCCGCCGTGAGCTGGTAGTGGAGCAGGTACACCCAGCTCACCGGGTCATCGAAGAAGCGCGTGTGGCCCGAGCCCCAGATGCGGGTGCCGCGCAATTCTCCGGTGTACGGGTCGACCAGCGCGATGTGCGTGGGCCCGCCGCGGGGGCCCACGGCCTGGACGGCGAGCGTCTTCGGCTCGCCGGGAGGCGGCACGCGAAAGCCCCGCACGCGGGCCTCCGGGAAGGCGCGCTGCGCCGTCTCGAAGGCGCGCTGGTACGACAGCTCCCCGGCGGCCGGGTCGACCTTGAAGAGCCTGGGGAAGAGCGCCGCGTCGAGCTCCGAGTGGAAGACGAGCACCGCGCCGCTCAGCCCGACCACGACGAACACCAGGGCACCCAGCAGTCCCGACCAGGAGTGGATGCGCATCACCAGGCGCGTGATGTTGGCGCGGTGGGCTGGAGGCATGGTCAGAGCTCCATCGTGAGCTTGAAGAAGAACGAGCGGCCCGGGCGCTGCGCGCCGAAGAAGTCGTAGGTCTTCGCGTCGGTGAGGTTCTGCGCCTCGAGCGTGCCGCTGAACGCGGGGCGCACCGGGAGCGCGTAGGTGACGGCGAGCGAGTGCGTCAGCTGCGAGGGCACCTTCTGCTTGTCCTCGCGCAGCCCCTGGCTCTCCCAGCCGCGGAAGAAGCCATGCACGTAGCGCGAGGTGACGCTCAGCGAGGCCTCGTCCCCGGCGCGCAGCAGCGAGCCGCGGCGCAGCGAGGCGGTGACGTTGGCGAAGAGCCAGGGCCGGTTGGGGATGCGGTCCCCCGAGTAGGCCCCGTAGGTGCCCTCGCTGGAGGCGTTGCGGAAGTCCTGCCAGGTGGTGTTCGCGTCCAGCGACAGCCACCCGCCGGGCACCGTCCACCCCGCGGCGGCCTCCACGCCGAGCGAGCGCGCCGCGTACACGTTGGCGAAGGTGTACACGCTGTCATTGCCCAGCAGGACGATGAGCTGGTCCGCCAGCCGCGCGAAGCCGCCCACGCTGCCGCGGAAGGTGCCCGCGGGGGTGGAGAGGTCGCGCAGCTCCAGCTCCACGTTCGCGTTGTGGCTCGTCTCGGGCTCCAGGCCCAGGTTGTCGAGGATGAGCACGCCATCCCCGAAGAACTCGTCCGGACCGGGAAGGCGGGTGGCGTACTCGTACGAGGCCTTGGCCAGCAGCCCGTGAGGCAGCAGCAGCCGCGCGTTGAGGCCCGCGCCCACGTGTCCGCTCGTCTGGTCCCTCCGTCGCGTCACGTCTCCGGCGAGCACCTCCTCGGACCGCGAGCGCAGCAGGTAGCCCTTCACGAAGGTGACGTTCTCCAGCCGTCCCTCCCATGTGCGCAGCTCGTGCTCGAGGCCGGCCACCCCCGTGAGCAGCTCGCGCTGGGCGCGCAGCGGGTCCCGCTGGCCCGTGCCCCGCAGCAGGCGTTCCTCGCCCTGGCGCGTCACGAAGGTGGGCGCCAGCGACAGGCGCAGGCTCTGCGAGTCGGTGAGCGCGTGGGCGGCGTGCAGGCGCGCGAAGGTGCTGTGCTGGCGGATGAGCCGGTCGGTGGGCGCGGTGCTCAGCTCACCGGGCTGGAGCCGCTCGCGCACGCGGTTGCCATGCCAGTCGTAGACGAACGCCGACGTGTCGCGGAAGCCCGTGTCACGGACACCGTGGCCCGCCGTCCCCTCCAGCCGCAGCTTCCCGGACAGCAGCTCCGCGGACGTCCAGCTCAGCAGCGCCCCGTACGCGGCCTCCGTGGAGCGGGCCTCGCCGTAGGGCACCGTCATCACCACGTTGTGCTGCAGCTCCTTGCGGGCGCGGGTGCCGTAGGCGCGCAGCGAGAGGCGCTCGGCGAAGGGGCGGTTCGCGACGCCCACCTCCAGGCCCCCGCCGAGCGCGCGGTAGCCGTCGTGGAAGCGCGAGACGCTCGCGGGCTCGAGCCGCCCCTGGGCGTTGGGGACCTCCACGTCCACGCGGTAGTCGTTGCGGGCGAGGTCCCCGAAGGCATGGCCCTTGAGGAAGAAGCCTCCCTCGCCGAACTGGTGGCGGCCGGCGAGCGAGCCGCGCCAGGTGCCGAACGAGCCGGCCTGGAGCGAGGCGGAGGCGCCACTCGGCTCGTCGCCGTCGGAGGAGACGAGGTTGACGGCGCCTCCGAGCGCATCCGCGCCGAAGCGCACCGGCACCACGCCCCGGTACACCTCCACGCGCTTCAGGAGGTTCACCGGCACGTTGGCCAGCTCCACGCCGAAGCCGGCCAGCTCCAGCGGCACGCCGTCCACGAAGAAGCGCACCTGCTCCCCGGAGAAGCCATTCAGGGACAGGCGGCTGGAGGAGCCGAGTCCTCCCGTGCGCTGGACGCTGACGCCCGCGTTGCGGCTGAGCACCTCGCCCAGGTCCGCCGTCTGCTGGTGGGCCTGCTCCAGCTCCACGACGCGCACGGCCTCGGCGGACGCCTTGCGCTCCTCGGCGCGCGTCAGCTTCCGGCCCTCCACGTCGATGGTGGTCTCCATTCCCTCGGTCGACACCAGCTCCGCGTGGAGCGTCGTGCTCTGCCCGGCCGCCACCTGGACGCGGTAGCCCGCCGGCTCACAGCCGGGAACGTAGGTATGGACCTCGTAGGTGCCCGGCGCGAGCCCCTCGACGCGGAATCGCCCCGATGAGTCCAGCTTCAGCGGCCGCATCTGCCCGTTGGCGTCGAGCAGCAGCTCCGTCTGGGCCAGCACGCCACCGGGACAGGGCGTCACCCGTCCATCGATGGTGCCGGCCACGGCGGCCGGAGCCGGCTCGGTGGGCGCTGGCGCCGGCTGGGCGGACGCGACCCCGGCGAGGAGGAGCAGCAGTCCCCCGGTGAAAGACGACGTCGGGCTGACGCTGCGTCGGGTTTTGACTTCGATTTGCAAAATCGCCCGCACACATGGGCACTTACTCAACCAGGCAAGCGGCGTCAAACCTGATGGAGGGAGGGGACCAGCGGTGGACACCGGGCCGGGGTCGGCCCTGCCCCCTCCGTGGGGGAGCCCACAGTCGGGAGATCAGGATTAAGCGTTCCTGTCGTGGTTTCGAGCGGCGTGGGAGGCCATGGCGACGCGGCGCATCACCCCCCCGCCGGGCTCAGGTCCCGGAATGGAAGTTCCATTCCGGGGCCGGGCCTCACGGCGGGCTCTCCCGGGGCGAGTGCCTCCGGAATGGAACTTCCATTCCGGGGACGGCCCTGCCTCGGCCGGGTGGGTTCCACCTGCGTGGAAGCGCCACCCGGGCGAGACGGACGTCACTTCACGCGGTAGCGGGCCTCGGCGGGGCTCGGCCCTCCGGAGCGGACCACGCCGCGGTCCGGGTTGGCGGCCAGGTGCTCCAGCACCTTGAACACCGTCTCCACCTCGTCCGGCAGGCCGATGTCCGCGGCGAGCTGCTCCGCCGAGCGGGCCTCCGTGCCGGCCTCGCCCAGGCGCTTCGTCACCTTGCGCTGCAGGTCCAGCACCGCGCCCGCGGCCTTCTTCCCCGCCTCCACGCCCGGCTGGTGGTACGCGTTGATGTTCACCAGGCTGGCGTAGAGGCCCACCGCGCGCTCATACAGCGCAATCAGCGCGCCCACCGTGCGCGCGCTCACGTCCGGCACCGTGAGGGTGATGGACTCGCGGCCCTTCTCGTACAGCGCTCGGCGCGTGCCGAGCAGGAAGCCCAGCAGGTAGTCCCCGCTGGTGACGCCGGGCTCCACCTCGAACGCGCCGGACGGCCGGTCCTTCAGCACCTCGATGAAGGTGACGAAGAAGTTGAGCACGCCCTCGCGCAGCTGCTGCACGTACGCGTGCTGGTCCGTGGAGCCCTTGTTGCCGTAGACGGCGATGCCCTGGTTCACCACCTTGCCGTCCAGGTCCAGCTCCTTGCCCAAGGACTCCATGACGAGCTGCTGGAGGTAGCGCGACATCAGCAGCAGCCGGTCCTTGTACGGCAGGATGACCATGTCCTTCGTGCCGCGCCCGCCGCCCGCGTGGTGCCACATCAGCGCGAGCAGCGCGGCCGGGTTCTTCAGCGCGTCCCGCTGCCGCGTCGCCACGTCCATGTCCCGCGCGCCCGCCAGCATCCCGTCGATGTCCAGGCCCTGCAGCCGCGCCGGCAGCAGGCCCACCGCCGACATCACCGACGTGCGCCCGCCAACCCAGTCCCACATGGGGAAGATGCGCAGCCAGCCCTGCTTGCGCGCGTGGTTGTCCAGCTCGCTGCCCGCGCCGGTGACGGCCACCGCGTGCTTGCTGAAGTCGAGCCCCTTCGCCTGGTACGCGCGCGCGGCCTCCAGCATGCCGTTGCTCGTCTCCTTGGTGCCGCCCGACTTGCTGATGACCAGCGTCAGCGTCTCCGCCAGCCTGTCACCGAGCTGCGCCACCACCCGGTCCATGCCGTCCGGGTCGGTGTTGTCGAAGAAGGCCACCTGCATCTTGTCGGCGTGCGTGCCCAGCGCGTCCGCCACCAGCTGCGGCCCCAGCGCCGAGCCGCCGATGCCCACCAGGAGCAGGTGCGTGAAGCGCTGCGCCTTCTGCGGCTTCACCTTGCCCGCATGCACGTCCGCCGCGAAGGCGTGGACGGCGGCCACCGTGTCGTTGATGTCCTTCTGGAGCCCGGGCTCCGGCGCCGTCTGGGGAGCGCGCAGCCAGTAGTGGCCCACCTTGCGCTTCTCGTCCGGGTTGGCGACGGCGCCCTTCTCCAGGGCCTCCATGTCCGCGAAGGCCTTGTCCATTTGCGGCCGCATCCGGTCCAGGAAGTCCGCCGGGAAGCGCATGCGCGAGACGTCGAGCGTGAACCCCACGGACGGGACGACGCACAGATACCGCTGGTACCGCTCCCACAGCTCACGCTCGCTCATGGCTCCTCCCGACCTCCGGTGCACCTGTGAAAAGTGCCGTGTGGCTTAGCGCCTCCGCTCCCGGGTGGGAAGCCGGACGCGAGTGCCCCGGAGGGCAAAGGCCATGCGAGGCCCGATGCTCAACACCTCGGGCCCGTCGAGTGGGCCGCCGAGGTGGAGGGCCCCGCCGGCACGTGCTTGGGAAGGCCCGGGCCGACGGCGGCGGAGGGGGAGGGCGGCTCAGGCCGACGGCCGGGCCGGCTCCGCGGCGGGTGGCTCGGGCGGTGGCAGCGGCTCCGGCTTCCAGGCCGGGTTGCGGAACACGTAGCCCAGCCGGTGCCGCAGCGGCCCCGGCCTCACCGCGTCGCGGGCGATGGCCACGAACTCGTGGAAGGCGATGCGCACCGGGTTGTACGTGTGGATGTTCTTCGTCAGCCCGTAGATGGGCTTCTCACCCTCGGGCTCGAAGGTGCCGAAGAGCCGGTCCCAGATGATGAGGATGCCCGCGTAGTTCTTGTCGAGGTAGCGCGGGTTGGACGCGTGGTGCACGCGGTGGTGCGACGGCGTGTTGAGCACCCACTCCAGCGGGCGCGGCAGCCGGCCGATGGCCTCGGTGTGAATCCAGTACTGGTAGAGCAGGCTGACGGACTGCTGCACGACAATCATCACCGGGTGGAAGCCCAAAAGCGCCAGCGGCGCCCAGAACACCCAGCCGGTGGGGTTGGTCCACGTCTGCCGCAGCGCCGTGGAGAGGTTGTAGTGCTCGCTGGAGTGGTGCACCACGTGGGACGCCCAGAAGAAGCGGCTCTCGTGGTGGACGCGGTGGAACCAGTAGTAGCAGAGGTCCTCCGCGAAGAAGAGCAGCACCCAGGCCCACACGCTGGAGCCCAGCCGCAGCGGCGTCCACTCGTAGAGCGCCAGGTAGCCGGCGAAGGCGATGCCCTTCCACACGAGGTTGACGGCCACGTTGCCCAGTCCCATGGAGAGGCTGGCGAGCGTGTCCTTCCAGGTGTGGCCCTTCACGGGGCGGCCCTCGTCCCGGAGCTTCTTCACCCAGAGCGCCTCGGCGATGACCGTGATGATGAAGACGGGAATGGCGGGGGTGATGAGGTCGGGGATGCGGGCTGCGTCCATGACGGGCCTCTCCTTATGGACGGGGGCGGCGGCGAGGCCGCTCCGGGGTGGGTGAAAGCGCGGTGCGCATGAAGCGCGTGAGGGTGTCCAACATGCGGCGGTGCGCCGGGTCATTCGGGCGAGCGCTGCCGCCAACGACGGCGCCCTGCACCGCGTCCAGCGCCAGCTCCACCACGCCGTCGAACTCCGGGTGCGTGGCGGCCTCCGGGAACAGCTCACGGGCCACCCGGTGGAGGTTCTCCCGGTGCGGGCCGTCCACCGCCTCCAGCGCCGCGCGCAGCTCCGGGTTGGTGCGTGCCGCGACGTACAGCTCGATGGCCGCCTGCAGCTCCGGCCGCTGGTAGGCGGCCCACAGCATGTCCACCGCCGTGGCGATGCGGTCCTTGTTGGACGGCCGGGCGCCGACGCCCGCCAGGTAGTCCTGGATGATGCGCGGGAAGAGGTGCTCCACCGCCGCCGCGAGCAGCTCCTCCTTGGTGTCGAAGTGCGTGAAGAGCGCGCCCTGTGACAGGCCCGCCCGCTTCGCCACGTCCACCGTCGTCAGTCGCGCATGGCCCAGCTCCACCAGCGCCTGGATGGTGGCGTCCAGCAGCTTGCGGCGCGTCGTCTCGCGCCGCTCCTGCTGCGTGCGGCGGGGAGGGGGCGTCCCCTCCGGCGGGGAGGTCTTCGAAGCCATTTCACGGAAAGCATAACGCCGAACTTAACGAGTGACCAGTCACTAAGTTGGAGGCAGGCAAGAGGGCTAGGGTCCGGCAGGCAGGGTGGTACCTTCCGCGGCCTGATGCGTTGGCTCACGAACCTCTTCCTGTGGCTCATTGCGGTACCGGTGGGATTGGCCGGTCGCTTCGCGGACTGGGGCACGAAGCTTCGGCAGCGCCTGCTCTACTGGCAGCAGTTCCGGCCCCGGCCGGGGGACGTCTACATCGCCACGTACCCGAAGTCCGGCACCACCTGGATGCAGATGATTCTCGTGCAGCTCGCCAGCGGCGGGCGCGCGGAGTTCGACCACATCCTCCAGGCGTCGCCGTACCTGGATGAGCTGATGCGCTTCGAGCGCGTGGACCACCTGGAGCGGCTGCCGTCGCCCCGGCTCATCAAGACGCACCTGTCCTACGAAGAGCTGCGGCCGCCGAGGGACGCGCGCATCATCTTCGTCACGAGGGACGTGAAGGACACGCTCGTGTCCTGCTACCACCACGCGGAGCTGGCGGCGCGGTTCCGCTCGCCCTTCGACCTGTTCATGGACGCGATGCTGCGCGGGCGAGGCCCCTTCCGGGACTGGTTCGCGTACATGCGCTCATGGCTGCCCCACCGGCACGACGCCAACGTGCTGTGGGTGCGGTACGAGGACCTGAAGAGCGACCTGGAGGGACAGGTGCGGCGCATCGCCGCCTTCACGGGCATCCCGCTGGAGGAGGCGCGGCTGGGCGACATCCTCCAGCGGTGCGGCTTCCAGTACATGAAGCAGCATGACGGGAAGTTCGACTTCCGCACCGGCCTGTACGAGGCGTCCCCTGGCGGCTTCATCCGCCAGGGGGGCTCGGGTGGGAAGAACCAGCTCATCCGCGACGAGCACGCCGCGGAGCTGACGCAGAAGGTGTCGCTGCTGCGCAGTGAGCTGGGGCTGAGGAACACGGAGGCGCTCTAAGCCTCCGATGCGGCCGGAGACGGGCCCTGGCCGAGACGCCGCGTCGCCAGCCAGAACCCCCAGGCGAGAAGACTGACCGCCGCGCCGAGTGTGCATACGCCCGCCCATCCCGCATGACCATAGGCGGTGGTCGAGCTGATGGCGCCGAGCCCGCTGCCGATGGAATAGAAAACCATATAGCCCCCGACGATGCGGCTGCGCGCTTCGGGCCGCACCGCGAAGAGCATGCTCTGGTTCGTGACGTGAACGGCCTGGACGGCCAGATCGAGCAGCACCACGCCGACCATCAGCCACAGCAGCGACAGGTCCAGGAACGAGAGGGGCAGCCAGGCCAGTAGCAGGACGGCAAGGGCCATGCCGGTGGTGCGCTGGCCACGGCCCTCGTCGGCCAGACGCCCGGCACTGCCCGCGGCCAGGGAGCCGGCAATGCCAATCAGGCCGAACAGCCCCACCTGGGTGGACGAAAGGGACAGCGGCGGCGCGCTGAGCGGCAGCACCATCGACGTCCAGAAGATGCTGAAGGCGGCGAAGATCAGCAGGGCCAGGAGGGCCCGAACCCGGAGCAACGGCTCTTCGACGAACAGCAGAAGCATGGAGCGCAGAAGCGCGGGGTAGGAGGAGGGCCGTTCGGTCTTCGCCTCATCGGGCAGAACGCGCAGCAGCAGTGCCGACATCACCAGCATGGCGGCGGCCGATGCGAGATAGACGCTGCGCCAGCCCCCCATATCGGCGAGCGCGCCCGAAATGAACCGGGCCAGCAGGATGCCGATGACGATGCCGCTGGTCACCTTGCCCACGGCCCTGCCGCCGCCGCCGGGCCCGGCCAGGGTGGCGGCGAAGGCAACGAGCACCTGAACGGCAACGGCGAGCAGGCCGACCACCACCAGCGCGCCGAGCAGCAGGGGAAGGCTGGGCGCGAGGGCGGCGAGCAGCAGAGCCGCGACGGAGAGAAAGCCCTGCCCTGCCACCATGCGGCGGCGGTTGAAGAAGTCGCCCAGTGGAACGATGAGGATGAGCCCGGCGGCATAGCCGAGCTGGGTGACGGTGACGACGATGCCGATGGCTTCGGCGCTCACCCGGAACTCCCGGGCGACGGCGTCCAGGAGCGGTTGAACGAAATAGATGTTGGCGACGCTGAGCCCCGCCGCCACGGCTAGCAGGAGCGTCATGGCCGGGGTGAGGCCGCCTGCTGGGACAGAAGAGGCGGCCTGCTGAGCCTCACTGCCACCGAGTTCGCCAGCGATGGACTGCTCGTGCTTCATGACGGGGCTCCCTCCAATTGGTTCGATGATGAGACCAGTTGAGGCGGATGGCCTCTAGTTCTAAGATAGAACCAGTTTGAGGTTCTGAATCGCCATGGAGGGGCCGATGGTTCGGCGGACGAGTCTGGAGGGAGCACGGTGTCCGGTGGCGCGAGCGCTGGACGTCATCGGCGACTGGTGGTCGCTGCTCATCATCCGCGATGTCTTCGACGGCCTGCGCCGGTTCAGCGAGCTGCACGAGAGCCTGGGCGCGGCCAGGGGCATCTTGTCGGCGCGTTTGCGGCGGCTGGTGGAGCAGGGCGTGCTGGAACTTGTCCCTGCCTCCGACGGCAGTGCCTATAAGGAATACGCCCTGACACCCAAGGGGCAGGGCCTCTTCCTGGTGATCGTGAGCCTGCGCCAATGGGGCGAGGATTTCCTCTATGCGCCGGACGAGCCGCGCTCGGGGCTTGTCGACGCGAAAACCGGTGAGCCGGTCGCGCGGCTGAAACTCCGCACGAAAAACGGGCGGCCTCTCGATTGGGACAACACGCTCGTCAAGATGCCCGCGGAGTGAGGTGTACGCGTCAGCGAACCACGCCAACCTCCTTCAGCGAAGTCGGGTCAGGGCCTGACGAGCGACGTCATGGAAGGAGTCCCGCGGCAGCGGAGTGAAAGCCGGGCCGCACAACGTCGCGCCTGATTCAGCCAGGACGTCGTAAGGCCCCACGGGCGGAGGCACTCGCCCGCCTCGGCGCCGGCGTCCCCCGCCGTCAGCGCCGTCCAGAGCACCCGCCCATGGGATTGATTTTCTCCCCAGATGAGCTCCTCACCCACCCGCACGCTTCCCGGTGCCAGCGCGCCCCACGCGCTCTCCGTGCGCCAGCACCTCCCGCGGCGACGGACGTGTCCGACCGCCCAACGCCTCCGGCCGGGGCCAGTCCGGATGCCCGTGCACAAAGGTGAAGTGGAAGCGCTTCCGCGTCGCGCACCACGCCAGGTGCCTCTCCGGACGCGCCAGCTCCCTCTCGAAGTCCCCCATGCGATTCGGCGGATGTCGCCCTCGGCCTCCTGGCGCACCTGCTGGGCGCAGCCCGCCTTGCTGTCATGGCGCCGGAAGCAGCTGCCCACCGACATCCTCCCCGCCCTCGCCTGTGCCTCGGCGCGCACATGCCCATGGCCGCGCACGGACCGCTTCGCCGCCGACTTGCGCAGCGTCATCTCGGACAGGTCCTCCGAGGACCCCATCCCCTCCCAGCC
>NZ_JABBJJ010000102.1 GCF_012933655.1 Pyxidicoccus fallax | reverse complement strand
CCCCCCGCCCCTGCCGGGGTGCCTGGTCGACACCGCCCAGCCCCCCTTCGTCATGCTGGTGCGGGAGAAGCGGCTGCGCGTGGAGTCGTTCGGCGGCCGGCCGTACCTGGTCGTGCGGCACGGCTGGCATTCCAACGCGGAGTTCGACCCCATCGTCGCGGACGTCGAGTCCTTCCAGGTCGCCTACCAGATGAACCGCCCCCCGGCGGACACCGTGTGCTGCGCCGCTGCCGCGGCCCCGGACATGGGGGCCGGCGGCGGCGCCAGCTGGGTGCTCGGCGACGAGACGCCCATGGTGCCTCCGGCGCCTGGCCTCACCCCTCCGAGCTACGGGTCGCCGTACGACGCGCCCGAGCGCTACACCGCGCACCCGGCCAACATCCGCGCCGTGCGCGTGGGCCTCACGGTGCGCTCCACCCGCAAGCAGCCGCGGGAGGTGCTCGACACGCCGCGCCAGCTCCTCAACGCGCCCCCGCCGCCGGCCGAGGGGGACGCGTACGTGCGCTCCACGGTGGAGACCACCATCCGCGTGCCCAACATGACCTCCCGCAGCTTCTTCACCCCCGAGTACCGCGACACGGCGCTCGCCAATGACCTCCGGAACGTCGGGGGAGGATAGGAACCATGAACCGCTTCCCCTACTCCCGTGGCAGCGCCCTGGTCATCACCCTCATCGCCCTGGCCATCCTGCTGCTCATCGTGGTGGGCGCCATCACCTTCACCAGCCGCAACCGCATGGCCGCGGTGGCCGCCACGCGCAACGAGCGGGTGGAGGCCTGCGCCGAGACGGCCCGCCGCTACCTGCTGTCGCGCATGCGCGTCCACGGCGCGTTCGCCCGTCCCGTGCCGCAAATCGTCCTGGAGCAGGTGCTGAATGACGACGCGGTGGAGGGCGACCGCTCCACCATGCGCACCGCGCACTTCGACGGCGATGCCGGCACCATGACGGGCGCCCCCCTGTCCGCCAGGAGCTTCGGCAGCGCCATGCTGAAGGTGAGCGACGTCGTCAACACCGTGGGCACGCCCCCCGGCAGCAGTGGCCGCTACTACCGCGTCGTCGTCATGTGCGACGAGCCGAACGGCCGCCAGGCCGAGACCGAGTTCGTCTTCCGCTTCGGCGTCTGAACCCTCCCGACCCAGCCCCTCCTGGAGCCCCCATGAAGGCCCTCCTCACGTCTTTGTCGGTGGTGGTGGCGCTGCTGGCCGCGTCGCGTGCCCACGCGATTGACGCCGCCGCCTGCACCCTGCAGTCGACCTCCCGCCTGGATGCGCTGCTCAACCCCGTCAGGGGCAGCGACGAGCGCTTCTTCACCAACAGCAGCGGCCCGCCGAACATCCTCATCATCCTGGACACGTCGGGCTCCATGGCGCAGTGGCCCATGGCCTGGAGCAACGAGAACGCCCATAGCTACACCACGGACTCGACGGGTGCCGACGCGGGCTGCCGCCAGCCCAACATCAACGCGCTCAACTACGACCCGAACATCGCCTACCCCCGGCTGTGGCTGTCGCTGGAGAACCAGCTGTCGCCCTGGTTCGACCCGACGAAGTTCTACCGCTTCGATGGCCAGGGCTCCGGTGGTCAGGTGAGCTTCGGCATGGGCCGCAACCCGGTCCGCTTCGACCAGGACCCGCCCGATACCACCATCACCACCTCCGTCTCCGCCGCCTGCGGGAACCTCATTGGCAACCAGAACCAGGCTGCCCGGACCGCCTGCCAGACCTGCCTGGAGCGCAGGGGCTACTTCCAGTGGACCTCCTCGCAACGCGTGGCGACGGGCAACTTCCTCAACTTCTACTCCCCGCGCGGCCACTCCGCCGTCAACGTCATCTCCCAGGTCATCCGGGATTCGCCGAAGACGCGCTTCGGCATCGTGACGTTCTCCTCCGGCAACCGCCCCACCAACGAGGACACGGCGGGCCGGCCCAGCACCTCCCCGGTGCAGTGGAGTGGCCTGGACGTGGTCCGCTTCGCGCCCTTCGGTCCGTCCTGCTCGCAGGCCAACGACCTGGCGGCGCGCAATGCCCACCGCGAGGAGCTGCTGTACCGGATGAAGAACGGGCTGCAGTTCAACACCAACACGCCGCTCACGCAGGCGCTGTGGGGCGCCAGCTACTACTTCCGCACCAGCACGCCCCAGAATGACGACCCGTTCGAGGACTGGTTCGGCAACGGCTACCTGTCCAACACGGGCTTCAACGACGAGGCCGCGCCGGGTCGTGCCTCCTCGTGCTTCCAGTGCAGCTTCAACGCGATGATTCTGCTGACGGACGGCGAGCCCAACGAGCCGAGCCATGGCGGCGCCCAGATTCCCCAGGCCGTCCGCGACCTGGATGTCCCGTGTGACGACTGTGCCGCGGCGGGCACGGGTGACACGAGCGGCGGCTCGCGCAGCCATATCCACCGCATCGCCCGGTGGATGTGGATGAACGGGCACGACCTGCGGCCGGAGCTGCCGGGCGAGCAGCACGTGGCGACGTACACGGTGGGCTTCGCGCTGACGAACACGCAGGCCCTCAACCTGCTGCGCGCCACGGCGGACGTGGGCGGCGGCCGCTTCTTCGCGGCCACCAACTCCAGCCAGCTCAAGACGGCGCTGCAGTCCATCGTGGACGACGTGCAGAACCGCAACATCTCCTTCGCCGCCGCGGCCCTCTCCTCGTTCCAGACGGGCAGCGCCACGCTCAGCGCGCTGATGCCGCGCCTGGCGCCCGAGGCCGGCAGCAGCGCCTGGCGTGGAGACCTGTGGCGCTTCAACCAGTTCAACGAGTTCGTCGAGAACGTCGACAAGAACGGCGACAACGACCTCGCGGACATCTTCGTGGTGGACCAGGACAACGACATCGTCGTCGAGGACACCACGGGCAGGTTCGTCAAGGACGGCACGACGACGGCCGCGAAGCACTTCTGGGAGGCCCGCAGCCACCTGAGGGCGCGCAACCGCGCCACCCGGAACATCCTCACGGTGACGGACACCAACCAGGACGGCCTCCTGGGCGAGGGGGACATCCCCATCGCGTTCACCGCCCAGAACATGCAGCAGCTGAAGGACTACCTCGGCATCGTCGGCACCCCCGCCTGCCCGAAGCTGGAGCGGCTGCTCCCGCCGCAGGTGGAGCCGGGCAGCCTGCTGACGGGCCTGAGGCTGACGCCGACGCAGGCGGCCACGGCGGTGGGCCACCCGGCGCCCACCTGGATGGACATGCTGGCCGGTCAGCGGTGGCTGGATGACCTGTGCGTGCGCGTGCTCATCGAGTACGTGCGCGGCCAGGACCTGGCGGACGAGAACGGCAACGGCAACCGCACGGAGACGCGCCAGTCGGTGCTGGGCGACATCTTCCACTCCTCGCCGGTGGTGGTGGAGCCGCCCATGGACAAGTTCCTGTGCGACATGGGGCTGAGCACCCAGTGCGTCCGCACGCTCTACAGCGACGGGCAGGGCACGCCGGCCACGCCGCTCGAGCGGAAGGACGTCTCGCGCTGCGGCGTCAACGTCAACATGGACGCCTACGAGCAGTACGCGTTCAAGTACCGCCGGCGTGACAAGCTGGTGCTGGTGGGCGCCAACGACGGCATGGTGCACGCCTTCCGCGACAGCGCCGCGGGGAACGAGACCTGCGAGCGCGGGCTGCCCTTCAGCACCTATGCGCCCGCCTCGGGCGAGGAGGTGTGGGCCTTCATCCCTCCGGACCTGCTGCCGCGGCTGCATGAGATGGCGTTGGGTCACCAGTACTTCGTCGACGGCGACATCATGGTGCGCGACATCTGGGCGGATGGCTCGGGCAGCCAGTCGGCTGCGGATTCGCGCAAGCAGGCCGACGAGTTCCACACGCTGGCGGTGGTGGCCGAGGGGCGCGGCGGCGTGCACTACCTGGCGCTGGAACTGACCATGCAGGACGACACGACCTTCGGTCCGCCGAGGCTGCGGTGGATGTTCCCGCAGCCGGCCTCCCAGGAGGCCGCCCTCTTCGGCAAGACGCTGCTGTCCGTCAGCCCCCGGCCGCCTCCCATCGGTCCCCTGCTCGTGAAGGCCCCCGCCGGCCAGACCGGCGCGGTGGTGCGCTACGGCACCCCCACGGAGGAGCGCTGGATGGTGGCGCTGTCGGGCGGCTGGTCTCCCGGCATGGAGAAGGGCCGTGGCGTCTACCTGGTGGACGCCTGGAACCTCAAGGTGCCCCGCCGCAACGACAACCTGTGGTGGAAGTTCGAGTATGACCCGAACGCCAGCAACGACCAGGACCGGCCGGCGCGCAACCTCACCCACAGCGTGGTGGCGCCGGTGGGCATGGTGGACTACGGCGTCGGCGGGGCGGTGCAGCCGGACGGCTTCTTCGACACGGCCGTCTTCGGCGACATGCGCGGGCAGCTCTGGGTGGCGCGCATGTCCCAGCCGGGCGAGCCGGACAGCTCGGGGCTCATCCAGAACTGGACCGCGGCGCGCGCCTTCCAGATGGACCGGGACGCCACGGCCACGGCTGGCGGGCACAACATCCTGCGCACGTGGCCCTTCTATTACCTCCCCTCCGTCACCATCCAACCGGACACCGGCATGCTGCGCGCCCTCATCGGCACGGGAGACCGCTACGCGATGCTGGACGACAAGGCCGGCATCTGCCGCTTCGACAACCTGCAGGCCTGCGCGAAGTACAACTGCGGCCACGTGGAGGTGGACTATCGGCTGGAGCGCCTGGGCCGCAACATCACCCAGGCGCAGCAGGTGTGGGGAGCGGGGGATATTCGCCAGGCGCTGCTGACGACGACGCCCGCCAACAACCCGCCCTGCGGCCTCCCGGGCGAAACGGTGGTGAAGGCGGAGTTCCGGCAGTACGACGTGAGGTCGTGCCCCGGCGCGGCCCAGGACTTCGACCAGCTGAGCACGGCGCGCGTGGAGTGTGGGCGCGACTCCGCCGGCAACTTCCGCTGCCTCAACCAGGCCTCCGCGGCCCCCAACTACACGGACCTGGACATCACCCGGAACGACGCCGCGCTGGGGAAGAACCGCTTCTATGGCATCCGCGTGTACGGGGGCCCCGGGCAGACCTTCCAGGAGCACCTGACCACTTCGGCGACGGGCATGAAGACGGCCCAGCAGTTCGACGACCTCCGGCTGACGGACCGTACGGCCACCAACCCCACCAGCGGGGACCTCCTGGACGTGACGGACGTCACCTGCACCTCGGAGACCCACTGCACCCTGGGCGGCCAGCAGACGGCGGGCGCGGCGCCGGACGGGCCGGGCTGGATGCTGGAGTACTCGGGGATGGAGCACAAGACGGCGGGCGGCGCGTCCACGGTGGCCAGCTGCTCGCTGTGGAACGTGCTCTACCCGGCGACGGGCGCGGCGTGTGACAACACCTCCGCGCGGGCGCGCTTCTTCCAGGGGCACTACCTCACCGGCCTGCCCACCTGCGCCAGCTCGTTCGAGAACGCGCGCTTCCAGGAGCGCGCGGTGCTGGCGCCCCCGCCGGAGCCGGCCACCGCCGTCATGGTCTCCAAGGCCACGGGCAAGGTGAGGTACAGCGTCCTCGTGCAGGAGCCCGGCAAGCGGCAGGCCACCTCCGTGGACGTGGCGGAGGAGAGCGACGTGCTGCAGAACGTGTACGAGCTGCCGCTCACCCACGAGCAGCACGAGTGCCGGCACGAGGACCCGGCCCGCTGCGTCGCCGCGCCCTGACGTCGCGGCCCACGCCCTCCCCTCCTCGCGCGGGGAGGGCGTGTCTGGGATAAGGGAGGTGCTGGCAGCCCTTTCCCGGAGTCCCTCATGCCCACCCTCGAAGACGCCCTCACCCTCGCGGTGGAGGCGCACCGCGGCCAGAAGGACAAGGCCGACCGGCCCTACATCCTCCACCCGCTGCGGGTGATGATGCGGCTGGAGACGGACGAGGAGCGCACCGTGGCCCTCCTCCACGACGTGGTGGAGGACACCCCCTGGACGCTGGAGCGGCTGCGCGAGCGCGGCTACCCGGACGCCGTGCTCTCCGCGCTGGACGCCCTCACCCGCCGCGAGGGCGAGACGTATGAAGCCTTCATCGAGCGGCTGCGCCCGCACGCGCTCGCCCGGCGCGTGAAGCTGGCGGACCTCGAGGACAACATGGACGTGCGCCGGCTGGCCGCCGTCACGCCGAAGGACGCCGAGCGGCTGTCCCGCTACCGCGCCGCCTGGGCCCGCCTGCGCGAGCCCTGAAAAGACGACGGCCCGGCGGGCGCCTCGAGGGCTCCCACCGGGCCGAAGGTGCTTCAGGGCCGCGTCAGGCTCAGGCCTTGGCCAGCTGACGGAGCACGAACTGCAGGATGCCGCCGTGGCGGTAGTAGTCGAGCTCGTTCGGCGTGTCGATGCGGCACAGCACGGTGAACTCCTTGGTGCCGCCCTCGCCCGTGGCCTTCACGGTGAGCTTCTTCTGCGGCGCCAGGTTCTCCGCGATGCCCGTGATCTCGAACTTCTCGTGGCCGGTGAGGCCCAGCGACTGCGCGTCCTGGCCCGCCTCGAACTGGAGCGGCAGCACGCCCATGCCCACGAGGTTGGAGCGGTGGATGCGCTCGAAGCTCTTGGCGATGACGGCCTTCACGCCGAGCAGCTGCGTGCCCTTGGCGGCCCAGTCACGGCTGGAGCCGGTGCCGTACTCCGCGCCGGCCAGCACCACCAGCGGCGTGCCCTCCGCCTGGTACTTCATGGAGGCGTCGTAGATGCTCATCCGCTCGCGGGTGGGGATGTGGACGGTGACGCCACCCTCCACGCCGGGCACCAGCAGGTTCTTCAGGCGGATGTTGGCGAAGGTGCCGCGCACCATGACCTCGTGGTTGCCGCGGCGCGCGCCGTAGGAGTTGAAGTCCTTGGGCTCCACGCCCTCGGCCATGAGGTACTTCGCCGCGGGGCTCGTCTTGGCGATGTTGCCGGCGGGCGAGATGTGGTCCGTGGTGACGGAGTCGCCCAAGAGCGCCAGCACGTGCGCGCCCTTGATGTCCTGCGTGGCCTTGGGCTCCTTGGGCAGGTTCTCGAAGAAGGGCGGCTTGCGCACGTAGGTGGACTTCGCGTCCCACTGGAAGGTGGAGCCCTTGCTCACCTGGAGCTGCTGCCAGAGCGTGTCGCCCTCCATGGCGTTGGCGTACTGGCGGCGGAACTGCTCCGGCTTCACGGAGGCGCGGATGGTGGCCTGGATTTCCTCCGTCGTCGGCCAGATGTCCTTGAGGAACACCGGGCGGCCGTTCGGGTCCGTGCCCAGCGGCTCCTTGTCGAGGTCCAGTCCCACCTCGCCGGCGAGCGCGTAGGCCACCACCAGCGGCGGGCTGGCCAGGTAGTTCATGCGCACGTGCGGGTTGATGCGGCCCTCGAAGTTGCGGTTGCCGGACAGCACCGCGGCGACGACGAGGTCACCCTCGGTGACGGCGTTGGCCACCGGGTCCGGCAGCGGGCCGGAGTTGCCGATGCAGGTGGTGCAGCCGTAGCCCACCACGTGGAAGCCCACGGCCTCCAGGTAGGGCAAGAGGCCCGCCTCGCGCAGGTACTCGGTGACGACGCGGCTGCCCGGGGCGAGGCTCGTCTTCACCCACGGCTTCGGGTTGAGGCCGCGCTCCACCGCGTTCTTCGCGAGGATGCCCGCGGCCACCAGCACCGCCGGGTTGGAGGTGTTGGTGCAGGAGGTAATCGACGCAATCACCACCGCGCCGTGGCCGAGCTGGTAGCTGGAGCGGCCCGACTTCACGGTGACCGTCTGCGCGAGGCGCTCCGGCGGCACCTCGGCCGCGGGGGCCTTGGCCTTGCCGCCGCCGCCCTCGTCGTCCTCGCCCTTGCTCTTGCCGGCGGCGAGCATCTCCACGAGGGACTTCTCGTAGCCGGACTTCATGTCCTTGAGGGGCACGCGGTCCTGCGGGCGCTTGGGGCCGGCGAGGCTGGGCACCACGGAGGCTAGGTCCAGCTCCAGCGTGTCGCTGAAGGTGGGGTCCTCGTCCCGGCGCCACAGGCCCTGCTCCTTGGCGTAGGCCTCGGTGAGGGCCACGACGTCATCCGGGCGGCCGGTGAAGCGCAGGTAGTTGAGGCTCTCCTCGTCCACCGGGAAGAAGCCGATGGTGGCGCCGTACTCGGGCGCCATGTTGGCGATGGTGGCGCGGTCCGGCAGGGACAGGTTCTTCAGGCCGCTGCCGTAGAACTCCACGAACTTGCCCACCACGCCCTTCTTGCGAAGCATCTGCGTGACGGTGAGCACCAGGTCCGTGGCGGTGGCGCCCGCGGGCAGCTGGCCCGTGAGCTTGAAGCCCACCACCTGGGGAATCAGCATCGTAATCGGCTGGCCGAGCAGCGCGGCCTCGGCCTCGATGCCGCCCACGCCCCAGCCCACCACGCCCAGGCCGTTGATCATCGTGGTGTGGCTGTCGGTGCCCACCAGCGTGTCCGGGTAGACGGTGGTGCCCTCGCGGAACGTCACGCGCGCGAGGAACTCCAGGTTGACCTGGTGGCAGATGCCGATGTCCGGCGGGACGACGCCGAAGCCCTTGAACGCGCTCTGGCCCCAGCGCAGGAACGCGTAGCGCTCGCGGTTGCGCTCGAACTCCAGCTCCGCGTTCTCCTTGAAGGCCGCCGTCGTCGCGAAGGCGTCGATCTGCACCGAGTGGTCGATGACGAGGTCGGCGGGGTTGCGCGGGTTGATCTTGGCCGGGTCACCGCCCATGGAGGCGAGCGCCTCGCGCATGGCGGCCATGTCCACCACCGCGGGCACGCCGGTGAAGTCCTGGAGGAGCACGCGGGCCGGGTGGAAGGAGATCTCCACGTCCGGGGTGGCCTTGGGGTCCCAGGCCAGCATCTTCTCCACGTGCTCGCGCTTCACCACGCGGCCGTCCTCGTGGCGCAGCAGGTTCTCCAGCAGCACCTTGAGGGAGACGGGCAGGCGGTTCACCGAGGGGTGCGCCTTGGCCAGCTTGCTCAGGCTGAAATAGTCATAGGTGGCCGAACCCACCTTGAGCTGGGACTTGGTCCCGAAACTGTCGGTCATGTGCGTTGCCGTCCTTCCGTGCGCGGGATGCGCCGACTTGTAGGCCCCCCGTTGACGCGTTGCAAAGGGTTCCTGCGCGGTCATCCAGGGGCGGACGCTTCGCCGGGAGGGGGGCCAGTCCGGCTCATCGGAGCCATGCGTCCGGCTGGGGGTTGTTTCCAGGAAGCTACAGAGGAGTGGTAACGGCCCCACCCCCACCCGGCCAGCGGGGACGGCCCGGGGGACGGGCGCGCCCGGCGGCCCGGCCGGAAGGCGCGCGCGCTAGAGCACCTTGCGGAAGGCGTACAGCACGCGCTCCAGCACCTTCTGCCAGAGGGGCCGGCGGCGGAACTCGGCCAGCGTCACCTCGCGGCAGTCGCCGCAGTCGGCGCGGAAGGACTCCTCCAGCTGCCGGCCCAGGCGCGGGTCGGCGAAGACGGCGTTGACCTCGTGGTTGAAGGCCAGGCTCAGCCGCTCCAGGTTGAACGAGCCGATGGTGCCCCACACCCCGTCCACCACCGCCGTCTTGGCGTGCAGCACGCCGCGCTGCCACTCGAAGATGCGGATGCCCGCCGACAGCAGCTTCTCGTAGAAGGCCCGGGTGGCGAACTCGAGGATGGGGTGGTCGCTGCGGGCGTTGAGGAGCAGGTGCACCTCCACGCCGCGCCGCGCCGCCTCGCGCAGGGCCGCCACCATGCGCCGGTCCGGGATGAAGTACGCCGCGGCGATGAGCACGCTGCTGCGCGCCCGCTGAATCGCGTGCAGGTACGCCCGGTGGATGCTCCGCCGGCTGGACAGCACCGCCAGCCCCACCTGCCCGCGCCGGGGCGGCCGGTGCTTCCAATGACGCAGCCCCCGGGCCAGCCGGTGGATGCGGTCCTGGAACATCATCCGCCACGTGGCCAGGAAGCGCCGCTCCAGCTCGTGGGCGGCGGGGCCTTCAATCCGCAGCACGTCGTCGCGCCACCCGGCGCCCTGCTCCCGCGGCGCCCAGTGCGCGGCGATGTTCACCCCGCCCGTGAAGGCGACCTCGCCGTCCACCACGAGAATCTTCCGGTGGTCCCGGCGCAACAGGTGGCGCAGCCCCCGCGACAGGCTGAAGGGCTTGAAGGCGCGGATGTCCACCCCGCGGCGGCGCAGCGACTCGAAGAAGTCGCGGCGGGCCGTCCACGAGCCCACCGCGTCGTACAGCACCTTCACGTGCACGCCGCGCTCGGCCGCCTCCGCCAGGGCCTCGCCGAACAGCTCACCGACGGTGTCGGTGAGGAACATGTACGTCTCCAGGCGGATGTAGCGGCGCGCCCGGCGGATGGCCTCCAGCATCGCCGGGTAGGCCTCCACGCCGTCGCGCAGGAGCTGGCACGCGTTGCCCCGCACCACCGCGTGGCCGCGCGGCAGGTAGAAGCGCGACAAGAGGAGTGAGGAGACCTCCGGGCTCCACACGGGCCCATGCGAGGGAACGGGGCTGGACGTCCTCGCGAGGCGCAGCTCGCCGTCCCCGACAACGCCTGACTGCTCGCTCACCACCTCCGGGTCACGCATGGCCTCCGTACGGTGAGGATGCAGTCGCGGCCCGGCAACCCGAGGCCCCGATGCCTGCACGCCCGACGGCCGGCGACGTCCACCGCTGGACGGAGCAACCCCCCGTCCCGGCGTGCGGCATGTCCGCTGAACGGAGGCGTCCGGGAACTACACTACAGCCCGTACTCGGAGCGCTTGTTCTCCGCGCGCGTGGCGCACGGCTGGTCGTACTCGGGGAAGTACTCCTTCAGGTGGTCCAGCGTGGCGGAGGCGGCCCGGTAGTTGCCCTGGTTGTAGTAGCCCTCCACCTCCAGCAGCAGCTTGGCGCAGGTGCGGTCCAGCTCCTGCTGTGCCGCCTTCATGCGCTCCTGCGCGTCGAAGTAGAGGTCCGGCTTGGGCTCCGGGTGGGCCTCCAGCATCAGCCACGCCTCGCGGAAGCCCTTCCACGCCTCGTAGCGGTTGCGCGCGCCGACATCCGGCCGTCCGAAGTTCGTCTGTCCGCGCTTGAAGGACTCACGCGCCTGGCGCTCCAGCTCCTCGGGCGCCAGTTCCGGCAGCAGCGCCCGCTCCACCCACACGTTCCAGATGCGCCACTCGTCCTCGCCCGGCGGGTTCTTCACGTTGTCGAAGATGATGCGGTTGGGCTCGCCCCTCTTGAGGTTCTGGGCCGGAATCATCAGCTCCAGCGCGCGGTCCTGGCTGGCCAGCGTGTCCGCGGGCACCTTGCCCACGTCCACGCCGTTGACGCTCACCACCACCTCGTCCTTGGAGATGCCCTGCGCCTGGTAGTGGAGGATGACCACCGCGCGCGAGGCGGCGGTGTACTCCCACTGGAAGATCTTCATGTCCGGGCGCTCCCACGTCACGCCCTCGCCCAGGCCGAACGAGTCCCGGATGGGGTTGGTGGCGAGCATCGCGGGCTCCTCGCCGGTGGGCCGCTTCTCGCCCTCGCTCAGCACCAGCCAGTACAGCAGGGCGAAGAGGGCAAGCACCATCGCCGCGCCGCCGCCGATGATGCCGCTGCGCACGCCGGAGCTGGCGTCCGCCCAGAAGAGCTTCGCGCTGGCGACGAGGCCGGGAGACTCGCGGCGGATGCGGGCGCGCTCGGCCGCGGACAGGCCCCCGCCCGCCGGCTGCGGGCCGCTGGCGCGGGGCCGCGACGGCACGGAGGAGGAGGGCGCGGGCCGCTGCGGCCGCGCGGGAGGCGCCGACGGGGCCGCGCGCTCGATGGGGGCCGCCTTGGCCGCGGGCGCGCGCGAGCCGCCGCCCTGCGAGGGGGCCGCGGGCCGCAGCGACCTCAGGTTGTGGCGGGTGGCGCCCTGGCGCAGCTCCTCCAGTTCCTCCTCGTCCGCCCCTTCCGGGGCCAGCGCCACGCCCTTGTTGCGCTGCCGCTTCAGGGCGTCCACGGAGACGATGCGGGTGCTGTTGGCCGCCTCCTGCTCCGCGCCGGCGGGCATCTCCTCCTCGCCCGTGGAGGCCTCCAGCAGGGCGAAGACGAACGTCACCGGACCGAGCGTCAGCTTGTCGCCGTCCTCCAGCGCCTGCGTGGACACGGGCGTGCCGTTGACGAGCGTGCCGTTGGCGCTGCCCTGGTCCTCGACGGACCAGGTCTCACCGTCGAGGAAGATGCGGCAGTGCTTGCGGGACACGCCCGGGTCGAACAGGGCGACATCGCAGTCCGTCGACCGGCCGATGAGGACGGAGTCCTGGTCGAAGACGAACTCCTTGCCGGCTTCTCTACCCTCGGAGATCGTCAGCTGGAAAGGCATGGGGGGCTACAATCCTACCGAGGCCCGCGCCGCCCGGGCAACGGCGGCCCGCGCGCTTTCGGGCTCCACCACCTGCGCCTCGCCTCCGAAGGACAGCACCCACTGGGTGAGCCAGCGCTCGCTGTCGCCGGCCACCAGCACCTCGACGCCCCCATCCGCGAGCGGACGGGCGTCCCGGCCGAAGCGCTCCTTCACGTACGGTGCGGCCACCGGCGTGAAGCGCACCCGCACGGACACCTCGGTGCGGCTTCGGGCCGGGTTGGGCACGTCCGCGCGCGCGTCCGGCGGCGGGAGGAAGGGCGTGTCGGTGACGGTGATGTCCTCCATGCGGTCCAGCCGGAACAGGCGCGCGTCCTGGCGCATGTGGTCGAACCCCTGGAGGTACCACTGGCCGCGGTGGCTGAGCAGCTCGTACGGGCGCACGCGCCGGGGCTCGGGCGGGCCGCCCGGCCGGGCGTAGGCGAACGTCACCTCCAGCCGCTCGATGATGGCGCGGGTGAGGGGCGCCAGGGCCTGCGGGGCCTCCGTGGAGGCGTCGATCTTCCGGTACATCTCCCGGTAGCGCTCGCGGGTGGACGGCGGGAGGATGCGCTCCAGCTTCTGGAGGGCGCTCTGCAGCGCGTCGCCGGCGGCCGGGCGCAGAAGCTCCGCCGAGGCGGCCAGGGCCGCGGCCTCGCCCGCCGTCAGCCGGGGCGGCGCGAACAGGCGCTGGTCCAGGTCCACGTAGACGCGGTCGTTGTCCACGTAGATGTCGATGTAGTCGTCCGGGTTGAAGGGCGGACGGCCCACGCACGTGAGCAGGTCCAGCTCCTCCAGCAGGTCCTCGCGGCTCATGTTGAGGGCCTTGGCGAGCGCCTCCACCGTGACGCCGGGGTGCTTGGAGACGTAGGGGACGAGGAACAGCAGGCGGCGGAGCCGCTCGTGGACGTTGCTCATGCGCTCACCTTCTCGTGCGCTTCCGCGTGGCGCTCCAGGATGCGCGTCGCCATCTCCTTCACCCGCGCCTGGGCGCTCTCCGGCCCCTCCACGCGGCAGTCCGGCCCGAGCTGGAGGCAGAAGCGCACCAGCCCGTCCAGGAACGTCACCTTCATGCGGGCGCGCACCCCGCCCTCCTCCACCGGCTCCAGCGTGGCGCCGGGCAGCAGGCTGGCGGCGCGCGAGGCCAGCGCGCCCGACAGGCGCAGCACCACCTCCACCGGCTCGTGGAAGCGGTGCTGCCACGGGAAGTACGCCACGTGCGAGTCCAGCGAGAAGTCCGCCGGCACCTGGAAGTCCGGCGTGCGCGGGCGCGCGGTGTTCACCTTCAGCTCGCGGATGCGGTGCACGTGGAAGGTGCGCAGGCCGCCGCGCAGGTGGCAGTGGCCCACCAGCGTCCAGACGCCGCGGCGCAGCGCCAGGCCGTACGGGTCCACCTTCCGGTGCGTGGTGGTGGGGTGCTTGGGGCTGGCATAGGTGATCTCCACCCACTTGCGCGCGGCGCACGCGTCCCACAGCTGCTCCAGGCGGGCGGAGACCTCCTTCTCCTCGCCCTCCTGCACGGCGCCCAGCTCCATGCGCACGCGCGGCGTGGGCAGCGACTCGCCGGCGAAGAAGCCAATCTTGCGCAGCGCGTGCGCCAGGTCGTCGCGGCCGGGGAAGGCGCCGGAGGCCAGCGCGGCGGAGCCGGCGGCGTACAGCACGGCCAGCTCCTCCTTGGTGAGGTCCGCTTCCGGCAGGTAGTACGCGTCGCGGTCGACGATGTAGCCGTCGCGGCGCTCGTCGTCGCCCTGCACGTAGGTGAGCGGGAAGCCCAGCTCCACCAGCTCCGCCTTGTCACGCTCGAACTTGCGCTCGGCGGCGTCGTCGGAGCCTCCGTAATCGGCGGGGAAGTGCTCGCGCAGCTCGGCCCAGGAGATGGGCTCGCGCGCGTCGAGCAGGAGGGCCACGAGGTCGAGGATGCGTTCGGTGCGTTCCATTCGGGAAGGTCGGCGACGATGCCGGGCGGGCCCCGGGGGGTCAAGGCGGCGTGGGACGTGTCGATGGGAAACAGGCGGCGCGCCCTCCCACGTCCGCGATCCGATATCCGGACCCGACTGAACAGACAAGCAGGTAATCGCCTGTGTGTCCGTATCTCTCCGGGTTGGTAACAAAACGACATACCCAGGGGGCTCGCACTCGGGGCGCGACTGGAGTATTCCTAGCACGTCTAGATGAGTGAGAAGCGTCGGTGGCGGGCAATGTCCCGCCGGGTGCCAGGCGGCCGACCTGGCAAGGGCGCTTCGAAGGGACTCACCATGAGCCGCACCTCCCTCGTCCGAAACATGGTTGCCGGGCTGGCGCTGCTCGTGGGGCTGTCCTCCGCCATGACGCCCGCCGCCGCCAGGGCGGAGCCCCGGGCGGAGCCGCTCTACTTCGCGGTGGAGGTGCGCCGCGAGGGCCGCATCGTGGCGCAGCCCAAGCTGCTGGGCGAGACGGGCCGCACCCTGCGCGCCGAGCGCCGCCGGCCGGGCGCGCCTCTTCCGGACTACCGGCTGATCCTCACGCCGAAGGCCTCGGGCGACTCGTACCTCCTCCAGCTCGACCTGCTGCTCCCGGAAGCCGAGGGGCACTCCGAGCTGGCCCTGCTCCACGGGCAGCAGCGCAAGCTGCAGCTCGGCCGGGTTCCCGGTGAGCTGGAGGTGTCGCTGCTCCTGATGAAGGTGGACTCGCCGGAGTTCCGCGCGCTGATGCAGCTCAGCGAGGACACGGGCCAGGGCTCCACGACGTCGTCTATCTAGGCCGGCTGCGAGGCGGCGCCCCTGCCCCGCGGGCCCCTACAGCACCGCGAGGTCGTCGCGGTGCACCGCCTCGTCCAGGTAGCGGTAGCCCAGCACCGCCTCGATGTCCGCCGTGCGCCGGCCGGCGATGCGCCGCAACTCCGCGGCCTCGTAGGTGGCGAGCCCCCGGGCGAACACGGCGCCGGACTCGTCCGCGAGGTCCACCGGGTCGCCCCGGCCGAAGTCGCCCTCCACGCCGCGCACGCCGCTGGGCAGCAGGCTGCGCTTGCCGGTGACGATGGCCTCGCGCGCGCCCGCGTCCACGGTGAGCTTCCCCCGGGGGCGCAAGGCATGGGCAATCCACGCGGCGCGGGCGCTGCGGCGGTTGCCGGTGGGCTCGAAGAGGGTGCCCACGCGCTCGCCCTCCAGCACGGCGCGCAGGCGGCCGGGCACGGCGCCGGAGGTAATCACGCAGCGGATGCCGGACTCGGTGGCCCGCGCGGCGGCCCGCACCTTGGTGGCCATGCCGCCGGTGCCCACGCCGCTGGTGGTGCCGCCGGCCAGCGCCAGCACCTCGGGCGTCACCCGCTCCACCGCCAGCATCAGCTCGGCGGTTTCATCCCGGCGCGGGTCGCCGGTGTAGAGGCCCTCCACGTCCGACAGGAGGACGAGCGCCTCGGCCTCCACCACGCCCGCCACCAGCCCGGCCAGCGTGTCGTTGTCGCCGAACTTCAGCTCGTCCACGGACACCGTGTCGTTCTCGTTGATGACGGGCACCACGCCCGCGGCCAGCAGCCGCTCCAGCGCGTGCTTCACGTTGAGGTAGCGTCGCCGGTCCTGCACGTCCTCGTGGGTGAGGAGCACCTGCGCCACCGCCCGTCCCGCGCCGCTGAAGGTCTCCTCATAGGCCTGCATCAGCCGACTCTGCCCCACCGCCGCGCACGCCTGCTTGCCGGGAATGTCCTTGGGACGCCCCGGCAGGCCCAGGCGCTCCACCCCCAGGGCGATGGCGCCGCTGGACACCACCACCAATTCGCGCCCCTGGGCGGCCCACAACAAATCCCGGCCCAGCGCATCGAAGTGGGTGCGGTTGAAACGCCCGGTGGCGTTCGTCAGCGCGTTGGTGCCGATTTTCACCACCACGCGACGGGCGGCGCGCAGGGCGGTGCGGCCAGCGGAAATCGAACTCACGGTCATCAGAGTAGGTCAGAAACGGAAAGAGAGTGCGTCCACGGAGTGTTTCCACCTGTCACGGTCTTCGGAACGGGCCGGGACATGAGACCCACCGGACGGGTGGCCATATAGAGTTCCGGTACGCGTGGGGGCCAGGCGGGCTCCACCAGGAGAGACGGTTTGAAGGAAATCTACGGCAACACCCTGGGCCTGAAGTCGAGCGAGCAGCACCGGCTGCGCAACACCTACCGTCGGCGGGTGTCGCCGCACGAAATCGTGTCGCCCGAGCTCGCCCGCCACCTCACCGAGCTGTCGCGTGAGACGAACCGGCAGGTGGGTGTGCTCATCAACCGCAAGGGCGACATCGAGCACGTGGTGGTGGGCAACGCGCACAAGCTGGAGCTGCCGGACATCGGCCGCGCCCGCGCGGGCCAGATTCGTCTGCGTGGCCTGCGGCTCGTCCACACCCACCTCAAGAGCGAGCCCCTGACGAAGGACGACCTGACGGACCTCGCGCTGCTGCGCCTGGACTGCGTGGCCGCCGTCGGCGTGGGCGATGAGGGCCTGCCCGGCGTGCTCCACTTCGCGCACCTCGTGCCGGAGAACGGCACCGGGGAGTTCTGGCAGGTCAGCACCCTGCCCTCGGTGCACGTCGAGCAGCCGGACCTGATGGCCACGCTGGACGCGCTGGAGGAGGAGTTCAACCGCAAGGCGGCCGCGCGCAAGGTCGGAGGCCGGGAGAAGGCCATCCTCGTGGCGGTGTGCCTCAACGGCGACCGTGGCCAGGCGGAGGCCAGCCTCGCGGAGCTGAAGGAGCTGGCGCGCACCGCGGGCGTGGAGGTCATCGACAGCGTGCTGCAGGTGCGCCGAGAGGCGGACCCGCGCTACCTCATCGGGCGCGGCAAGCTGGAGGACCTCAACCTGCGCTCCATGCAGTCCATGGTGGACCTGCTCATCTTCGACAAGGACCTCACCCCGTCGCAGGGGCGCCACATCGGCGAGGCCACCAGCCTCAAGGTGCTGGACCGCTCGCAGCTCATCCTCGACATCTTCGCGCAGCGCGCGCAGAGCGCCGAGGGCAAGCTCCAGGTGGAGCTGGCGCAGCTGAAGTACCGGCTGCCCCGGCTGGTGCAGAGCGATGACTCGCTCAGCCGGCTCGCCGGTGGCATCGGCGGGCGCGGCCCCGGTGAGACGAAGCTGGAAATCGACCGTCGCCGGGTGCGCGAGCGGATTACCCACCTGGAGAAGCGCATCGACGCCATCAGCCGCGAGCGCAGCGTGCGGCGGGCGCAGCGCAACCGGCGCGAGCTGCCGGTCATCTCCATCGTCGGGTACACCAACGCGGGCAAGTCCACGCTCCTCAACGCCATCACCAACGCCGAGGTGCTGGCGGAGAACAAGCTGTTCGCCACGCTGGACCCCACCAGCCGGCGGCTGCGCTTCCCGCAGGAGCGGGAGGTCATCATCACCGACACGGTGGGCTTCATCCGGGATTTGCCCAAGGACCTGGTGGCGGCCTTCCGCGCCACGCTGGAGGAGCTGTACGACGCCAGCCTGCTCCTGCACGTCGTCGACGCGGCGGACCCCGCGCGCGACGAGCAGGTGGAGGCGGTGGAGAACATCCTCGAGTCGCTGGGGCTGATGGAGAAGCCGCGCCTGATGGTGTGGAACAAGGCGGACAAGATGGCGCCCGAGGACGTGGAGGCGCTGTTGCGCAGCCGCGGCGGCGTGGCCATCAGCGCCTCGACGCGCGAGGGCCTCGCCTCGCTGCTGGCCAAGGCGGACACCACGCTGTTCGCCGAGGGCGCCACGGAAGCCATTGGCGCGGTGTAGTCCCCCGCTCTTCGACGCCTTGCCGGCCCCGTTGCCGGCAAGGCGTTGCTTTTCCTAGAGTCCGCACCGTGGCGATGACTTCCCTCCAGACGTTGCTGACGAGCGGGCTCCTGGCGCAGGCGCCGAACTACCAGAAGCCCGTGTCGTCGGTGTCCCCCGGTTACATTGAGCTGCTGGAGCAGAACAGCCACATCATCTACCCGGCGGTGGCGGTGCTGACGCTCCTCCTCATCGCCGCGGGCATCCTCCAGGCCTGGAGGACGCAGGACCTGGACGGCCTGCAGAAGAACGAGTTCAAGCGCGCCATCGTCAACGAGCTGCGCCGCAACATCAGCGGCATGCCCGGCGACATGGTGGCGAAGGCCGTGGGGCTGGACCGGCTCAAGACGAACCGCCTGCTGGAGCAGATGCAGCAGGAGGGCCTCGTGGTGAGCCACACCAACTCCCAGCGGCTCACCGTGTGGCGCGTGCGCGGCGCGCTGCCGGACCCGAGCGTGCGGCGGTACTGAGCGCGGCTCCAGCAGGGCGCGCGCGGCGCCCCGGGAGGCGGAGTCCCATGGACATCCACGTGGTTTCCATCTTCGAGAAGCCCATGTGGCTCGACATGCTCTTCAACCTGGTCCTGGCCCTGGGGCTGCCGCTGCTGGTGCTCTGGCTGCGTTCGCCCGCGCGCAACGCCCGGGACGTCGTGGGCCCGGACACCGGCGCGCCCGCGGGGCGCTTCCGGCGGACGCTCGAGTTCACGGCGTGGGCCCTCCCCGCGGGCGCCGTGCTCGGTCTGCTGGGGCTCGCCGCCTGGGTGGTGGTGGACGCGCAGGTCCACCAGCTCGACCTCTTCAGCGGCCGGGACCTGGCGGACCCGCACTGGGCCTGGATGGTGGTGCCCAACGCGGTGGTGGTGGGCGGCATCCTCTTCTGGATGCGCGCCACCGGCCGTCGCGCTGCTTCCCGGGACGTGCTCGGCCTCCTCGCGCGGAGCTGACGTCCCCGCGCCTTCAGCCGCCCGCCAGCTCCGACTTCGGCTGGCGCGTCATCAGGTCCACCACGGCGCTCTTCGCGCTCTTGCCCTCGTAGGCAATCAGGTAGACCTGATGGCAGATGGGCAGCTCCACGCCCGTCTTGATTTCGAGGTCGCGGGCGCTGCGAGCCGTCTTCACGCCCTCGGCCACTTCCTTCATCTCCGCGAGGATGTCCGGCAGCTTGCGGCCCTTGCCCAGCTCCATGCCCACGTGCCGGTTGCGGCTCAGCTCGCCCGTGCACGTCAGCACCAGGTCGCCCATGCCGGACAGGCCGGAGAGCGTCAGCGGGTTGGCGCCCTTGCGCACCGCCAGGCGCGTAATCTCCGCCAGCCCGCGGGTGATGATGGCCGCGCGCGCGTTGTGGCCCATGCCCAGGCCGTCCGCCATGCCCGCGGCGATGGCGATGACGTTCTTCAGCGCGCCGCCGTACTGCACGCCCACCACGTCCGTGGACGTGTAGCTGCGGAACGTCTCCGTCTGCAGCGCCTTCTGGCAGCGCACCGCCACCTTGTCCCAGTGGGAGGCAATCGTCACCACCGTGGGCATGCGCCGCGCCAGCTCCTTGGCGAAGCTGGGCCCGGACAGCACCGCGATGTACGGGTGGAACTCCTCCGGGAGGCAGTCCTCCAGGAGCTCCGTCATCGTCAGCAGCGTCTCGTTCTCGATGCCCTTGGCCACCGTGACGAGGGGCACGTGGCGCGGCAGGTACGGCTTCGCCCTGGCCATCACCTCGCGCGTGGCATGGCTGGGCGTGGCCAGCACCACCAGCTCCGCCCCGGCGAGCGCCTCCTCGAGGCTCGTCGTGGCGCGCACGCGCTCGGAGATGGGGATGCCCTTCAGGTAGGTGATGTTCTCGTGGCGGGTGTTGATGGCCTCCACCACGGTGGGCTCGCGGCCCCACAGCCGGACCTCCTCGCAGTTCACCGCGAGGACGTTCGCCAGGGCCGTACCGAAGGAGCCGGAGCCGATGACACAGCCACGCATGCAGGACCTCGCTGGAAGGTGGGGCGCGCTCGGAGCGCCGCTTAGAGACCGGTGACGATGCCGACGGAGAAGACGGGCATGAAGTCCGCGTCCTCGGGGCGGGTCCGCACATCCCCGCCCAGTGTCAAAGAGTAGGACGTTTTCTCGCTCAGGGGCATCTCCGCGCCCACTCGCAACGGAAAGGCGCTGCCCGTCACCACGGAGGGCGGCAGTCCGCCCAGCGGCGTGCGCTGGATGGGCTCCGTGTCGAACGAGAGGTGATAGCGCGCGTCGAAGAAGAGGCGCGCCGCGCGAGGCCCTCTCAGCTGGAGGTTGCCGACGATGCCGGGCTGCACGTTCCAGTTGCGCCGGCCGCTGAGATATCGCGCGCCCTTGTCCTCCACGCTCGCCGGCCGGAGGAAGAAGGCATGGCCCCCCTCCACCACGAGCCCCAGGCTCCAGCGCGGGCCGCCATCCAGCACCATCCACCGCCCGCCCACGCGCAGCTCCGTCATCATCCCGTAGAGGCTGTCCACGCCCACCAGTGCGTCCACCCGGGGCAGCACGCCCACGGCCGCGCGCGCGGACAGCAGGGGGAAGCCCAGGGAGAAGCCCGCCGCGAAGCCACCCGGCCCCACCGTGCGCGCGCCCAGCAGGCTCACCCGGTTGGGCACCGGAGGCGGCCCCTCGGGCTTGCGCGGAGCGCGCGCGGTCGGGGGGCGGCGCGGTGGCACGTCGTCCACCGGAACCAGGGGCGGTACCTCCGGCAGCCGGGGCAGCGCGGCGGCGTCCTGCCCCTCCGGTACCGCCGTGGCGCCGGGGAAGGACTCCCAGGAGGTGTCGTCCGGAGTGCTGTTGCGACGGGGCGCCTCCACCTCGGCGGGCTCCCCCCCGAGCTTCTCCGAAGGGCTGCCGGGCCCGGGGGCTTCTTCCACCTCACCGGGCGCCCGCCAGGACTCATCCGGAGTGCTGTTGCCCCGAGGCGTCACGCCCTGGCGGGGCCCCTGCCACGACTCGTCCGGCGTGCTGTCGCGCCGGGGCGTCTCCGCCTTGCCGGCTCCCTGCCAGGACTCGTCCGGAGGGCTGCTCTGCTGGAGCGCCACCACGCCACGAGTCCCCGGCCAGGAGGCGGCCGGAGTCCCAGCACTCCCGGGCGTCTCGGACCGGTTGGCGTGCTGCCCGGACCGGGCGGGAGCGCCGGGCCCGCGGAGTGCCGCCTCCGTTCCGGCCCCCTGCCAGGATGCACCCGGGGCACGTTCAGGCGGGAAGGCCGCTCCCCTCCCCTCCACCGGAGCGGTGCCTCGCGAGGCGGGCGCTTCGGACGGCCGCGCCAGCGCGGGCACGCCGGGGACGAGGAGGAGCACGGAGAGGAGGCGCACGGGGACCATGGAAGCGGGCGGCAGCTTAGTCCACGCCGTCCGGGGACACGAGGGAAGCCCGCCTCCTCCCCGGCCCGGCGGGGGAGGGAGCCCGTCCGGAAGCGAGCACCCGCGCGGGGAAACGTGGCCGCGCGGGGCGTCCGCCGGTCTACCATCCGCGCCGCGCCACGGTGCGCCAGGGAGAGACCACGGGATGAGGGCAGGAGGGCGCGCGGCACTGATACTGGCACTGGCCCTGGGCGGGTGCCGCGCTCGCACGACGGACTCCACGGGAACCACGGCCGACGCGGGCACCGCCGCACGTCCGCGCCCCGGCGACCTGCCACTGCCGGGCTGCGACGTGCTGATGCCCGCGGACATGCGCGAGCTGACGCTGCCCGGCTTCTCGATACGGGAGGAGCGCGCGTGCCCCACGTGCGGGCCGCTGTGCGCGCTCCGCTCGGAGACGGAGAAGGACGTCACCGTCTCCGTGACGTGGGACTGCAACAGCCGCTACTCGCGGACGGACGTGCGCGCGCTGCTGGCCCCCTCCCTGCGCGCCGGGGGCCTCGAGGTGCCCGCGCTGGGCCGCGCCGCCGTCCGCCGCGCTCCCGCGCAGGGCATGTTGCAGGTGATGACGTGGGACGACGACACGCCCTGCGCGCTCATCGTCACCTGGCTGGGCGGAGACCCGGAGCGGGCCCTCGACGTCGCGCGCTCCGCCCTCTCCACCACCACGCCCGCCGCGCTCGCCATGCCGCCACCTCCCGCCGAGGACGCCGGCCTGCCCTGAACGCACGAAGGGCCGCCCCCGCGTGTCGCGCGAGGCGGCCCCGTGTCCTGGCAACCCTCTCGGGCCTCCGCGCGCTACAGCGTGCGCAGGTACTCCACCAGGTCGTCGATTTCGGCCTCCGTCAGCTGTGACGTGGCGCCGTGCGCGTTGGACTGGCGGCCCTGGATGAAGCGGGCCTTCAGCGACGTGGCGCTGCCGTCATGCAGGTAGGGCGCCGTGCGGGCCAGGCCCAGCAGCGACGGCGTGTTGAGCCCCACCTTGCGCACGTTCGCGTCGTCCTGGATGGGGCCGGTGGTGATGAAGGTGCCGACGTCGGCCTGCTTGTTGTTGGTGAGCGTCTCGCCCTCGTGGCAGCCGTCGCACGCGGCCTTCTTGAAGACCTGGGCGCCGCGCGCCTGGGCCCCGGTGAGCGCCTCGCGCTTGTAGGGGTTGTCCGGCGTGGGGATGACGTCGATGAAGGCGGACAGCTGCGACACCATGACGGTGTCCAGCGCCGAGCCGCCCATGCGCTTGCGCACCGTGGCGTCGAGGAAGTCGCGCATCGTGGGGAACTCGCCGCTCCAGTGGAACGGGCCCGTCTTCGTCACCTGCCGGCCCGCGAGGCTGGGCGTCTGGCGCGGGCCGTCCGGGAAGCCCCACACGTGGCCGTCATCCCGGCCGTCCAGGTGGCACGACGCGCAGGACGCGCCCACGTTGGTGCTCGTCATGCGCGTGTCCAGCGCGGAGTAGAAGAGCTTGCGCCCCGCCACCGCCTGGGGCTCCAGCACGTCCGCGACGAGCTTCAGCGGCGCGCCCTCCGCGCGTACGTTGGCCACCGCGCCCGAGCCGTCGCTCACCAGCGTCGTCACCGTGTGGTCGAACGCGTTGTGCACGTACGCCTTGCGGCCGTCGCGGCGGATGGCGATGCCGCTGGGGCCGGAGCCCACGCGCACCAGCTGGCGCACGCTGCTGCCGTTGAAGTTCACGATGTCCGAGCCGGAGCGGCGGTCCGTGGGGATGACGGCCACGTTGTCCGTCTCGCGGTTCACCACGAAAATCCACAGGCCGGACGGGTCCACCACCGCCGCCACCGGGCCCTGGATGGCGTGCGTGGCCTCCGGGCTGACGATGGTGGACGGCGGGAAGTCCGGAATCTGCTCCGGCGGCGGACGGCACTGGTCCAGGTCGTCCACCAGCGGCGTCCCCTCCTCCGTGTCGAACGCGAGCAGGCCCGGCGCCACCACGCCGCCCGTGCTGCACGGGATTCCCCCGCCGCCGTACAGCGCGCCGTCACCCGACGACGGCACGTTGGGGTCCGTCGGCCCGCCGAGCGGGTCCTCGCGCGCCCACAGCACCGGCGCGAAGGCGCGCTCGCCGTTGGGCGTCACCACCACGTCCGCCATGCCCCGGGGCCGGAAGGAGATGCCCGTGGCCACCTGCGGCAGGGGCGCCACGTCGCCCTCGGCCGCGTTCCGGACGTTGGCGCGCGAGTACACGTCCGTGCCCTCCCGCCGCACGCGCGGCCGGCCCGAGTCCGACAGGTCCACCGTCACCAGGTCACTGTGGCGGAACAGGCTGATGAGCGCGCGCTTGCCGCCGTCCACCAGCGCGATGCCGCGCGGCTCCTCGCCCACCGGCAATTCCCAGCGGACCGTCAACGAGCGCGTGTCCACCGCCATCAGCGTGCCGTGCTCGGTGCTGTCCAGCGCGGTGCTGTTCACCACGTACAGCGTGCCGCCGTCCGGGGACACCGCCAGCCCCATGGGCTCCACGCCCACGGGGATGCGCGCCGACTCCGTCCAGTCACCCCGGCGGATGACGGACACGCTGCGCTCGGCGCGGTTGGACACGTAGATGGTGTCGTCCGGGCCCACCACCACGCGCTCCGGCCCGCGGCCGACCTTCACCTCGCCCACCTCTTCCCCGCGCGCGGTGTCCACCACCGACAGGACGCCGGTGTCGGCGTCCACCGCGTACAGGAAGGCGTCATCGCGGCTGAGCGCCACCGAGCCCGATGCGTTGGACCACGTCGCCTCCGCCTGGCGGTCCTCACACCCCGCCAGCCCCAGCGCCGAAGTCAGCACCGCGGCCAGTACGTGCCGTCTCATGGAATGTCCTCCTCGCGCGTCCCGGCCCCACCCCTGCCTGCCCATGCCGGATTCCGGGACACCTGCGTCTCATTGTAGGGGAACTGGCGGCCGGCCCTGGACGCTCGCCTCCCCCGCGGACCCACATGCTTGCATCAGAAGGCCCCTGAAGTCGACGGCTTCCACACCCGGAGTCCGGGTGGCGGACAGTCCTCCGGCATCGTCCGGTGTGAAACGCCACGAGCATGTGGCTCCGGGTGGGAGTAAAGGAGAGGGGCCGTGGCGCGCTCACCCCCCGTCATCCTCAACTTCCGGCGCACGTTCGCCCTGCTCATCGTCCTGGTGGTGGTGCCCTCCGCCGGCCTGTCCGGCTTCGGCGTTGTGGCCATCATCAACGAGCGCGCGGCGGTGGAGAAGCGGCTGGAGTCCGCCTGGCGCGGCACCCTGGAGTCGCTGTCCTCGGAGCTGCCCCAGGCGCTGGATTCCGCGCGTCTGGAGGAGGAGGCGGGCAGCCTGCGCCTGGTGCTGTCGGACGGACGGACGGTGTCCGAGCCGGACGGCACCTTCCACGTGGAGGGCGGGCGCGTGCACACCAGCGACCCCCAGCTCCAGGAGGCGCTCACGGCCGTATTGCCCGAGGCCGGCGCGCTGCCCACCAAGCCCACCGTGTTCTCCCTGGCCACCGGCAGCCGCGCGCTGCTGGTGGCCGCCGAGCGGCGGGGCAACGAGGTGCGTGGCGTGCGGCTGTCGGTCCGGGCACTGGAGCAGCTCGTGGCGGAGTGGGTGGATCCACGCGCCGTGTCCGGAGAGCCGGTGCTCTTCTCCCTGCAGGGCATCCCCCGGGAGGTCAACGAGGGCGGGCTGATGGGCAAGCTGGTGTCGGAGGTGGCGCAGGCCCGCGCCAGCGCGCTGGGCCCGGTGGGGCTGGCCGAGCGCGTGCTGTCCCCGCCCCTGCAGGACTTCCGGCTGGTGGTGCTGCCCACCGGCGAGGACCCGGTGGCGCGCGCCTCCACGCGCAACCGCGTGCTGTACGGCGTGCTGCTGGGCCTGTTCTACCTGACGCTCACCTTCGGTGTCGTCTACACGGGCCGCGCCCTCTACCGCGAGGCGCAGCTGTCCCGCATGAAGACGGACTTCGTGTCGCTGGTGAGCCACGAGCTGCGCACGCCGCTCACCTCCATCCGCATGTTCATCGAGACGCTCGCCCTGGGGCGGCTGAAGGACCCGGCGCAGATGCAGGAGGTGCTCACCCTGCTGACGCGCGAGACGGAGCGCCTGTCCATCTTCATCGAGCGGGTGCTGGACTGGGCGCGCATCGAGGGCGGACGCAAGGTGTACCAGCTCGCGCCGCTGCCCGTGTCGGAGGTGGTGGAGGCGGCGGTGGCGGCCTTCCGCGCCCAGCGCCTGGAGGGCGGCGTGGACCTGAAGGTGGAGGTGGCGGACGGGCTGCCGACGCTGGACGTGGACAAGGACGCCGTCGCCGGGGCCCTGCTCAACCTGCTCCAGAATGCCTACAAGTACAGCGGGCCCGAGGACCGGCGCATCACCCTCACCGCGCGAAGGGGCGGCAAGTTCGTGGACCTGTCGGTGGAGGACAATGGCGTGGGCATCGCGCCCAAGGAGCGCAAGCGCATCTTCGAGCGCTTCTATCGCGTGGATAACCTGCTGACACGGCGGACGGAGGGCAGTGGGTTGGGGCTGGCCATTGCCCGTCGCATCGTGGAGGCTCACGGCGGACGCATCGGCGTGCACAGCGAGCCCGGCAGGGGCAGCAGGTTCACCATCCACCTGCCGGTGGGGAAGGCATGACGGAGACGACGCGGCGCATCCTGGTGGTGGAGGACGACCTGTCCATCCTCACCGGCCTGTCCATGAACCTGCGCTTCGAGGGCTACGAGGTGCTCCAGGCCCAGGATGGACGCACCGGGCTGGCGCGCGCGCTGGACGACGCGCCGGACCTGGTGGTGCTGGACATCATGTTGCCGGAGCTCAACGGCTACGAGCTCCTCAAGGAGCTGCGCCAGCGCGGCCGGGACACGCCCGTGGTGGTGCTGTCCGCCAAGGGCATGGAGCGGGACAAGATTGTCGGCCTCGACCTGGGCGCGGACGACTACGTGGTGAAGCCGTTCGGCCTCCAGGAATTGCTGGCGCGCATCAAGGCCGTGCTGCGCCGGCGCTACCCCGGCGTGGCCGGGACGACGCCGCCGCCGGTGACGTTCGGCGACGTGAGCGTGGACATGGCGGCGCGCACCGTGTCGCGAGACGGCAAGCCGGTGGAGCTGACGGCGCAGGAGTTCAAGCTCCTGGCGCACTTCCTCGCGCACCCGGGGCGCACCTTCACCCGCGAGGAATTGCTGTCCGGCGCGTGGGGCTACCACTACGAGGGCAGCGCGCGCACCGTGGACAACTTCATGCGCCAGCTGCGGCTGAAGTTCGAGCCGGACCCGGAGGAGCCCCGCCACTTCCTCACCGTGCGCGGGCTGGGCTACCGCTTCGAGCGCTGACTCAGGGCGCGGCGACGCCGATGTGGCGCGAGTCCTCCAAATCGAAGGGCTTGCCGTCGAAGCGGCCGTAGCGCTCGCGCGGCACGAGGCCCGCGGCGGTGAGGGCCGCGTCCAGCTCCTCCGGGGAGAAGTGCCGCAGCTTGAGGCGGCGGATGGGGCTGGGGCTTCCGGGGCGCTTGCGCTCGCGCAGGTGGAGGGCGAACAGCGGGCGGCGCGGCTCCAGCCCGGCGCCGGGCTCCTCGTCGTCGCGCGGGAGCACCGGCTCGCGGGGCGTGTTGAGCACGTCGTAGACGAAGGTGCCCCCCGGCGCGAGGTGGTACTTCACCGTGGCGAGGAAGGCCTCCAGGTCGTCATTGCCGGGCATCAGCCCCAGCGCGTGCTGCGGGGCCAGCACCAGCGGGAAGCGGTCCGGCAGCCGCAGCGCGCGCGGGTCCGCCACCTGGAAGCGGGCCCGGTTGGACACCTCCGCGGACTCCGTCGCGCGGCGCTCCTCGGCGGAGCGGATCATCACCTCGGACGGGTCCACGCCCACGGTGGTGAAGCCGTGCTCGGCCAGCGACCACACCACGCGCCCATTGGCGGCGCCCAGCACCAGCACCGGCTGGCCGTGCTCGCTCGCCTGACGTGTGTAGAAGAGGAGGTCCGGCTCCTGTCCCACCAGTGAAAGCGGCGTCCGGCCTCGCGCGTCGTTTCCACCCATTCTGGAAGGACCTAGCACGATTCCGGGCCTGTCCGGGACTCCCACGTGCACAGGGTGGGAACGGAGTTTCCCACGCCCTGTCCGGGAGCGGACGCTGACACCCCTCCTCCGGACAGGAAGGGCTGGCACCGGCTTTGCCAAGGAGGGGCGTGGACGGGACGGCCCGGCTGGGGGCGTCCCAGGGTTTCTTCGGGTGGGGTGGTGGCAATGACGCGCGGATGGCGTTGGGCGGGCGCGCTCCTGATGGCGGGCGCGATGTGGACGGCGGCGGGCTGTGGTTCCGAGAGCACCGGCGATGCGAAGCAGGACACTCCGGGGCTGGATGCCCCGACGCCTCCGGAGGAGCGGCCGGAGGACCCTCCGGTGAATCCGGAGCCGCGACCGGACGGCGGCACGGTGGACCCGGAGCCCGACTCGGGCACGCCCGACGCTGGACCGGGCACGCCCGACGGCGGCGAGGACCCGGTTCCGGACGCGGGCACGCCAGACTCCGGCACGCCCGACTCCGGCACGCCCGACTCCGGCACCCCTGACGCGGGGGTCGTCGAGCTGAAGTATGACCTGCCGGCGTCCTCCTCCACCTGGGAGTTCTACGGCCGCGCGCAGGGCGGCCCGCGGTTCGTCTACGGCGTCACCGCCGACGAGGGCGGCAACGTCTGGGTGGCCGGCGGCGAGGAGGGCCTCTTCCTCATGAAGAAGGGGGAGAAGACCTTCCGGCGCTTCACCATGGCCGACGGGCTGCGCCCGTATGGCTACATGCCGGATGGCAGCGAGCCTCCCGGAGCCAAGTACCTCAAGGTCATCTCGGTGGCGGGCGCCTGGGACGGCACCGTCTTCGTGGGCTACGCGGGCAAGGACCCGGCGCCGGGCATGCCTGGCTGCGAGGACGAGTGGGCCGACGCCCATCAGAGGAGGCGCCAGCCCATCGCCGAGGTCTACAAGAGCGGCGACGCCGACCGGGTGAGCCTGCGCGCGGACGGCACCCTCGACGTGGTGCACTACGACATCTCGTCGGGCCCGAACGTCGTCGGGGACGAGCCCGAGGGCCGCGAGAAGCTCTGCAACATCTGGCGCATCGTGTACCACAAGCACCCGGAGAAGCCCGAGCGCAGCAGCGTCTGGTTCGGCGCCAACCACGGCTTCGCCCGCGGTGACGCCCACTTCAAGGGCGCTCCCAGGTGCAACGGTCAGCTCGCGTGCTCGGGCGTGGAGGAGCACAGCCACCCGGGCTTCAACGCGTATGTCTATTCCCACAAGAAGGAGGACGAGGCGCGGTACGGCAAGGACTACAGCAAGTACCGGGTGAAGGGCGCGCTGCTGACCGACGCGTACTGGGGGCTTGCCCTCATGCCCAATGGCGACGTCTGGGTGGGTGGCGCCAACCGCTCGACGCGGTACTTCTATGGCACCACCAACGGTGACTTCTGGGAGTGCCAGACGCGCACCGAGCATCCGGACTACGCCTGGAACCGCATCGACATCTGGAAGGACGCAGTGGGCGAGGGCGGCCGGTACTCGCGCCCCGAGGAGCGCACGGAAGACCTGGTCTCCGGCATGGCCGTGGTGGGGGACACCGTCTGGGTGGGCTCCTTCGGCAATGGCCTCGCCCAGCTCAATGACCGTGGCGAGGTCCTCCGCACGCTGAGGAACGAGCTGGCGGCCCCGCACGTCGCCAGCGTGGCCGCGGACCCGCTGGATGGCAGCGTCTGGACGGGCACCGCCTGGGGCGGCGGCCTCAGCCGCGTGAGGAGCGCCGTGGACCGCTACGGGTACGCCACCTTCGGGCGGGAGCTGGCGTCCATGCCCGTGCCGGACATCCAGGTGGACCGCACGGGCGCGAAGCGCCGCATGCTGGTGGCCTTCCAGGGCACCACCCAGAAGGACGGCACGGTGGTGCCCGGCGCGATTGGTATCTACTCGGGTGACTGACCCCACCCGGGTGGCCTGAAGGCACGGCGGCCGTCCCTCTCACCGGGGACGGCCGCCGTCTTTTCATCAGCGAGTGCAGTTGCCGGTGGACACGCAGGGGTCGAGCACCTTGAGGCGGCTCCACACCGTCGTCGTCCAGTTGATGTTGTTGTTCAGCTCCTGGAACTTGCCCGTGTAGTTGCCAGCCGGGTCCTTGCTCCAGTCCGGGGTGTTCTGGGCGAACAGGTTCGAGGCGAAGTCGAGCCAGGCGTCGTTCGCCTCCATGGACGTGTACTGGTTGCCGGACTCCGTCTGGAGGGTGAAGTAGAAGTCCGAGCCGGTGTCATTGATGATGGCGCCATACATCTTGAGCGTCCGCAGGATGACCTTCTTCCACGTCGGAATCGGGAGCTGGTCGATCTCCGTGTACGACATGTCGAGCCACAGCCGCGCGCCCATGGGCGGAGCGTCGTCGTTGGAGAGGGGAATCTTGAGCGCCGAGCAGGCCCGCCCCGAGTTCTCCGGCCGCGCGGGATAGACGGACCTGGCGCTGGTGCAGTTCACGGACACGGAGAGGGCATGGTCGATGTACGAGTTGTTCTCGACGGCGGCCTTCAGCTCCTCGATGCGGATGCGCCCCGCCAGGTTGCCCACCTTGGCGGCATTGCCCTCGCCATTGCCCAGGGCCCGGCCGTCGCCCGTCATCGCCATCGTGTAGCCGGCCCAGGAGACCTGGATGTCCCCGCCGCCCGCGGGCAGCGGGTTCGTCACCACCTCGAAGAGGTCGTACTCGATGCCGGAGACCTGGTCGATGAAGGTCAGGTGCCGGTCCGCGTTCGCCGAGCCGTCATTGCCCTGGATGCGAGCGCCGGCGGGCGCCCTTCCGGGCATGTTGCCGACGCTGCACTGGCTGGTCGCCGTGTTCCAACCGCAGCGGATGTTATAGGTCGGGTCGGTGCTCGTGCCGTAGTACGTAGGCCACCCGGAGAGGCCGTCGGCCGGAATCCACAGGTTGGAGATTTGATTGTTCTTGGAGAGGTCTCCCAGCAGCCGCTCGATGATTTTGGGGGAGTTGGCCATCAGCGGCGGGTTTTCGAAGACGGCCATGTTGAACGGCGAGGTCGGGCCGTAGGGCCGCCAGGTGGCCGGAGGGAACTGCCCGCGCGTGCAAGGCGTGTTTCCGCACGGGTAGGGAGGCAGCTGGTCGAAGAAGGCGGTCACCGCGTAGCCACGGTACGTGTCCACCTTGGCGACCGAGATGGAGCTGGCGGCAGGGTCGATGGACCCACTCCAGCCCGCGTTCTTCCAGCCCGGGGCCGGTGACGCCACCAGGGTCAGCGCATCTCCCCAGGGCACCGTGATGTCACACGTGCTCGTGCAGGAGAACCCGTTGGGCCCGGTGACGGTGCCCTGCCCGTCCACCTTGACCTCGATGGTGGTGGGCGGCATCTGCAGACCGCCGAACTCCGCCCTCACCTCCCCGTCGCCGGTCGCGGTGAAGGTGCACGTCGGATTGGAGCCGTTGCAGAGGCCGCTGCCGGACCAGCTCGCGAACGTCCAGCCGTCGCCCTCGCGCCCGTGGGCGACGAGGGTGATGGCCGTCCCCACGGGCGCGATGATGGCGTGGGTGTAGGGCCCGGGGAACCGCGGGAGCCGCGGGCATTCCGGAGTGCAGTCCACCCAGCCCTTGTCCCCGTTCCAGAAGATGTCCAGGGTGACGGTGGCGACGTCCAGGTTCGCGGTGATGCTCTTGTTCTCGTTGGCCACCACCCTGCAGCCGCTCTCTCCCAGGCAGTCGCCCGTGAAGCCCGTGAAGATGGACGAGGCGGAAGCGGGCCTCGCCTCCAGGGGAAGGACGGTGCCCTTGGGAACCCGCATGTCACAGCTTCCCGTGCAGGAGATGCCACGCGCCGCCACGGTGCCGGAGCCCTGGCCCGCGAAGGGGACGCTGACGGTGGTGACGGCATCCACCGCGAAGTTCGAGTACTTCACCCCCGCGTTGTAGTTCTCCAGGCCGGCGCCGCCCGCGGTCAGCCGGCTGGAGGAGGTGTCGTCGTAAGAGAGCCGCTGGACGCCGTTGAGCCACACCGCGAGGCGCACCGGGTTCGAGCCCGTCACCACGAGCTTCAGGTTGTAGGAGGTGCCGGCGACGATGGACTCCGTCGTGTTCGCCAGCGGCGTCCACTCCCAGCCGTTGCGCCGGTAGAGCCGGACGAAGCCAGTCGTGTCGAGCTGCGCGGCATACAGGTCCTTGTCGAAGGCGCTCGCGTCGCTGCTGCGCGCGACGAGCCCGGAGGTGCGAGCGCCCGCGGGGACGATGATGTCCGCGGAGACGACGTAGTCATTCGTGCCGAGCGCCGGGACGACGCGCGCCCAGTTCCCATTGACGGGCGGCGTGCCCGAGATGGCGGAGGTGCCGTCCGTGGTGAACGCCCCATAGACGGTCTGCCAGCTCGCCCCGAGTCCCGTCGTCCGGTCGAAGGCGTCCGAGAACAGGTGGGACGCCGCGCTGACGACCTGGACGTTGCGGAACTTGACGCCAGCGTCATGGGCCTCGATGCCAGGGATTCCCGCCAGCAGCCGGCTGGCCGAGGTGTCGGCATGGACGAGCTTCCGCTTGCCATCCAGCCACACCTCCAGTTGGACGGAGGAGGCGCCGGTGACGACGAGCTTCAGGTTGTAGGAGGTGCCCGCGACGACGGTGACGGGGGTGCTCGCCAGCGGCGTCCAGGTGGAGGCATTGCGCCGGTACAGCCTCAGCGAGCCCGCGGTGTCGAGCTGCGCGGCGTACAGGTCCCTGTCGAAGGCGCCCGCGGTGCTGCTCCGCGCCACGACGCCGGACTGGTGCGAGCCCGTGGGGACGATGATGTCCGCGGAGACGGCGTAGTCATTCGTCCCCAGCGCCGGGACGATGCTGGCCCAGTTGCCCTGGCTCGGCGGCGTTCCGGAGACGGCATGGGTGCCGTCCGTGGTGAACGAGCCGAAGTCCACCCGCCACTTCGAGCCCAGGCCGGACGTGCGGTTGAAGGTGTCCGAGAGCAACACGTCCTGCGCGCTCGCGACGACGGGGACGAGCAACAGGAGGGTCAATGCGAGGAGTTGAGTGAAACCAGGATATCGAGAGTGATTGACCTCCGCGTTGGAGTTTTGCGATGCCGGCGATCTTGGGTTGCAGTCAGTGGGATGATTCGACTTATCAAACAGCACAATGCACCTCGGGGGCAGGCCTTACGGCGCGCCGAACCTGTGCACAGGGAAAAAACATGCAACTGTCTGGGAAGGATTTTTCCCAATCCGAGGGCGCTTCGTCGCTCAGGCGTCATTCAATTGCATCGACCTCGGCGCCTTTTCCCGAAAAAAATGGGAGGAAAAACCAGACTTCGCGCCACGCTCCGTATGCAGGGGCGGAGCCTCGGGCCGCGGATGGCGCGACCCGGCGAGCCCATGAAAGGAGCAGGTCATGAAGCCAGCGACGCGTGCGGCCTACTTCGCCGGGAGCGCGGAAAGACTCGGCCCGCCGCGTTCCTCCTCCAGGAGGTGCTGGCGTCCGCGGACCCACTGGGGCGCCTGACGCAGGAACTGCCGGAAGCCCGAGGCCCGCAGCGCCACGCTGCCTTCATTGGCGACCAACGTCCAACGCCAGGTGCTCATGGAGGCACCGGGAAGGCGTTGCTCGTCCTCACGCCGGAGCTCCTGGAGCGTCAGGACTCCGGTGGGAGAAGACAGATGGACCTGAAGCTCCCCGGCGTTCTCGAAGACGAGCGTCGCGGGCGCCACGCGGAAGTCGAGCGCGGACGCGCCCGGCCCCGGTGCGAGCCACTCCACGATGAAGTCCAGGTCCAGCCGCACCTCGAACCGCTCCGGCACGGCGCCCACCGCGTATACGTGGACGTCGTGCCAGCTCAGCTCGTGGAAGTCCGCTTCGGTCCACTCCGTCTTCATGGACCCCGAGTCTACTTCGCCAGCGCCTTGTACTTCTGGAACAGGGCCTGCTGGCGGCTGGTGAGGGGCACCTGCTTCCCACCCAGCCACATGCCCACGGGCCGGGAGGCGGACTCCAGCGGGTCGCCGTTCCACAGCACCAGGTCCGCCGGAGCGCCCTGGGCGATGCGGCCCTCCTCCAGGCCGAACGCCGCCGCGACGTCACCCGTCACCGCGCGAAGCGCCTGCGTGTGCGGCAGGCCCCACGCCACCGCGTTGCCGGCCTCCTGCGCGAGCGTTCGCACCATGGAGGGCTCGCCCAGCACGGAGATGAGCACCCGCACCCCGGCCGCGTGCAGCAGCGCCGCCGAGTCACCACGGCTGTTCAGCCGGTCGAAGTCCGCCGGCAGGTTGCGCGTGGGCTGGAGGATGACGGGCACCTTCGCCGCCGCCAGCTCCGGCGCCGTCATCCACGCCTCGGCGCCCCCGGCGATGACGAGCTTCAGCCCGTACTCCTTCGCCAGCCGCAGCGCCGCGCGGATGTCCGACACGCGCTCGGCCCGCACCACCACCGGCAGCCGTCCCGCCAGCACCGGCTGCAGGGCCTCCAGGTCCAACCGGCTCGCGGACAGGTTGCGCATCCGGCGCTGCTCGAAGTCCGCCTTGCGCCGGCCGTACTCGCGCGCGTCGAAGAGCAGCTCGCGCACGCGCTCCAGCACCAGCGCTCGCGAGCCGGACACCGCGTCCCGGCCGGAGATGCCCAGGTTGAGGTGCATGGCGAGAGTTCCCTGGCGCACGCCGCCGTCCGTCGTCACGAACGCGCTCTGACCGGAGATGAGCCCGCCCCTCGGCACGGACACCGCGCCGGTGACGCCGCCCAGCCGCGCCACGGGGAACACCACCGACGCCGGGTTGATGCTGTCCGCCGCCAGCAGCGCCGCGCGCACGTCCTGCTTCGCCGCGTCGCCTCGCGGCGCGTCGTCCTGCGTGGACTCCTCCGCCCCCACCTCCACCAGCCCCAGCTCCGTCAGCGGGTCGATGAGGCCCGGGGTCAGCAGCCTCCCCTTCCCTTCCACCACCGCGCAGCCCGCGGCCGGCGCTCCCGCAACGCCCCGCTGCACGCCGCCCACCCGGCCGTCGCGCACCACCACCGTGGCGTCCTTCACCCACTCGGTGCCGGTGAAGGCCGTGACGCCCTGGAACACCGTGCACGCCGCCTCCTTCGCCAGCGGCAGCGGCTCCGCGCACGCGCGGTCCTTCGTCACGTCGCAGCGCGCGGTGAGGCCCAGCTCTTCCAGTGACGGAGCGGGAGCGGGGCCCGCCACCAGCCGCGCGGCGTTGGCGGCGCTGTCGCCCACCTCGAAGTCGCTCGGGTCCACCGGGCCGGTGGCCGCGTCATAGGTGACGACGCCGTCCGCCCAGACGCGCTGCGCCCGCGCGTAGACGCTCAGCGGGTGGCCCTTCCACAGCACCACGTCCGCCATCTTCCCGGGCTCCAGCGAGCCGGTGACGTCTTCCACGCCCATCATCCACGCGGGGTTGAGCGTCACCCAGCGCAGGGCCTCCTCCTCGGTGATGAGGATGCCGGACTCGCGCGCCCGCCACATCGCCTTGCCGGCCTCCTGGTTGAGCCGCTGGATGCCGTACTCGGAATCGGAGTGGATGACGGCCTTGCCGCCCGCCTGGGAGATGAGCGCGGCGTTCTCGGGGATGCCGTCCCACGCCTCCAGCTTGAAGCCCCACCAGTCCGCCCACGTGGCCACGCCCACGTTCTTCTCCGCGAGGCGGTCGCGCAGCTTGTAGGCCTCCAGCGCGTGGTGGAAGGCGCGAATCTGGTAGCCCGCCTCGTCGGCGACCTCGAGCATCACCGCCATCTCGTCGGCGCGGTAGCAGTGGTTCTGCACCAGGATGTTGCCGCGCAGCACCTCGGCCAGCGTCTCCAGCTTCAAGTCACGCAGCGGCTCGGGGCCGACCTCGTCCGGCTTCTTGTCCTTCTTCTTGCGCCAGTCGTCCCACTTGTTCATGTACTCGCGCGCCTGCGCGAAGGCCTGCCGGTAGCCGGCCACGTTGCCCATGCGGGTGGCGGGCGCGGTCTTCTTGCCCTCGCCGTAGACGCGCCGGGGGTTCTCACCGCAGGCCATCTTCAGGACGTCCCTGGCTCCCGGGAAGCGCATCTCCGCCGCCGAGCGGCCGAAGTGCAGCTTCGCCGGGTAGCCGCGCCCGCCCACCAGGTTGGCACTGCCCGGGAGCACCAGCAGGGAGGTGATGCCGCCGGCCGCCGCGCGCCGCAGGCCCGGGTCCTGGGGCCAGAAGGCGTGCTGGGCGGAGACCTCGGCCGTCACCGGCGCGGTGGCCTCGTTGCCGTCGTTGTTGGAGAAGCTGGACGGCGACGCGTACACGCCCAGGTGGCTGTGCGCGTCGATGATACCGGGCGTGACGTACAGGCCGGTGCCGTCCACCTCCTCGGCGCCGGGGGGCGTGGCCACGTCCGCGTTACGACCCACCGCGGCAATCTTCCCGTCCACGAAGGCGACCGCGCCGTCCTCGATGGTGGGGCCGGTGGCGGGCATCACCGTGGCGTGACGGACCACCACCGCGCGTGCTTGCTTCCAGACACGGGCAGGCGCAGGCGGTGGGGTGGGTGG
>NZ_JABBJJ010000101.1 GCF_012933655.1 Pyxidicoccus fallax | reverse complement strand
GAGGTTCCTCCGTCCACGAGGAGGGCGGGGGGCGCGGCTCCGGGGACGCTCAGCCCTCCATCGGTGGCCAGGACGTCGAGCTCGCGGACCTGGAGGTCTCCCGGGGGGACCCCTTGCGCCAGGACGGGCGAGGCGGCAAGCAGGCACGACAGTGCGACCTTCCACCACGCGGGGTGGCGCGGTACTCGGGACATGGAAGCCTCGGGGCTCCGGCGCGAGATGCGCGGAGAGGTGGGATGCCAGGCGGTAGAAACGGAGCGGAGGCCTCCAGGCGGACAGCCCTTCGCTGAAAAATCCGCCGCGCGATTTCCTGTCCGCTTTTCGAGCCCCTTTTCGTTTCCCTTCGACCTTGGACACCGACATCCAAAGCGCCTACCTCCGGTACTTCCCGCTCATCCGGGAGAAGTGTCGCCGGATGCTGGGGGACTCCGACGAGGCCCAGGACGTCGCGCAGGAGACCTTCCTCCGGCTGTGGAAGTCGGGCTTCCAGACGAAGGACCCGCGCCATGCCACCGCGTGGATCTACCGGACCAGCACCAACCTGGCCGTGGACCGGCTCCGCCAGCGGAGGACGGTGCCCTCGGAGGTGGCGGTGGCGCAGATGGCGGTGGAGCGGAGCACCGCGGAGACCGAGGTGCAGCATCGGCAGGAGCTGGAGCTGTACGCGCGGCACCTTCCCCCGGAGGCGCTGGAGGCCGCGTTGCTGCACCGGCTGGATGGACTGACGCAGCAGGAAGTCGCGGAGGTGCTCCAGATGTCCGACAGGACGGTCCGGCGGCTCCTCCTGAAGCTCGATGCCCAGGTGGAACACCTGAGGAGGACGCTCGGAACATGACAGCTCCCCCGCGACACCCTTCCTTCCTCGAGCTGGACCGCGCGGCGCTCGGCCTCCGCAGCGCGGAGCTGGACCAGCACGTGGAGACCTGCGCCCGGTGCGGCGCCTACCTCGCCCGGGTGATGAACCGGAGCGAACCCATTCCCGCCTGGGCGCGGACGCCGCCCGCTCCCGACACCCGTGTGGGTGGATGGAGGGGATGGCTGCCCCGGGCCTGGCCCGTGCTGGCCACGGCCGCGGTGGCCGCCGTGCTGGCGCTCGTGGTCGTCGTTCCGAAGTCACCCGTCCAGGACGGGCCCGCCTACATCGCCCCCAAGGGCATTCCGGCGGTGGCCGTCTACATCAAGCGCGGCGAGCAGGTCTTCGTCTGGGATGGCCAGGCGTCCCTGGTACCGGAGGACCTCATCCGTCTGAAGGTCGCCTCCCAGGAGCACGCATACGTCACCGTGGCGGCGGGCGCGCCAGCGTGGACGGTGCTCTTCGCGGGGCCGCTCTCCGCCGAGCCCGAGACGGCATTGCCCACGAGCTGGCGGGTGGACGCGGCGGGCAGCGAGGAAGTCCTGCGCGTCATCTTCAGCACCGAGCCCCTTCCCGCGGATGAGACGGTGCGGCTCTTCTCGGAAGCACCCAGGACTGAGAAGCTCTGGACCACCGAGCTTCGCCTCCCGAAAAGCACGTCTCCATGACCCGACCTGCCCGCGCGCTCCTCTTCGTCCTGCTCTCGTGGCTGGGAGCCACCGCGGCCCGGGCAGGGGAGGTGGGCGCCGCTCCGACCGCGTCGCGGAGGGTGGCCGTCGTGGTGGGCTCCAACTCGGCGGTGCTCGGCCGCTCCGCGCTTCGCTATGCGCACGACGATGCTCGGCGCATGGCGGAGGTCCTCACCCAGGTGGGCGAGTTTCAGCCCGGAGACGTGGAGCTGTTGCTCGACCCCGCGCCCGCGGCGGTGCTGGCGGCGCTGGACTCGAAGCTCGCGCGGCTGCGCGCGGCGCCCGGGCAGACGCTGCTGCTGTTCTATTACTCGGGCCACGCGGACCAGCAGGCCCTGTACCCCCAGGGCGCGCCGCTGGCGCTCTCCGCGCTGAAGCAGCGAATCGAGAGCCCCGACGCCACGGTGCGGCTGGGCATCATCGACGCGTGTCGCGGGGGAGGGTGGACGCAGGCCAAGGGGTTGCACGCGGAGGCGCCATTCGCCCTGGAGGTGCCGCTGAATGTCCAGAGCACGGGCTCGGTGCTCATCGCCTCCAGCTCCGGCCTGGAGAACGCGCACGAGACGGAGGCGCTGCAGGGCTCGTTCTTCACGCACCACCTGGTGGCGGGGCTGCGCGGCGCGGCGGACGTCGCCGGAGATGGCGAGGTGTCGCTCGTCGAGGCCTTCACGTACGCGAAGCAGCTCACCATCCGCGACACGGCGGTGTTCGCGGACCGGCTCCAGCACCCCAGCTTCGACATGAACCTGCGCGGCCGGGACGACCTGGCGCTCACGCACGTGGAGAAGGGGGGCAGCATCGTCATGCTGCGCCAGCGCCGGGGGCCGCTGGAGGTGGTGCTCACCTCGACGGGCCGGAGCGTCATGGAGGTGCCCGAGGGGGAGCGGCAGGTGAAGGTGGCGCTGCGCCCGGGACGCTATCTGCTGGTGCGCAAGGACCCGGAGAGCCCGGCCGTTCGCGAGTTCAGCGTCCAGGCCGAGCAGTCCCTGCTCATCGACGAGGAGAGCCTGGTGCCGGCGAGCTTCGCCACCATCGCGTCCAAGGGCGCGGAGCCGCGCGGAGACACGGGCGCGCCGCGGCGCATGGTGACGTTGCGGCCGGTGTCGCTGGCGCTCGATACGTTGGTGCACCTGGAGTACACGCAGGCCCTCGCGCCGTCGTGGGCGTTCGTGGTCGAGCCGATGATGTGGCTGGAGTCCGGGAGCCTGGACCTCACGGTGACGGCGCTCGACGTGGGGGCGCGCTACCACCTGTTCGGGAACGCGCCGGAGGGGCTCTTCGTCGGCGCGAGGGTGGGCGTCAGCGTCGTGGACGCGCGGTCGGATGTCTTCCACGCCGGGGGGAGCGAGCGGACCTTCGTCACCCTGCACCAGGGGCTCGACGTCGGGTACACGCTGCGCTTCTGGAACCGGCTCGTGCTGTCGCTGGGCGTGGGCGCGGAGCTGGCCGAGGATACGAGCCAGAACCTGGAGCAGTTCCTCCAGGCCAGTGGCATGGACCCCGCCTTCGCGTCGCGCAGACCGAAGCTGGGGCTCTCCGCGAACTACCGGCTCGCGTTCGGCTTCGCGTTCTGAAGCGTCGAAAGGCCCCGTGGCTATGGGAGGACCGTGGCCTTGTCTCCCTCCAGAGACATGCGGACGAACACCTCGTTGGGGTGGACGCTCTCCTCCTCGAGGATGTCCGACTCGTCCACGCCCACGCGCAGGGTGTACGTGCCGTCCGCCAGGCCGGTGATGTCCACCCACTGGCACGGGACGTCGAAGGTGTAGATGTCGGCCCAGCCGGGAGAGATGCCCATGGGGTCGTAGAAGCCGGACGGCGCCGCGTCCGTGCAGTAGCTGGTGATGTCCACCACCGCGAAGCCCTGCTTGCGCCCGGTGAGGACCTTCTGCCCGCGCGTGTCACGCAGCTCGTAGCCGGCGAAGTTCTTCAAATGGTGATGACCGTGGCACTCGTCGAAGACGTAGAGGTCCGGCCGCGAGTCGATGGGCGGGAAGAGGGCGGTGGCCCGGCCCAGGTTCTGGATGGACGTGCTGAAGCGCAGCAGGCGCCGCTCTCCGGGCTCCATCACGCAGCCCTCGAACACCTCGCACGAGTCGGCGGCGAACGTCTTGCGCACCACGTTCAGCGTGCGGCCGATGGTGCTCGCGTCCACCGTGAGGTCCGGCTTGCCATTCACCGGGTCCAGACGCAGGTCGCAGGAGCGGACGGGCTGGAGGAAGGGCGGGTCCTTCGGCTCCTTCGGCAGGCGACCGCCGCCGTAGATGGACACCTCGCCGACGGCGCCGTTGAAGGTGTCGCCGACGGCGCCGGTGGCCACCACGAGGTCATCGAACCCGTCGCCATCCAGGTCCCCGGGCACGGCCACCGTGGGGCGCTGGTAGACCTCGTAGTTGGCGGGCAGCGCGTCCGCGCGGGGCCACGCCCACGCGGGCTTCAGCTCGGCGGAGACGCCCTTCGTGGGCGAGTAGAAGTACAGGCGCCCCGTCGCGCTCATCACGAAGTCCTGGCGCTCGCCATCTCCGTCCATGTCTCCCACCCTGATGGGCGCGCTCGCGCCGTGGAAGACCGGGTCGTCCAGCAGCGTCCAGGCCGGGGTGGGGGAGAGGTCGCCGTCCGGCTCGGACAGATGGAGGTTCACCACGCCGTTGGCCATGATGAGGAAGCCCTCGGGGTGGCCGTCCCCATTGAAGTCGGACGTCAGCCTCGCGCTGCTGGCCTCGAACGTCCGCACGGGCTCGGCCGACAGGGGGCCCTCGCACGCGAAGGGACTGCCGGCCTTGCAGCCCAGGTACAGCTCCTGGAGGTTCTCCACCTCCCACGACGGAAGCATCAGGTCATCGGCGCCGTCGCCGTTGAGGTCTCCCTGGAGCGAGACGCTGAAGCCGGGCCGGGTGTGGACGAGGGTGAAGGGCCCGCCCTCCGCCCCGGGCGTGGCCTGGTAGAAGGACAGCTCGCCGGCCACGCTGCTGATGATGTCGTCCAGGCCGTCACCGTTGAAGTCGACGAGCGCCGTCTGGAAGAAGAGGCCATTGCCGGGGACGCGGAAGGCCGGGGCCGCGAGGAGGGTGCCCAGGTCCGGTCCGCCGAGGAAGATGGACGCGCCGTACCGCCCGGAGACGAGCAGGTCCGCGTACGCGTCCCCATTCACATCGCCGGCCACCGTCCGGAGCCACTGACCGGTGGTCCGCGGGTGGGTGTTGGTCCAGGTCATCAGCGCGGAGACGGGCTGCTTGGAGAAGAAGCGCTCCTCGCCCGCGAAGAAGGACACGCGGCCGGGGTGCTTCGCCACGACGAAGTTGACCCTGCACGGCTCGCTGCCCACGACCAGGTCCTTGCGGCCATCGCCGTTGAAGTCCGCGAGCGCGACGGAGCTGCCGAAGCACTCGTCCTTCAGGGGCGGGTCCGCCTTCACCTGCCATCGCGGCGTCTCGGAGAGCTCGGGACCGGCGGGGGGCGGCGGCTTCGGGTCCTCGTCCTTGCAGGCGCCCAGCGCGAACAGCAGGGGGACGGCGGCAAGGGCTCGGTGTGACAACGGCATCTCGGCTCCTCTCGGGGGAGGAGTCAGGTTACGGCCGTGCTTGCACTCCGGTTCCAGATGCTTGCCGGATGAACGTCATTGTCCCCGAGTGAGACATGCTCCTGGTTTCAAGGGCTCGTGCCAGGAAGCGGGGGCTGCACGCGGGTGGCGGTGATGTACGAGACGAAGGGCCTGTCACCGCTCACGACATTGCCCTGGATGCGAAGGACAATCTGATTGGCGTCGATGGTGCCCTCCAGGATGGCCCCGTTGGCGACGGCGTTCGGCCAGCTGATGACGATGCCCGGGGCAAGCTCCCGCGGCGTATTGATGAGGTTCAGCGCGATGGCCTCCGCCACATGGTTGTCGGTGAGCGTTCCAGAGATGGCATTGCCGATGATGGTGAGGGTCCAGTACTGGAACAGGAACTCGCGTCCGGTCCCCGCATCGAAGAAGCCGATTGCCGATTGGAGACTGAGGGCTCCCTCCGAGTTGACATCGATGGGGGGATTGGGAAGGACCGCCAGGCTGAAGGGATTGGTCTCGAGCAGGGTTCCCGCCACGATGGGAGGCCGGACCACGACGAGGACCTGCTTGAGGTAGTTGGTCTGGCCAAGCACGTTGCCGAACGGATCCAGGATGCCGACGACAGTCGTCGCGGTTCCCACGTACTGCTCGCCGCCCGTCTGCGGTGACTCCGAGACGACCGGTGCTTCCTGCGGGGAGTCCGTTCCGCCGCACCCCATTCCCAGCAGGACGCCCAGGCTCCACGCGAGCGCCACGCTCGCCTTCCGCAACGAGCTTCCCAGGATTCTCATGTCGCCCCCTCCCCACACCCGACTGGCCCCAAAGCTCGCAACGTCGGAGAGCGGCGGCAGTCGAGCAGGGGTCGCAAGGAGTGTTCACGTTCGAGCGGGGCCCCCGCATCCGGAGGCCCCGGGCTTCCTGGGGAGCGAGCCCTCCCTCTAGAACTCCGCCTCGGGACGCACGCGCAAGGCCGAGGTAGATGTGGTCATCGACTCCAGGAACGTCGTCCGCGTGTACCTCGCCATCAGCGGGCTGTTCACGCTGTCGGCCTCGCTCATCTGGGGCATCAACACGCTCTTCCTGCTCGAAGCGGGCCTCACGTTGTTCGAGGTCTTCATCGCCAACGCGGCCTTCACGGCGGCCATGGCCCTGTTCGAGGTCCCCACGGGCGTCGTGGCGGACACGCGGGGGCGCCGCGCTTCGTTCCTCCTGTCCGCCGGAGTCACCGCGGTGGGGACCCTGGCCTACGTGGGCGTGGCGGCCATGGGCGGAGGGCTGCTGCTCTTCTGCCTGGCGGGCGTCATCCTCGGCCTCGGCTTCACGTTCTATTCGGGGGCGGTGGAGGCCTGGCTGGTGGACGCGCTCACGGCCTCGGGCTACCAGGAGGAGCTGGACCCCGTCTTCGCGCGAGCGGAGATGGTGGGCCAGGCGGCCACGCTGACAGGCACGGTCGCGGGGGGGCTGTTGGGCCAGTTGGACCTATCGCTTCCCTACGTGGTCCGCGCCGTGCTCATCCTCTCGGCGCTCGGGGTGGGCCTGCGCTGGATGCACGATTACGGCTTCACGCCTCGGGCCGTCCGGCTTCGTGGCATCACCGGGGAGATGCGCCAGGTGGCCCGGACGGGACTGCGCCATGGCTGGCGGAACCCGGCGATGCGGCTGCTCCTGCTGCACTCGTTGCTCATCGCGGGCTTCTTCCTCTGGGCGTGGTACGCGTGGCCGCCGTACTTCCTGGAGCTCTTCGGGAGGGACGCGGTGTGGCTGGCGGGCGTCATCGCGGCCCTGTTCTCCCTCGCGGGCATGGCGGGGAACGCGCTGGTCGGGTGGCTGGCGAAGCCCGGGCGCAGGCGTACCACGCTGCTGGTGGGCGCGAGCTTCATGCTGGCCGTCACCCTGGCGGGGACGGGGCTCATCCGCGACTTCTGGCTCACGGTGCCCATCTTCCTGCTCGGCGCGACCGCGGTGGGAGTGCTCGAGCCCGTGCGCCAGAGCTACCTGCACAAGTCGATTCCCAGCGCCGAGCGGGCCACGCTCGTATCCGCCGACTCGCTGATGGGGAGCCTGGGGAGCATCGGCTGGCAGCTCGGGCTGGGGTACCTGGCGCAGCGCCGCGGCGTCCCCGCCGGGTTCATCGTCGGAGGCGCGGCCATGCTCCTCGCCGTGCCCATCTTCCTCCGGCTCCGGGTCCTGAATCAGCCCGCCGACCAGGTCACCGGCGCCGACACGGGCCAGGGCTGAGCCACACGCCCGAATCGCCCGAAGCGCGGCGGGCTGGACCGAGCTGGTGCTTGCGTGCATAGGCGGAGAGCCCATCCCCTGGCTCCTCGCTTCTGTCGCTGGACCTGGAACATCCAGGTCCCTTGGGTTCTCTCGTGCCGCCTCATGGAACCGGCTCGACTCCAGGCGTTCCACCAGGGGCCACCCGGCCCCCGCGCCAGCAGGTCTGGCCACGGAGCCCCGGCCCCGCATGTCGACCCACGACCCGCCGACGCATCCGTCCGGCCATCATGCCGCGCCGTGTCCACCTCTCGCGGTGAGGACACCGACATCCATTTTGGGGGACGTCATGGACGTCAACGACATCATCGACCGGGCCCGCGACAGCATCACCGTGAAGCGCGTCTACGGAGAGGCCATCCAGCAGGACGGAATCACCGTGATTCCCGCCGCACTGGTGGTCGGCGGAGGTGGAGGCGGAAGCGGCGAGGCACCGGCGCTCCAGCAGGCCGGAGTGGAGGGTGGGGCCCAGAAGGGAAGCGGCACGGGCGGTGGCTTCGGAGTGAGGGCAAAGCCCGCGGGCGCCTTCGTCATCCGTGAGGGCAAGGTCGCCTGGGTGCCCGCCGTGGACGCCAACCGCATCGTCCGGGGAGCACAGCTGCTCGTAGGCACGGCGCTCATCCTCTTCGGCATCAGCCGCCTGAGGAGCACACGCGGTTCCGGCCGCGGCCTGCGGCGCGCTTGCGGCTGAGCCCGCCCGTCTCACCTGTTCCATCACCCCATCACACACCGCTGAAGCTCCGCCTTGGCCCGGTGCAGCAGCACGGCGACATTCCCCGGGGTGAGCGACAGCGCCTGCGCCACCTCCGCGCCGCTCAGCTCCTCCAGCATGCGCAGCGTGACGACGTGGCGCTGCACCTCGTTGAGCCGGCTCACGCAGCCATGCAGCTTCACATGGTCCTCGGCGAGCGTGAGCAGCTCGTCCACCCCGGGCTCCTGCGTGCCCAGCGCTTCGAGCGCCTCGGCGCTCTCGTGGGGCACGGCGCGGTGGTGACGGCGGCGCATGTTGCGCGCCGTGTTGCGCACCAGCACGGACAGCAGCGCGTGCGCATCCTCTCGCTCACCCGACAGCGTGCGCGCCCGGGGCAGCATGAGGAAGGTGTGGAAGGCCTCCTGGAGGGCGTCGAGCGCATCCTCGGCCGACAGGCCCTCCCTTTGCGCGACGCGGGTGAGGTCGCGCGTGTGCGTCCGTGCGAGCTCGGAGACCCAGCCGAGGAAGGGGAGGTGCGTCGAAGGTGCGTGCATGGTGGACCCCGGGAAGGACGATGTTGCTCCCCGGGATGCACCAGCGCGCGGCGTGTTGCAACCGAGGTGTCAGGTCATCCGCTGTGCGCCCGCTGCGCGAGCGCGGCGCGAGCGGAGTGCGCCATGACGACGAGCGCCGCCCCCAGCATGATGGCGTCCTTGATGACGAGCCGTCCCCGTGCGCTCAGGTACGGGAAGCCGGTGTGGGCATCGCCGAGCGCTGGCACCCACGACTCCGGCGTCGTCACCAGGAAGGACAGGGTGACCACCGACATGCCCGCGACGAGGAAGCCGCCGATGAAGCCGAGCACGGGCTTCCAGGGATGCGCCGCGACCAGGAGCCCGAGCAGCACGATGACCGCGCCCAGTCCCCACGAGAAGCGGTAGGTGCCGTTCGCCTCGTGCCAGCGCCGGTTCGCTTCGATGAGCTCCCCCTCCTTGTTGACGTGGGCGCGGTACTCGGGCGTGGGGGCGCTGTAGAAGAAGCTCATGGCCGGACTGTTGGCGACGAAGGGCACGATGCCGTCCGCCTCATAGGGAAAGGCCTTCAGGCCACCAATCCACACCAGCACCGTCACCAGCCCCGCCCGGAGAACGGCCATCCCCAACTTCTCGGCCCCCGCGGCCCACCGCAACGCCTGCTCGAACGCCTTCATGATGTGCTCCCTTCCTGGACAGCACGCGGGTGGACCCGGATGTGCCGGGGCCCGCTGACTCCAGGAAAGGTCTCGACCCGGGCCGGCATTACAGGCGCCGTTGAACGAGTCCCTGGGATAGCGTCACCTACATGAGCTCACCCGACGTGAAGGACCTGGTCGAACAGTGGCTCGCGGGCCTCTCTCCGCGAGTCGCCGAAATCCACTACACGCGTGACCCCGAGAACGGGGCGCTCCTGTTCTTCGTGTCGGACCGTCTCTTTGGGGTGGATGCTCCGGCGGCGCTCGTCCAGGCGGTGGAGTCGGCGCTGCCCGCGCAGCCTCGGAACGCCTCCTGGCTCGTATGTGACGTGCGCGTGGGGGAGGCGCTCCAGGTCACCGAGCTGCCCCCCGTGACGAACGAGCGAACGCGCGTGCTCGACCAGCTGGAGGTCATCCGCAAGTGGCAGCGCGAGGTGGCGCGGGTGGGCGAGCGTCCGCTCGGGACTCGGGCGGCGAAGGCCGTGGCGGCGGCGCTGGATGCGGAGGGGCGCATCGGCTCGGTGGGCGTCTACGACGAGCCTGGCAATGGCGGCATCCGCGGGCCGGCGCTGCTCAAGGGCGCGACGGAGAACGACACGCGCAACGGGGTGGCGGCCGGCGCCTACGCCCACGTGCGCTTCACCGACGTGTGGGCCGGCGTCGAGAAATATCAGGTCCTCCAGCTGTGCCCGTCGCGCGACGCGTTCATCCAGTGGCTGGCGGAGCGGAGCGAGTTCGAGCTGGCGGGACTCCAGCGCGGGCGCTTCCACTACACGCCGACGGAGACGTTCCACGTCTTCGAGTTCCTCCGGTCTCTGCGGAGGGCCCGGGGCGAGAGGTGAGTTCGCCGAACGAAGCGAGACGGGGCCCGATGGCGCCGAGCCATCGAGCCCCGTTCATGTGGGGGAGGACCGCGCTTTCCGTCAGGGCTTGCAGAGGTAGTCGTACGCGCTCGGCGTGACGCCCGTCACGATGGCCGGGTCGCAGGCCGCGAGGTCATAGTTCCAGCGAACGGTCCGCACCGCGCGCCGCTCCACGCAGAAGCCCGTCCCCACGCCGCACTTCCAGGCCTCCATGTACTGGTACTTGTAGCTGGTGCCCGTGCTGGTGGTGGTGCAGCTGCTCCAGCCGGCGTTCTGGACCCGCCAGCTGCAGGAGGAGTTCCGCCAGATGCGCGTGAGGCGGTCCGAGTAGATGTTCGTCGGGCACTGCAACCAGCTGAACACGTACTGGCCATTGGGGCAGAGCTTGAAGAGCGGCCACCAGCGGGGGCCGGGGTAGGGAAGGACGCGGAAGACCGTGGTATCGCCGGTCAGCTCATCCTTCATCTGGTAGCGCTCCGAGTCGATTCTCACGGCCTTCAGCTGGGCCAGCGCGGTGCCCTGCTCCGTGTCGAGGGTGTGCAGGACGCCCTCCTCCCGGTCGAGGGCCGCGATGAGGTCATCCAGCTTCCGGGGCGCCTCGGCGGCGGCCTCCTGGATTTCCACGGCCTCTTCCGGCAGCGACTCCGGCTGCTCCTCGACGACGCCACCACAGCCCGTGCCCAGCCCCAGTACCGCGGCAATGACAACGACACTCCTCATGACTCGCGTCTGCATGGTCCGCATTGCGTCTCCCGACGTAGAGATGTGGATTGAGAGGAATCCCGGTGTAGTGCTGAGCGAGATTGCAAGTCGTGAACCAGCAAGGGCTTGCGTCGTCATGCGAGTGGGCGGGAGCGGGCCTCCGGCAGAAGATGTCTGGGTTTGTAGCCTGGGACGTTACAGCGCCACCCGGTTCCGTGGCGTCATTCGTCACAGGCTGTCGGAGCCGGCTAGACTCCGCGCGGAATGCTCACCCTGCTCCTCACGGTGTCGCTCGCGGCGGCTCCCGCTCCGTCTCCCGCCAATGCAGTCATCTGGGCCAGCGCCAGGACCGAGGCCGAAGGCCAGACGCTCCTGGCGAAGTGGTCCAACGAAGCACCCGTCTGGTCCGAGCGGCTGCGCTTCAAGCCCGGCTACCCGAAGCTCGTGAAGAGCGACACGTTGCCGGGCCTCAACCCCGGCTTTCACGTCGTGCTGCTCGGCCTCTGCAACGCCGAGCAGGTGCGCCCGCGCGTCCGCGCCATCAAGGAGGTCTATCCCCAGGCCTACTGGCGCCCGGTGAAGGTCGCCGCGGAGGACTCCTGCCCCGAGCTGCTCTGCGGCGCCAGTGACGCGATGGCCGTCATCCCTCCGGGGGAGTTCACCGCGGGCTGCACCTATTCCCAGGGTTCGCTCATCTGTTCCTACCGCGACGTGGAGTCCCGGCCGTCCCTCCCGGGCTTCGAGCTGGACCGCACCGAGGTCACCGAACGCGCCTACGCGGCCTGCGTGGAGCAGAAGGTCTGCAAGGCCATGGAGCGTCTGTCCTACGACGGGCCGGGCGGCCCCGACCATCCCGCGCTCGTCACCTTCGGACAGGCGTGGGCCTACTGCGCGTGGCAGGGCAAGCGGCTCGTCCGGTCGCTGGAGTGGGAGAAGGCCGCACGCGGCACGGACGGGCGCCGGTTTCCCTGGGGAGGTCGGCCGGCGGATTGCTCCCTGGCGCACTTCGACGAGTGCGGCAAGGGCACCCGACCCGTGGGCGGCTTTCCGCTCGGCTCCAGCCCCTATGGCGTGCTGGACCTGATGGGCAACGTCCACGAGTGGGTGGACGGCGAGCCGCTCGAAGACGTCCTTCCTGACGGGACCCGCGCGAAGTCGTTCCCCATCCGCGGGCGCGTCGGCGACCCCGCCACGTACGCCCTCTGGCAGCAGGAGACCGCGTATTCCTCCCTGCGCAACGGCTTCCGCTGCGCACGAAGCTGTACCTGGCCCGAGGGCAAGCCCCTTCCGCCACTGCCGCCTCCCATGGACACCGCTCCCCAGGTGCCTTTCGCCTACGAGCAGCTCGCCGACCCGAAGCTCCGCGACGCCCTGGAGCAGTGGCGCACGGCCCGCGAGGCGGAGCTCGGTCAGGGCGCGAAGGTCGAGTGGACCGAGCGCAACGCCTACGAGTACGGGTTCGTGTACGGCTTCGTCCGCGAGCACCGCGGCGCCGAGTGTCTGGAAGGTCCCATCAACTTCGTGGTGCAGCGAGGGGAGGCGGGCATCTCGGTGAGGCGGAACACTGGAGGCGCCGTCGCGTGCTGCCCCGGCGCCACCTGTGCCCGCGTGCCACCACAGGGATATGCGCTCCGCTTCGTCCAGGCGCTCATCGCGAAGGACGTGGAGGCGATGAAGGCGTTCCTGCCCGCCAGGGGCAAGCTGGTCTACCGGCTCCACTACAATGACGACCCGGAGCAGGTGACGAAGCTCACCCGCGACCGGTTCACGCGCGAGGACCTGGAGCGCTTCACCTATGTCCGCCGCGATGCCCTGCGCTGCGCCGAGGACTTCGATGAGAAGGGCGAGGCCGTCTGCTCGGGAGGCCAGACGGACAAGACCTCGCTGACCCTCAAGAAGACTCCGAACGGCGTCGTCGTCACGGAGGTCGTGCAGCACGTCACCGAGGGCTGCTGACCTCCGGCCTCTCGGCGTCTAGCGCTTCAGCCACAGCGGCTCGCCGGGGCATAGCAGGCACCGGGCCTCGCCATTCACGCACGAGGTCGCGCAGGACGGCAGCGCCGCGCGGCTGGAGCCTCCAGCCCGGTACAGCAGGTCCTGGTACTCGGTGGTGCCGACGATGGGGTGCATGCTCTGGAACTGCACCACGGTGGCCCCCGAGCGCTTCAGCCGGAAGGTCGGCGTGCCCACCGCCATCGCCGTCCGGATGGCCTGCACGCCGCCCTCCGTCTTGTCCACGCCGTAGGTCGTCGCGCCCTGCGTGATTTCGAGCCTGCCGGCCGACTTCAGGAAGCCCACCAGCTCGACGTCGTTCGTGGCCGGGCAGCCCGCCCGGCACGTCGCGAGGTCCACCGAGGCCTGCCGCGTCGGCGCGAGCGAGGCGTTGTGGAGGCGGTGGTTGTAATACAGCACGTCACGCTCGATGGTCGGCCGCGTGCCCGTCTTGAACCACTGGATGTAATACGCGGTCATGTCGTACGCGGGCCACTGCTTCCCCGTCGACGGCCGGATGTTGTGGTGCTCGTGCTGGTCGTTCCAGGTGATGATTTGAACCTGGTCCAGTCCATCGGCAATCACGTTCTCCCAGATGGAGCGCAGCGTCAGGGAGTTGCGCGCCTCCCAGAAGGCCTTGTCCTTGGGCCGGAAGTCCTGGCTGCTCACCGGGTGGATCCACGGCTTCCCGTACCCGGCCGCCTTCGTCTTCAAGCCCCCGGAGTACCCCGCCGTCGTGACGGGAATCGCCGTGCCCCAGCCGGCGTAGGCGTCGCCCACCGTCTTGTACTCCTCGAACAGCGCGGTGCTTCCCGTGCCGAGGAAGACGGGCACCAGGTACAGGTTCATGCCCAGCTCGGCCGCGGCGCGCTGCTTGACGGTGGCGTAGAAGCTGGCCGTCCGTCCCTGCGCGGCGGGATTGAAGAGGCCGACGACGAACTTCCCATCGGGACGCTTCAGGAGCGCCGGAGAGGCCTCGAGCTTGCCGAGGATGCGAATCATCGTGTCCTGGTCGCCCGACGCGCTCCCCGTGTTGAGGATGGTCATGTCGAAGTTGGGCACGATGTCGAAGTCTCCGAGCTGGGACGCGGCATCGACAATCGTCTTCGCCCGCGTCCACACACCGCCGTTGTTCACGTCGCTGTCGGTCCACAGGTTCAGATAGAAGCCGTCGATGCCGATTCGCGCGGCCAGCTGGATGTCATCCTTCGCATCGCGGAGCCGCCAGTCCGCCTCCGGCCGCGTCCGCCGGGCCAGCGGGCGCTCGCGCATCATGCCGCCATAGGCCGCGTGGGTTCCGCCCTCGCCATTCACCGCGATGTAGCCGCGCTCGTAGTAGTCGTTCGTCGTCGGGTTGTAGTTGTCGATGGACACCGGGTAGTAGTGCCAGTGCGCGTAGACCTTCCGGGCGGACTGCCGGAGCGTCGCGCGGGGAACGGCGGTGAACGCCCATTCGCACGGGCCGCAGTCGGGACCGCAATCGACGCCGGTCTCCGTGCCGTTCCGGACACGGTCCGAGCAGGTGGCGGTGGCCGCCACGGTCAGCGGGACGCTGTATTCGTTGTCGCTCTCGTTCGTCTCGGCCGGCATGCGGTTGATGTCATCGACGAAGGCCTTCAGCGTGTGCGTGCCGGGAGTGCCGGGCGCCTGCCAGAGCCGCGTTCCCGTGGGGCCACTATTGGCGGTGAGTGTCACACTGCCTCCCGCGGGGAGAGAGGCCGTGTGCGTGTCGGACCAGGACACCTGCGTGCCGTTCACCCAGAAGGAGAGGCCGTGGACAACGCCCGCCGGAGTCGCGGCGGTCCCCGTGTTCTGGATGGTCGCGCTGAAGGTGACGGAGCCCCCCACGGTGACCGTGGTCGGGCTCACGCCGGTGACGACGAGGTTGTAGCCGTCCGCGAGCCCGGCCTGGGAGGATTCGGCCTCTTCCGTCCACCCGGGGTCCGTTCCCTCACAGCCGACCAGCGCGGCAGTCAGGCCGGCCGCCAGGACCATGAGTTGAGATCTTCTCTTCGAAGGGCCATGCGTCGGTTGCATCGGGATGCTCCGTTCAGTGCCGCGGGGTGTGGGGGGAACGACAAGGCAGTTCAGCTCGGCTTCGACTCGAGGATGGCGAAGCCGTGGACGAGGTCGATGGTCCGGGTCAGCTCGAAGCCGGCCTGGGCGAGCAGGGCCCGGAACTCCGTCACGGTGCGCACCTTGCTACCGAGCATCGACAGCATCGCCAGGTCGATGAAGTGGTGGGGGCCCGGCACCGCGCGCTCAGGCATGAGCTGCTCGACGAGCAGCAGCTTCGCGTCCCGCAGCATCGCCTTGCGGCAGTTCTGGAGGATGCGCAGCGCCTGGGCGTCCTTCCAGTCGTGGATGATCATCTTCATCATGTAGACGTCGTAGCTCTCGGGCACGGACTCGAAGAAGTCACCTCCGAGCAGGGTGCAGCGGTCGGCCACGCCGCTCTCCGCGAGCATCGCCTGGGCCTCCGCGACGACCGCGGGCTGGTCGAACAGCCCGCCTCTCAGGTGCGGGTGCGTCTTCAGCACGCGTGCGAGGAACGAGCCGTGGCCGCCCGCGACATCGACGACGGTCTTCACCTGGGAGAAGTCATAGCGCTCCGGCGCCACCTCGGCTCCGCTCATGGCGGAGAACCCGGTCATCGCCCGGTTGAAGACCGTGGCAGCCTCCGCGTGCTTGGAGAGGTACTCGAAGACGGGCTCCCCGAAGACCTGGTCGAAGCCGGGCTGGGTCGTCTTGATGGAGTGGGGGAGCTGTCCCCAGGCCCGCCAGTACCAGTCGGCGCCTATCATCATCATGAAGTCACGCAGCGAGCCCGGTGCGTCCGAGCGCAGCGTGCGGGACATCGGCGTGTGCGCGAAGCGGCCATCCTCCGTCTCCGCGAAGATGCCGAGGCTCGCCAGTGCGCGCAGCACGCGGCGCAGCGGGTCCTCCTGGGTGTCCGTGGCGCGAGCCAATTCGGCCACCGTCTTCGAGCCGTCCTCCAGGACGTCGGCGACGCGCCACTTCGCCGCCGTGTGGATGGCCAGCGGCACCCAGAAGGAGGTGGCCATCTGAACCATCGCGAGGTGTGGCGGTATCTGTTGTTGCTCCATTGGGTGTACTCCTCTCGTGAAGGGGCGTGCTCGGTGATATCTGCTCGCGCTCGGGCGGTCTGGACCCGGATTCAGCCGGGCCGCGTCAGGGCTCGAAAGAAGCCAGGTCGGGGAGCCGCTCCTGGTACGGACGCAGGAGCTGTTGCTTCTGCCGCGGAGGGTACGGCGCCTCGCGGATGAGCTGCTGGACCCACCCGCGTTCCTGGGTGGTGTCGGCGAACCGGAGCGCCGCGTGCAGCTCCAGCGGGTCGTCCATGCGCAGGGTTCGTGGCTCCAGGGGCGGCGACACCGGCCGCGCGGGCACTGCGTCCAGGACGGCGTTGAGCGCGGATACCGCCGCGCGCTCGTAGCGCTCCCCGACTTCGGCATACGCCGGCGCTTCGAGGAACGAAGGCAGGTCGCGCTCCTCGAGTTGGATGGCCGCGCCGAAAGGGTGGGCCGTGGAGGCGGCCAGGAGGAGCCGGACCGACTGCCACGGCCAACCCGCCCGCAGCATCGGCTCGGCCGAGTCCGAGCTCAGGAAGTCGTAGCGACGGCGGAGCAGGAAGTCCTCATCGGGCTCGAAGGGCCGCCGCCACTCCTCCGGCGCACGCGGCGCCGGCTTCTTCCCCTTCTTCGCGCGCTTCTCATCCGTCTTCCGGCGCTTGCGCTCCCGCGCCTCCTCCTCCGCCCGGAGCCTCGCGTCGATGGCGTGCTTCTCCTCCAGCTCGCGCGCCAGGTAGTGCTCCTCGCGCCGTGACACGGCGGAGCGCAGGGCGGCCTCGTCCAGCGTCAGCGTGTCGACCACCGCCTCCGCCCCCGACAGCGAGCCGACGAAGTCCCGGTCGCCTTCAGGAACCTCCGTCCGCAGGTAGCGTGCGAAGTCGGCCGCGGCCTCGCGGAGCTCCGCTTCCGCCGCGTCGAGGGTCGGGACGTCTGGCAAGTTCCCCACGGGCCGAGGCTCGAAGCGGTGCCGCCACAGACTGGCTCCATGCTGCTCGTACCAGGCTCGGTCCTCCGCCTTGTCGACCGCGGGCGTGTGCGAGTAGCCCTCCCAGTGGTCCGCGAACTCCACCACGACGTCCGGCAGCACGTCCGCTGCTGGGGCCTTCCTCCTCCAGGTCCGGGCGTCGAACGGGACGAAGGCTCGCAGCCGCGTGGCGCCCCGGGTCCTCAGGTGCTCGAGCCAGCCGGCGAACGAGCGGATGAACCCTCCTTCCACCGGGTAGCCGGGAAAGAACTGGTGCGTCGTGTACGCGAGCAGGCTGGGGAACTCCAGAGGGTCGGGGAGCAGCGGCGCTCCGGCGAGCCTCGCGTTCCCATAGACGACGTACTGGAGCCTCCGGGCGAAGCCCACCCAGTGGGGGCCACCTCGCCCCGGAATGCGCTCGTAGAAGGAGACGTGCAGCGCCAGACCGTTCATCACGTGAGCGTGGCAGAGCCAGCCCCCTCGGGCCAGTGCTCGGGGAGCAGGGGTGGGGCCGCGCGATGAACGAACGCTTCTCTTCCCAGGGCGACCGGAACAGGATGGCGGAGGATGTCTCGCCGCGTCTCCCCACGTCCCCGCTGTGACCGCTGCAACCTTCCGTCACACCTGTGCCTGTGTGCCGAGATTCCAAGGGTGGAGACGCGCACGCGGTTCCTGCTGCTCCAGCACGTGATGGAGATCGCGAAGAAGAGCAACACGGGGCGGGTGGCCTCGCTGGCCCTCGCGAACTCCCGGCTGCTCATCCATGGCTCACCGGTCGAGCCCCTCGACACCGCCGTGCTCTCCGAGCCCGGCACATGGCTGCTCTTCCCGGATGGCCCCACCGCCCCGCCAGATGCCCCCGCGCCGAGGCAGGTGGTGGTGCTGGACGCGAGCTGGTCCCAGGCGCGGCGAATGACGCAGCGGCTCCCCGTGCTGCGGACGCTGCCCCGGCTGGTGCTCCCGCCACCCGAGCCCGGGCTGCTCCGGCTCCGCGAGCCCACGCACCCGTCCGGCATGTCCACGCTGGACGCCATCGCCCGCGCGGTGGCGATGCTGGAGGGCACGGAGGCGGCGGCGCCGCTGGAGCAGCTGGCCGCGCTCCGGGTTCAACGCATCGCCGAGTGCGGAACGCTGTACTGAGTCCCTGATACTCAGTGGCGTCCTTCACGGGGGCGTGCGCTCGCTAGACGTCCTTCTTGCAGCAGAGGCACTTGGGCTCTTCGGGGGAATCGCTCATGGCCACGACCGGACCCTGCATGACAGGAAACGGCGGCGTGTTCTTGTCGTTGTGAAGCATCAGGTCGAACGCGCGCGCCACGTTCTTCCCCTCGAACTTCACGTCGAAGGAGTAGTTGACGAACTCGGCCTTGCCCTGGGTCTTGCTGGAGACCACGCCGCCGCCCGCGGTGCCCGCCTCGTCGCCGGTGCTCGTCTTGAAGTTGGAGTCCTTCACGCACACCGGGTTGCCGGCCACGGACACCTTCTTGGTGCCCTTATCCGTGTCCGAGGACTGGGCGATGTTCGGGTACGGAATGGGCACGGGCCCCGCGGGGCTGGGCGTCTTGCACACGTCCGGGAAGGCCGAGGTGACACCGCCGCTGTCCTTCGTCACCACGGACATCTTGTTCACACCGGTATTGACTGCCATGGCGTCCATCTCCACGGAGGGCAGATTATCTTACGGAATCCTGGGGACTCGAGGCCTCGAGCCGAGCCAGGCCTGGAAGGAAGGGGTATTCCTCCTCCACGGGCAGGTCCCGCAGCTCCGCGAGCCGTACCAGGGCGAGCCCCTCGATGAAGACGAATCGGTCCGTCTCGAAGCGGGAGTCTTCGGGCGCCAGTCCACCCAGTCGCGCCCGGAACCACGCGGCACGCTCGTCGATGAGCTGGCGAAGGCTCTCGTCGAAGGACTTCGCGTCCAGGGCGAGGAGCGCCTGACATACCTTCAGACGCGGTGGCTCGTCCTCCCCCGAGCTGCGGGCAAGCTCGGACAGGCGCTCCCTCACGTCTGCGGCCCCTTCATTTCCTGTCAGGAGCGCCTGGAGGACACGACCGTAGTGGAAGTCGTCCTCGAACTCCGCTCCTTCCAGCCAGGTGTCGGCGGAGAGCGCGGTGAGCTCGCGGGCTGTCGTATCCGCACCCGAGGCAATCGCATCGCACAGGGGCGCCACCTCTCCCGTGCAGGTGAACTGGGAGACGGGGCGCTCCTCCTGCTTCCTCTCCCGAAGAGCCTGCAGCCGCCACGAGGCGGAGCGGCGCAGCCACTGGTTGAAACCGCTCGTGTCCGCGCGCACCAGGAGCCCGGCGATGGCGGCAATCCTCGCGTTACGCGAGAGGTGGAAGAGGATGCGCTCCCGGTCCGCCGCGGAGCGTTTGCCGCGCTCCAGGTCGGCGGTCAGGATGGCCATTCTTCCCAGCGCCAGTTCCTCGTGCTCTCGCAGTGACATGCGTCCCATCGCCTCGCTCCTTCCTCCCTAGCGTGCTCCCCACTCCTTGCCGAACTCATCCATCTCCACGAAGAGCACTCCCTCGATGTCCGCCTGGAGGATTTCCTTGCCCAGGTCTTCCCGGACGATGAGCTGGCTGGGATTGTCCTTGAGCCGGAAGATCTTCGCGTCTGGGGGAATTCGCTTCTCGTCCAGCACGAGCTGGTAGAAGCGGAAGATGCGGTCCGGACTCATCTCCAGGCGCCTGAACCGGGAGCGCTGAAGGTCCACGCAATCGACCGTGCCCAGCACGTTCATCGCGTAGTAGGGCTTGCGCACTGGCTGCTGCTTCTGGTCCTTCAGCCGCACTGGCAGGAATTCGAGTGCCGCGCCCGAGCGCGCTTCCATCAGCGCCTTGAACTTCTCCGAGACGATGCACATGTGCAGCACGTTGGGGACGGAGTCCGTCAGCTTGATGCCGCGCTCGTCGGACAGCTCCAGCTCGACGCCTTCCGGGAACCAGTCCTTTACAGATACTCCCTCCGAGAGCTGGTACTCCTTGGGGTGCTCCCGCAGCGCATCGGGGGCGTCCATGACCCAGGCGAGCGCCCGGTCCTCGTCGTCATTCATCCAGGGGTAGTAATTCATCGGCTTGCTATTGGGGGGCGAGGGGCCTGGTCACTTCGACAGCTTCTTCTTGCCGGGGGCCTTGCCCATGGCGGCGTCGGCCAGCTTCTCCATGGCATTGATGTTCCCGAGGGGATTCTTCTCACCCCAATTGACGATGTACTTCCAGTACTCGTCCTGGGTGCCAATGAGGGTCGGGGGAATGTTCTCGGGAGGCTTCCAATCCTCGCACAAGGACTCGGCCTGCCGCTTGAGCTCCTTGGAGATCGCGTCCATGTCGCCACGCACCTGGAGGATGTAGTCCTCGTGGAAGTCGATGTGACACGGGAGCTGGTGGACCGCCCCGTACCTCTCGAGCTTCTTGCGCGCGTTCTCGGACCACTTCTCCACCCAGCCAGCCCGGGCATCGGTTTCCTTCACCGCATCCCAGTTGAATCCGGGGTCCTTCTCCTTCTGCGCCTTCACGCCCCACTGGACGATGAGCCCCACCGAGAACCCGGGAAGGAAGATGATGTTCTTGCCGTTGTTCACGTCGTACGTGGTTCGCTTGAGGATCTCCAACTGCTCGTCCGTGAAGGCGCCCCGCGATTTCTTTCCTGGCTCCCGTGCCTTGAACACCTCGCACGGAAGGATGTGGTGCGCCACGTTGTAGTAGGGCTTGAGGGCGTTCACGAACTTGTCGAAGTGGTAGGCGGCACAGTGCTGGGTGCTGCCCTGTGTATAGCCCGCTCCGTGCTGGGGCCTGATGCCGAGCGCGTTCAAGCTCTTCGCGATCTTCGCGTCGTTGTCGTACACCTGTGAGCGCTTGCCGCCATTGCCGGAGATCTCGCTCCTGCCGTTGTCGGCGTACTTGCTGTTCCGCTCGAGGATCGCCTTGATGGGGTGCGTCTTCAGCAGATGGGCATTCACGTCGGTCGCCATGGCGTTCTCCTACGGGAATCTCAGTGTCCTTCCAGGACGATGGCCGCCGGATGTCCCAGGTCCGGCAGGGAGCAGAGGAGGGCCTGTTCCGTGGTTCCTCGCAAGCGGCTCACGGCGACGCCCAGGGCCAGCGGCCCGCTCGCGGCTCCGGTCTCTCCGAGGGATTCACAGGGGATGCAGGCCCAGCAACGCTCGAGGTCGATGCGCGAGCGCAGGCGGAGCTGAGCGAAGCCCCACGCCCGGGCCTTCCAGTCCTCTCCGTTCAAGTCGAGCAGGAGCCCTCCTCGGAAGGGCTCCCCGGCCCCCGCGTGGGTGAGGGCCTCCTGGATGACGGACTCCAGGTGCCCTCCCAGGTCCTGGAGGGGTGGGCGGTGGGTCGGCGCACTGGCGGCGCCCGCGACGGCCCGTACCCAGCCTCCCAGGAGCGCGGAGCGGGCCTTGGCGGCTGCCTCGGACTCCACCAGGACACAGGCTCCGGCCTGCCCTGGCATCAGGCCCGTGGGCCTGCCGGGGACCTTGAGACGGTTGTTCCGGTAGAGCCACTCGAGGCTCCCGGCGTCGAGGTAGGAATCGGCTCCGGTGATGATGACCCGCTCCAGGGCGTGGTTGGACAGCAGCTTCCATGCCTCGCGGAGCGCGGCCGCCAGCCCACCGTGCCCCAGTGCCAGCGCCTGGACGTGGTCCGGACGGATGGGGCGGCGCATGAGGCGGACGAGCGGGAGGGCATAGTCTTCTCGCAGGGAGGCGGACAGCCCCTCGAGGTCCGCGGGGAAGCGGGTCGCATCCAGGATGGGGGCCAGGGCGATGAGCCCCGTTGCATCCCAGAACCGGCGCTCGGCGGAGGGTGGAAGCGCGGTGGCGTGGAGCAGGTCCGACAGGCTGCCCTCGGCCAGTCGGATCCACGCCCCCACATCGGTGAAGCCCTCCGCGAACCCTGACACCGGGTGGCTTACGACGGGGTACGCGCCGCCCTCACCATCGGCGACGGTGAAGTCCTCCATTTCCCGAGGGCGGGCGAGGCCCGCCTCGATGGCGGCACAGCTTCCCACGGCTCCGTAGCCCAGGGACGTCACCATTCCCACTCCGGTGATGGCCAGCCTCATGCGTCCCTCCTCGCCGCGCTCACGTGGTCATCCTCTGGTCGAATAGGGCGGTGAACAGGGCGCTGGCGGGGAGCGTGCGGCCTCGGCGGAGCCGCTGGCGCTGCACGTCCGAGAAGGCCCGGGGCTCCACCTCGCACTCGCCCCGACTGCGGATGGCCAGCTCCAACGCCAGCACGGGGCGGCGCCTCATGGGCTGCAGCTCGAGCGAATCCAGGAGCAAGGACATCGAAAAGGGCTTGCCGGCGAGATGGCGCGCGCTTCGGTCGAATCTTTCCCGGGAGTTCGCCCACCAGTCCTCCAGGGCCTGGGCATTGGGAAGAACGAGTCCGGCGTCGGGGTCTTCCTCCAGGGGACCCGCGCGCTCCTCCTCCATGGAGGACTCTGGCGCGGGGGGTTGGCGAAAGGCGCCCTCCAGGACGAGGCCGGTGATGGCGCAGAAGGCCTCGGCGGCAACCGCGGCCAGCCCGGGCTCGCGCATGTGAGCAAGACAGGCATCCGCCGCCGCCACCCGGCCGCTGAAGCCAAGGGCCCAGAGCACGGACCGACGCAATGGCGCCATCTCCAACAGGCGGATCAGCCGCTCCACGTCTCTCGCATCTCCCCCCAGGGCCAGCGCGAGCCGGGAAATCTCTCCCGCTGTGTCCGCCTGTGCAGCCAGCGCCGGACAGGCGAGCCATGCGGTCCGGCTTCCCCTCCGTAGCCCCAGTGCCAGCGCGGCCTCGCGCTCCTCGGGCACGGAAGAATCCAACGCCCCGCGGAGGGCCCGGGCCTCCTCGTCCGAGGGGGGCTGGTGACGCCCGGCCCGAAGGGCGGCGATTCGCACCGCGGCGTCCGATGAGCCCAGGAAGACGCCGAGTCGCGGGCCCAGGGGCACCTGTCGGAAGGCGAGCACCTCCAGGAGCGTGGCCGTATCGTGGCCGTCGCCTTCGAGCAGTGAGCGCAGGAGCCCTGCCGAGAGGTCCATGGCTTCACTGACTTCCAGCGCCCGCTGGAAGGCAGCGCGTTGCGCCTCATCTGCCTGGCTCAGGCCCCGCAGGACGGAGGAGAGATCCTGGCCTTCGCCCTTCGCGAGGAGCACGAAGGCCGCCACCCGGAGTCGCTCCGTGTCGTCCCCCTCGATACACGGCAACAGCAACCGCTCGCAGACGCGCCGTCCACCCGCAACCAGTGCCTTGAGGTGGGCGCGCAGCCGCTGCTCATCGCCTTGGGCCACCTCATCCAGCGTGAAGAGCGCCGAGGACAGCGTCTGCTCCCATTGGGTCCACAGGAAGCAGGCCTCCTCGAGGTGCGTCTCCAGGACATCCCAGCGAAGGTAGCGATCGGGGCGTGACAGGAGTGGGTTCTCCATTGTGTCCCTTCCGCAGTCCGCCAAGACTTGGATGTAGGTGCATTCTGGTGTGTTCGTCTGGAGTTTCTGTCCAGCTCCCGCTCAGGAGCGCTCCAGGGCCTGGAACTTCGTCTGGCTCACGGAGAGGCCCACGTCTTCCCCCGCGAAATCCTCGGGGGCTTCCCAGTCCCAGAGCGTGGTGACGTCCAGGCCGGACACCTTGTCCCCGCTGTACGTGGGGGCCATCACCTTCACCGAGGTGACCGTGCCTTCCATCGCGTCCTCGCCGCGCTGATACGTCACGATGCGCGAGACCTTCCCGCCTTCGAGGAGCGCGAGCACGTGGGTGTTCTCCGTGTACGTCCCCCGCTCGACGACGAGCCGGGTATTCGTGAAGTAGACCTTCCTCACGTCCGAGGTCGTGCCCTCGAGCAGCAGCAGGTTGGAGCGGGTCTCCACCTCGCCGAACAGCTCGGCCTTGGCCAGTGACGGCTGCTTCGCGCCCAGGCCCTTGGCCTCGAAGAGCGACGACTCCCGCAGCTGGAACAGGCCATGGACGTAGGAAGGGACGGAGAAGTTCTCGGGAGGGACGGTGCGCCCCTTCTGGGCGAGCGAGTACCAGCGTCCGTCCTGGGACGGCTTCGACGTGGAGAGCTTCTCCAATTCCTGGAGCAGCGCCCGGTCCTGCTCGGAGACGTGCTTGGAGACCAGCGCGTCTGCCTGGCGGAGCCGCTCCAGGAGGGAGGGGAACCCCTTGACCGGGACGAGCTTGGGCGTGAAGCGGGCGGCGAGCAGCTGGCGGTCGTCGTCCTCCCTGTCGAAGTGCGTCGAGCTGTACGGGTAGGTCGCGGGCAGGGACGCGTAGTACTTCGCCGCGGACAGCCGCTCCTTCTTCCAGCGCAGCAGGGCCTCGCGCTTGGCCTTCTCGGCGGCGGCGTTGTAGGGCACGTCGCTGTCCACGAACACCTGCACGTCCGACACGCACGTGTCGCGGTACTTCGAGCCCGCGTGGACGCTGTCCACGGTGAGCACCACGTCCGCCACCGGGCCGGAGACCGGGATGTCGAAGGACTGGGGGCCCATCTTCCGCTCGAGCGTGAGCTGCTGGCGCCCGGACTCCTTGCCGCCCGGGCCCCTCACCGTGACGGTGAGCTGCTTGGGCGCGCCGTTGGCCGCGAGCAGGGCCGGGGACTTCTGGTAGCCATTGAAGAGGACGACGCGCACGGCGCGCGCGGACGCGAGGTTGGACACGGGAACCGTCAGGGACTCGCCGACGCCGTCACCCTCGGCGCCCTCGACCCAGGCCGTCTTGGGGTCGTCATCCAGCGCGTAGCTCGGGTGGTAGTTCTCCTGGTACTTGTTCCAGTTGTTCTGCAGGAAGCTCGTGGCCGAGGCCTCCTCGGCGTGCAGGCGCTGGAAGCCGCCGGCGGTCGCGAGGCACGGGACGAAGAGGGTCAGCAGGGCAAGACGCATATCGGTCTCTAGCGGGTGCGGCGAGGAGCGGGTGGGGTGGAAGGGGGAATGTCCAGGGCGGCCAGCTCGACGATGTGCCCCGGTGCCTCGGGGCCGGACTCCGGGACTTCGCCGTCGCGGGCGTAGTGGTAGGTGACGCGCACGCGCCGGGTGCCGGCGGGCAGCTCCACGCGGGCGGGTTCGAAGGGCTTCAGGGACGTGTCCGCGCTGCGGCGCAGCCGGGCCTGTCCCTCCTCCGAGAACGAGAGCGAGAAGGTCTGCCCGAAGCGCGCCACGGGCCGGTCATCCGCCCACAGCCACAGGTGGCGGAACACGTCTCCCGTCGGGAAGGAGTGGCCCACGCCCCGGGACTCGACGACGGCGACGAGCCGGCCGCGCGCCGGCTCCACGCGCAGGGACAGCGCGCCGCGCAGGTAGTCCAAGTCATACGCCCCACGGAAGGTGTGGGCCTTGCCGGGCATGTGGCAGCCCTGGCACGTGCCCTCGCCGCCGCGGGCGCGCCAGGCGGTCCACTCGCTCCAGGTCGTCTGGAGGCGCTCCTCGTTGAGGACCGTCCTGCCGTCCACCACGTCATGGCCGAGGAACTCGTGGCAGCTGGCGCAGAACGAGGACTCGGCCATGGCCGGCGCGTGCCGCAGCGGGTGGGCGTCGGAGGTGGTGCCCGCGTTGGGGGTCAGCACTTCTTCGCCGCGCAGGTGGCACGTCACGCAGCTGATGCCCTCGTGGGCGAGTGACGTCTTCGGCACCGACGCCAGGCTCCGCTCGCGCACCAGCGTGGCGCGCTGTCGCAGCAGGGCCTTGGACTGCTCGGGGCCGGGGGCATGGCAGTACATGCAGCGCGCATGGGGCTCCGCCGCGAAGCCCGCGAGATAGACGGGGTTGTCGACGCTGCCCCGGTGGCGGGACTGGCTCCACGCCTCGTGCTGCTCCGTGTGACAGGCCTCGCACGTCTCGGCCGAGACGTGGGGCACGGGCGCCGGCCCCAGGAAGTCGCCGAAGCCCCAGAGCGGGTCTGCACCCGCCGCCGGGGTGGACAGGAGCACGGCGAGCGCCGCGACCCCCAGGCGTGCGGCGCGGACCGGCTCGGCCGCTGATGACAGGCGCGGTGGCATTCCGGGGCCGAGTATGGCGCAACACTTCTTCAGATGGGCATGGGGCGCCACCCACCCGGCCGGCAGCACGGGGCGGCATGTCAGGCCCGGTCCTCCGGGACGTCAGGCCGGGAAGGAGAGATGGTCATGAAGGTCCCCCAGGAAGTGCGCATCCCTGTCCCCTCGGAAGTCCGCTCGCTGTGCTGGGAGGGAGACGCTCTCGTGGACTGGCTCTCGGGAGGAGGTCGCCTGACGCTGGATGGCACCTTCACCCACAGCTACCGCGACTGGTGCTACGACCGGTTCGACGCGGCGGTGGCCACCCCGGACGGACGCTGTGCCGTCGTCTACGAGCGTCGTGGCACCAAGGGGTTGTTGATTCACGCGCAGCGCCCCTTGCGGGAAATCAATCGCAGCTACTGCCACGCGGACCAGTTCGACTACCCGGTGGCACTGGCACGGCGGCCCGGCGGGAGGGTGCTCCTGGTGCACTGCCCGCAGGACTACAACCGGCTGGAAATCGAGGACTTCTTCACCGGGGAGCGGTTGTCGGACCGGCCCGGCCCCTCGCCCGACATCTTCCACTCCCGGCTGATGCCGGCCCCGGATGGGCGCTCGCTGCTCGCCGAGAGCTGGGCCTGGCACCCCATGGACACGGCGTACCGCATCGACCTGGACGCCGCGCTCGCGGACCCCTCGCTGCTCGATGCCACCGAAGGCCGGGAGCTGGGGCAGCCGCGCTTCACCGACGCGAAGAACGTGGCCTTCGGCGCGGACGGCGAAATCCTCCTCAACACCGCCGCCAGCCGCTCGGAGCAGGAGGGCAGTGGCTACCGCTGGTGGATGGAGCCCGAGTCGCTGGCCCGTCTGAGTGCGACCACCGGCGAGGTGCTCCACCAGGTCCGGCCGGCGGTGGCGCTCGGCCGGATGATGCCGGTGGGGCACACGCACGTGCTGGGCTTCTACCAGCACCCCACGCTGGTGGAGCTCTCCACCGGCCGCGTGGTGCACCGGTGGACGGACCTGGACACCGGACCGCGGCTGGGCTGCCTGAGCCAGTTCAAGAGCCTGCCGCCGCTGGCCCTGGACCCGAAGCACCGCCGCTTCGCGGTGGGCACCGGCCGGGAAATCGTGGTGGTGACGCTCGGCGACGTGTGACGCCGCCTCACGCCCGGGCCCGGAGCACCTTCCCGAAACCTCGCTCCTGTCCCAAGGCAGGGGACACGGTGCCCCCGCTCACCGCCTCGCGGCCGGAGATGAGCACCGCCTTCACCGCGGCGTCGTTGCGGCGCACCAGCCGGACGAAGCCCCCGAAGTTCTCCATGGGCGCCTCGGCGATTTCATCCACCTTCGCGTCCAGCCCCTCCGGGTTGATGACCGTCAGGTCCGCGCGGCGGCCCTCGGCGAGCACCCCGGCGTCCAGCCCGAACCACTCGCCAATCTCACCGGTGAGCCGGTGCACGGCGCGCTCCACGGACATGAAGGGCTCGCCGCGCTTCTGGGCCTCGCGCACCAGCCGCAGCATCCGCAGCGGGAAGTTGTAGTGCGCCATGTTGCGCAGGTGCGCGCCCGCGTCCGAGAAGCCCACGAGGATGTCCGGGTGCCGGCAGATGCGCTCCAGCTCCTCGCGCCGGTCATTGGCCATCACCGTGTACCAGCGCAGCGCGTCCCCATGCGTGGCGGCGAGGTCCAGGAAGACGTCCACCGCGTGCCGGCCCTGCTCGCGCGCCACCTGCGCGAAGGACTTGCCCACCACGCTCGCGTCCGGGCACTGGAGGATGAGCGACTCGTTGAAGTCGCGGTGGAAGGCGCGCGGCAGGAAGCGGTTGGTCCACTGGCTCCGGAAGCGGGCGCGGTACGCCGGGTCCTTCAGCAGCTCCGCGCGTGACACCGCGTCCTGCAGGTGCAGCGCCGCCGCGCCCGCGCCGAACTCCTCGAAGACGACGAGGTCGATGCCTTCCGCCCACAGGTCGAAGACCTCGGGCAGGGCCTGCCACTTGAAGTCCGCGCCCAGCAGCCCGTTGGCGAAGCGCGAGAGGAAGCCGACGAGCCGGTGGATGCCGCGGCTGGCGCGCGCGTCCATCATCGAGATGACCGACGTCTTCAGCGCCCGGCGTCCCAGGCCCGCGCTCTCCAGGAGGAAGAGCAGCACATTGACCTTGGTGCTGACGTTGGGCACGCCCTGGAAGACGCGGCCCCGCTCGCGCAACAGCCGGGTGAGGCGGCGGTACTCGCTCCAGCGGGCGTACGTGGAGGGCAGGGGACGGCTGCGGATGTCACGCGAGCCGCCCATCTTGTCCCACTTGAGCGTCATCACCGACAGGCCCAGGTAGCCCAGGTCCAGTCCCTCGCGGACCAGTCCCTCCATGCGGCGCAGCTCGTCCTCGCCGGGCTTGACCTTGCTCTCCAGGCTGCGCTCCAGCCCCATGACGTGCGCGCGCAGCGCGGAGTGCCCGAGGAACGACGCGACATGAGGACCGAGCGGCAGGCCCTCCAGGTGCTCCAGGTAGCCGCTCAGCGTGTTCCACTGCTTGCGCTCCTCCAGCAGCGAGCGGACGGTGGCGTAGGGAATGGCCTCCACGCGGCAGAACATGTCCGCCAGATCCTCGGGCGTGCCCACCGCGAGGCTCAGCGAGCAGCTCCCCATCACCACGGTGGTGACGCCGTGGCGGACGGACTCGGAGAGGGACGGGGCCAGCTCCACCTCCGCGTCGTAGTGCGTGTGGAGGTCGATGAAGCCGGGCGTCACCCAGTGGCCGGTGGCGTCGATGACGCGCGTGTGCGGCGCGCGGGGAATGGGCGCCTCGGACAGCGTGGCCACGGTGCCCTCGCGGATGCCCACGTGGCAGCGGCGCGGCGGAGCCCCCAGCCCATCGAACACCAATCCGTTCTCGACGATGAGGTCCATAGGACCGAAAGCCTATGTCCGGTGCCGTTCGCGCTTCCACCCGGGGGCCGGCGCGCGCGCGTCGCATTCATGGATTGAGGCGTCTGGTTGGAACTCTACCCTGGGAGTGCAACGCCTCGACTGTGTCCACCGGCTTACGCCGCAACGGCTCCCGAGCCGTCCCGTGTGCGGAGGGCGACGCGGGCACGTCCACCAGCGGGCAGACTGTCTCCCAGGCTCACTCCCGAAGTTCCGGTTCGATGGCAGATGGGGGCCCATGCTCCGACGACCACCGGTGCTCGCGCTGCTCGGCCTCACGCTCTTCGCGACGGGATTGCTCCTGTCACCCGCGGCCTGTCCGGGCTCGCCCGATGGCGATGTGGCGCCCGCCGACGACGCGCCGCGTCCCAGTCCGAACGACGCGGGAGCGCCCGGAGCGGATGGGGGCCCGGATGGGGTGCCCGACGCCGGCCCGGTGGACGAGGTTCCCCCCTACGGCCTGGACTCGCGGCCGGCGAATCCCACCTGCGTGGCGCCCGAGCGTCCCGTGGAGGCCACAGGCGTGGCCCTCCAGCGTGTCTTCCCGAGGCTGAGCTTCCGCCAGCCGCTGTTCGCGCTCCAGGCCCCGGGCGACAGCCGCCGCGTCTACGTGGTGGAGAAGGAGGGACGCATCCGCGTCTTCTCCCACGAGGCGGACCCGGCGAGCAGCTCGCTGTTCATCGACCTCTCCAGCCGGGTGGACGCCACGCATGACGAGAGCGGGCTGCTCGGCATGGCCTTCCACCCGCGCTTCGCCACCAACGGCGAGGTGTTCCTCTCGTACATGGACGAGGACGGCAAGGGGAAGCTGTACTCGTACATCTCGCGTTTCCGCAGCCAGGACGGCGGCGCCACGCTGGACCCGGCGAGCGAGGAGCGCATCCTCGAACTCTACCAGCCGTACTCGTACCACAACGGAGGCCACCTCGCGTTCGGGCCGGATGGCTACCTGTACATCGGCTTCGGAGATGGCGGTGGCCGCGAGGACCCGAGCCGCACCGCGCAGGACCCGCGGCAGTTGTTCGGCAAGCTGCTGCGCATCGACGTGGACGGCGCGAAGCCGTACGCCACGCCTCCGGGCAACCCGTATGCGAATGGCGGCGGGCGCAAGGAAATCTACGCGCTCGGCTTTCGCAACCCGTGGCGCTGGAGCTTCGACCGGAAGACGGGCGCGCTGTGGCTGGGGGACGTGGGGGAGAAGCGCTACGAGGAGGTCAACCGCGTGGTGCTCGGGAGCAACCACGGCTGGAGCGTGCTGGAGGGCACCTCGTGCCTGCGCGGTAACACGTGTGACACGCGGGGGCTGACGCCTCCGGTGGTGACGTACGGGCGCGCCGAGGGCGTGTCGGTCACCGGCGGCTACGTGTACCGCGGCGGCGCGGTGCCGGCGCTCTCGGGCCTGTATGTGTATGGGGACTTCGGCACGGGCCGCATCTGGACGCTACCGGGGAACGCGACGCCCGGCGGAGGGGCGAAGCCGACGCGCATCCTCTCCACCTCGCTCAACATCTCCTCCTTCGCGGAGCTGAACGATGGCGAGCTGCTGGTGGTGGACTTCGCCGGTGGCGGGCTGCACCAGCTCGTCCCCGCGAAGCCCGCTCCTCAGGGCGCGTTCCCCCAGCGGTTGTCTCAGTCGGGGTGCGTGGACCCGGCGGACCCCACGCGGCCGGCGGGCGGGCTCATCCCCTACGGGGTGAATGCGCCGCTCTGGTCGGACGGCGCGAAGAAGGAGCGCTTCCTCGCGGTGCCGGACGGGAAGACGGTGGGGGTGGCCACGCAGGGGCCGCTGGATTTGCCCCCGGGCACGGTGACGGTGAAGAGCTTCTTCGTGAGTGGGCGCCCCGTGGAGACGCGCCTCTTCATGCGCCACCCGGACGGCGGCTGGGCCGGCTACACCTACGAGTGGAACGACGAGGGCACGGACGCGGTGCTGCTGGAGGCGGGCAAGGTGAAGGAGGTGGCCGGCCGGACGTGGACGTTCCCCAGCCGCGGCGAGTGCATGCAGTGCCACAACGCCGCCGCGGGCCACGTGCTGGGCCTGGAGACGGCGCAGCTCAACGGGGACTTCGTCTATCCCAGCGGCCGCCGCGCCAATCAGCTCCGGACGCTGGAGCACATCGGCCTGGTGACGCTGCCGTCGGAGCCCGCCCTCCTTCCCCGGCTGCCCGCGTATGACGGCCCGGAGCCCGTGGCGGAGCGGGCTCGCGCGTACCTGCATGCCAACTGCGCCGTGTGTCACCGGCCGGGAGGGCTCGGCCGCGGTGAGATGGACGTGCGCTTCACCACGCCGCTGGCCCAGGCCGGGGTGTGCGACGTGGCGCCCGGGTTCGGCGACCTGGGCGTGTCCGATGCGCGACTGGTGTCGCCGGGCCAGCCGAAGAAGTCGCTCGTGCCCCTGCGCATGCATTCCCTGGACGCCGCCGTGCGGATGCCGCCGCTCGCCTCGCACGTGGTGGACCCCGGGGGGACCGAGCTGGTGGATGCGTGGCTCTCCTCCTTGCCCCGCTGCCCGGAGGGCTCTTGAGCAAGAGCCTCCTGGCCGCCGAGTGCCTACCTTTGCGTCCGGACACGGACGCATCACGAACCCAGGAGGCACGCGATGGCTCGACAGGGATGGCAGTGGCTCACGGTGGCGGGCCTGTGTGGAGTGCTCGGCGTAGCGGCCGGCTGCACGGAGCGCCAGGAAGAGGCCGTGCGCCAGGATGCACGTCAGGTAGGCAAGGAGGTAGGCGAGGCGGCGAAGGACGTGGAGGCCGGCGCGCGCAAGGCGGCGGAGCAGACCCGTGACGCGGCCCGGGAGGCGTCGGACGGGTTCCGGGAAGGCACGGGCGGCTCCGGCAATGCGTCTCCCGGCACCAACCCCCGGGTCATCGAAGACGGCGACGGCACGCACGATGATGGCCGCGAAGCCATCGAGGAGAACGACCCCGAGACGCCCGACGCGCGGGAGCGCCCGGAACGCTGAGTCGTGACGGGTTCGTCATGTCCCCCACGCATCGTCCCGGACCCGGTTTGATGCCCGGTTCGGGCTGGTGCCAGGATGGTTCGTGGCCGGCTTCCCTGAAGCCGGGTGGGGGGTTGCATGAACGAGTTCGAGCTGGACAAGGTGTACCGTCGCGGTGAGCAGGGCCGCGGCGTGAAGCGCATCCAGGAATGGCTGACGCTCCAGGGCTTCGCGGTCGCCATCGACGGGGACTTCGGTGCCGCGACGGAGGCCGCGCTGAAGCGGTTCCAGGCGAAGGCGGGCCTGTCCGTCTCGGGCGTGGCCGACGCCGTCACCTTCGACCGGCTCATCGCGCCCATGAAGGCCGCCATCGCGCCCATTCCCGCGCAGGGCCGTTCGCTGGGCTCGCTGGTGGTGGCCCATGCCTCGCAACACCTGGCGCAGCGGCCGCGCGAAATCGGCGGTGAGAACCAGGGCCCGTGGGTGCGCCTCTACATGGACGGCAACGAGGGCCCGGCGTTCGCCTGGTGCGCGGGCTTCGTCACCTTCTGCCTCCAGCAGGCGGCGCGGTCGCTCGGCGTCCCCATGCCAGTGGAGCGCACCTTCTCCTGCGACCTGCTGGCCGCCTTCGGCCGCGAGAAGGGCCGCTTCCTGTCCGGCCCCACCGCGTCGCCGGACCGGACGCTCATCCGCCCCGGCAGCCTCTTCCTGCGCCGCCGCACGGCCAGCGACTGGGAGCACGCCGGCATCGTCACCGAGGTGGACGAGGAGACCTTCCAGACCATCGAGGGCAACACCAACGACCAGGGGGACCGCGAGGGCTACGAGGTCTGCGCGCGCACGCGCGGCTTCAAGAACATGGACTTCGTGCTCCTCTGAGCCGATGACGGCGCGCCGGCCGGTGTCGCCGGCGCGCCGGGGGCCTCACGCCGGCTTGCTGTTGCCGGAGGGCGGCTTGACTTCCCGGGTGCCGGGGCCACGCACCACGTAGTGCGCCAGCACGGGCTGGTGGTCCGAGGACTCGGTGGAGCGGTCCACCTCGAAGAGGACGGGCACGAGTCCCGGCGAGGCGTAGAGGTTGTCGAAGCGCTTGCCCGTGGCGGGCACCACGCCCTGGTCGTCCGGCAGCGACGTGAGGGTGGCGCTGTCCGCGACGTCCTGCAGCCGCAGCCACTGGGGGCTGCCCCGCGGCACCTTGCCCGAGCGCAGCTCGGTACACGCCTGCTTCGGCGTCATCATCGTGCCGTCCGCCATCCGCACCTGCGCCACGGTGGCGTGGGCGATGGTCTCCGGCAGGTCCAGCTCCAGCACGTGCAGCTCGTGCCGCAGGCGCGGGTCGGCGATGTTGCCCACGCCCCGGTCACCGACGCTGGCGTGCGCGTCGCCGTAGCGCAGCGTGTACTCCTCCACCGTGTCGGTGTCGTCGTACGTCTTGAGGTGCGCCATCAGCCACGAGCCGCCGCGCTTGATGGCGGTGTTCGCGTTGAAGTCGCCCAGCACCACCGCGTGTGCCACTTCGCGGTGGCGCAACAGCGCGTTGAGCTGGCGGAGGTTGCGCGCGTTGATGCCCGAGTCCCCCAGCGTGTGGTGCACGTTGTAGAGGACCACCGGGTGGCCCTCCACCTCCAGGCGGACGTAGAGCGCGCCGCGGTCCTCCGGAATCTCGCACGGGTCTCCGCCCCGGCGCGCGATGGCGGCCTCGCGCTCCGCGTCCGGGATGCAGTAGGTGAAGTGCGCCGCGTCCACCAGCGGGTGGCGGGAGAGGAACGCCTTGCCGTTGAGGAGCCGCCCGCCAGCGCCGCCGTCATGGCCCTGGTAGGTCATGTGGAAGCCGTACCGCTGCGCCAGCAGCACGGAGATGGGCACGTTGGCCTCCTGCAGGCCGATGACGTCCGGCATCCGGCCCTCGGCCTCCAGCTGGTCGAAGTACGCCAGCAGCGCCTCGCGGCGCTGGCCGCCGAGCAGGATGTTGTAGGACATCACCGTCAGCCCGGGCCCCGTCGGCGGACGGACCGACGGGTTGCGGACGACGTAGGTGCGACCGTCACCCAGCTCCCGCTCCGACCGGGGCATGGGCACGGCCTCGAAGTCGGGGAAGGTGACAGTGGGCTCGCGGCGAGCGGGGGGCTCCTCGTGCCCACCCGGCATGCGGGTGAGCAGGGGACCGACCCCTGGCAGATGCTCCAGCAGCTCGGGCACCTTCATACACGCTCCCCCTCCGGGAGCCGCGCGTGCGGGGCAGAGAGACGACAGTGCTGGATGGCGACGTGGGACACCGATCCTCCTATGTGGCCACAAGTTCTGCGTTGATCCGCTCGAAGGCCAGGGGGCATCCGGGCCTTTGAGGGCCGGCCGGTCCGCCTTGTCAGCACGAGCAGCAGCCGAGCAGCCGGACGCAAGGGACTGCGTGCTCCCTCCATGAGGCACCCCGGGGGCCCGCGGTGGGTACCGGGGTTCCCCCCGTGGGTATTCCTCTTCCCAACGTGGGGACGCGGCTTCCCTCGGACTCCCGTGCGCGACCCCGGAGTGTCCACCCGAGTGCACCCCTCCCTGGAGTCGGGCTTGCACTCCGGGTGGGGGCTGGGGCCGGCAGGGAGAAGACAACGTGAGAATGTGGAGTGGGAAGCGTGGGGTGCGCGCGGGCTGGAGTGCGTTCGCGGTGGTGGGGCTGCTCACCGGGTGTGGCGTCGAGAGCCCGGCCACGGACGCGGCGGAGGGGCCCGAGCAGCCCGCGCAAGCGCAGCGGCTGGAGGGCAGCACGTACACCATCAACGTGTACTCGGACGCCACCGTGGACGCGCAGTCGCCGGACCAGAACTTCGGCTCCACCACGCGGCTGACGGTGGACGGCGAGCCCGAGCGCCGCGCCTACCTGCGCTTCGCGGTGGGCACCTTCGAGGGCCGCATCAAGCGCGCCACGCTGCGGCTGTACGCCACGGACCCGAGCGTGGACGGGCCCGCCGTGCATGCCACGTCGAACAACTGGAACTTCTCCACGCTCACCTGGAACAACGCGCCGGCCGTGGGCGCGAAGGTCGCGGACGTGGGCGCGGTGGCGGATGACGCCTTCGTCGAATACGACGTGACGGCCCACGTGCGGGGCTCGGGCACGTTCAGCTTCGTCCTCGTCTCCAGCGTGGCCGACGGCGTGGTCTTCCTCTCCGACAACGGCGCCCCGGACGCGCAGGACCCGCAGCTCGTCATCGAGACGGAGCCCTGCCCGGCGCCCGACGTCTACCTGACGCCGCCTCGCTTCGACACGTACGTCTCCGAGGAGACGCCGGACCAGTCCTACGAGCACCCCACGAAGCTGGTGGTGGACGGCGCGCCGCGCCGCGAGGCCTTCCTCTCCTTCGACGTGCCCGACACCATCGCCATCCGGAGCGCGCGGCTGCGCCTGTTCGCGAAGGACGGCTCCACCGATGGGCCCATGCTCTACCGCACCACGCCGCTATGGGCCGGGGGGTACTTCAACTGGTACTCGCGGCCGTCGCCCGTGGGCACGCCGCTGGTGGACCTGGGCCACGTGCCCAACGGCACCTGGACGGAGCTGGACGTGAGCAGCGTGGTGACGGGCGCGGGCGAGCACGCGTTCGCGCTCCTCACCCATAGCGGCAACGGCGTGGACTTCGTCGGCTACGAGCCGGGCCAGAAGTACTTCCCGCGGCTCATCGTCGGCACGGGCCAGGCGGACACGTGCGCGTACTCGGGTGATGGCATCGGCGGCACCGCCGAGAGCGTGACGCACTTCGGAGGGCGGGGAGACGAGGAGCCCCGCGCCCTGGCCGCCGCGGGCAATGGTGAGTACGTCGTCGCCGGCCGCTTCTCCGCGGAGGGCTCCAGCAACCCGGCGGACTACGGCACGGGGCCGCTGCCGAACGGGCGCGGCATGGCGCTGGCGCGCTACCGCGATGACGGCACGGTGGCGTGGACGCGTGGCATCCTGACGGCGGAGCAGGCCGTCCCCGAGAGCGTGGCGGTGTCGCCGGACGGGGGCCTGCTCGTCGCGGGCACGTACATGGGCACGGTGGACTTCGGCACCGGCGCGCTGCCGGTGGCGGAGCTGGGGCAGAACATCTTCATCGCGAAGTTCAGCGCGGCGGGGCAGCCCGTGTGGAGCCGGGGCTTCGTCGTGAGCCAGGAGGGCGCGGCGGGCACCGTCTTCTCCGTCGAGCTGGCGGCGGATGCGCAGGGCGGGCTGGTGCTGACGGGCTCGTTCAACGGCGTGGTGAACTTCGGCGGTGGGACGCTCTCCTCGGGCTCGTACACGCCGCGTCCCGTGCCCCAGCAGATGGGCCTGTTCCTGGCCCGGTTCGCCAGTGACGGCGCGCACGCCTGGTCGAAGGCCATCGCGCACGGCGACTACGCCCCCACCGAGGGCACCGCCATCGCCCTGGCCGCGGATGGCAGCGTGCTCGTGGGAGGCCGGGTGGGTGAGGGCTCGGACCTCGGGGACGGCTGGATTGCGGAGGACGGCCTCTTCGTGGCGCGCTTCTCCGGGACGAATGGCGCGCTCCAGTGGAAGCGGATGCTGTCGGGCGCGCGGGGGACGCT
>NZ_JABBJJ010000100.1 GCF_012933655.1 Pyxidicoccus fallax | reverse complement strand
GCGCTGGTGCTGCTGGGCGGGGTGATTGGCACCGTCGCGGCGCTGGTGCTGGCGCGGCTCTTGTCCTCGTTCCTGTACGGGGTGAGCGCGGTGGACCCGCTGTCGCTGGCTGGCGCCACGCTGGGGCTGCTGGCGGTGGGCGTCGTCGCGGCGCTGGTGCCCGCGTGGCGAGCCAGCCGGATGGACCCGTCCGTCGTGTTCCGCGAGGGCTAGACTGTCGTTCCAGAGGAGGAGTTCCGTGTCCAATCAGCCCACGACGTCCGACGCGCCCCTGGGCACCTTCGAGGAGCAGGTGCTGCTGGCCGTGCTGCGCACCGGGCGCGCCCCTGGAGGCGGGGGCGCGTATGGGATGGCGGTGCGCCGGGAGCTGGAGGAGGTGGCCGGGCGCGAGGTGGCCATCGGCGCGGTGTACGCGACGCTGGACCGGCTGGAGGCGAAGGGGCTGCTCGCGTCGGAGCGTGGCGAGGCGGTCGCCGGTCCCTCCCGCCGGCTGTTCAACGTGACACCCCGGGGCGCGCGGGCGCTGGCGGACACGCGCGAGATGCGCGAACGGTTGTGGCAGGGCGTGGACCTCGTCCCGCTGCTGGCAGCGCGGGGTGGAGGCTGATTCCTAGCGGGACTGTTGGCCCGGCTCACAGCCGATGCGCTGCGTGCCGACGGCGAGGTCGTCCAGCCACCAGTCGGTGGGCACCGAGAGGCCCTGGTACAGGAAGACGCCGGCCTCGATGACCGTGAAGTCCGTGGCCTTCTCCCGCACCAGCGGCGCCGTGGTGGGCGGGTCGGAGAAGATGAACCGCTCGGGCCACGAGAGCTCCACGCCATCGAGCCAGACGCGCGGCTCCGCGGCCTCGGGGTGGTCTCCGTTGGCACCGTCGAAGAGCCATTCGAGGCAGGTCCACCGGTCGAGCACGAGCGGCGTGTCGGAGACCTGCACCCACTCCGGAAAGCCGGGCGGCTCGGGCGGGTGCCAGATGGCCATGTACTTCTCGCGGAAGGTGGCGACCTCGTACCAGTCGAGCGTGTCGAACGCGCGGTCCGCGCTGCCGGGCCGTGGATACCGCGCGTTGAAGAGCCCCGCGTGCGAGGCCGGACGCGCGGGCGTCGTGTAGACATAGGCTCGGCCCCACATCACCGGACCGAAGTGGGCGGGCAGCTCGAAGCGGAGGGTCTTCTTCGGGCCGCCCTGCGTCCCCTCCTTGCCGCCCACGAGCCCCTTCGCGTGCAGCGCGTACCGGCCGGAGCGGGCCCGCGAGTCGTCCACGAGGAGCTGGCCGCTGAACTCGTCACGGCCCGCTGTCCAGCCGGACGGCAGCGTGCCCTCCTCGAAGTTCCAGCACAGCGCCTTCGCGTCCGTGCAAGCCGTGTCGGTCGTCGGCTTCGGCTGGACGCTCGCACAGGCGACTCCCATCACAACCAGCGGCAATGGACTCCACCAGGAAAAGGGTGCGCGTGACACGGAAAGCCCTTTCTTTCGAGGAGGCTCCATCTTGCATCCGCCTTCGCGTCGTTCAGCAAGGAACATGCTCCGTTCCGGATTCGCCCGCGTCAGCAACCCTCCAGACAGCGCCGCGGTGTCCGCCGAGCCCTCCAGCCGCCCCGGCATGGGCGCCATCCCCTACGACGGGGGAACCACCTTCCGGGTGTGGGCACCCAACGCCCAGCGGGTGCAGGTGGCGGGCGACTTCAGCAACTGGCGGGCGGTGGAGCTGCGGCGCGAGCCGAGCGGCAACTTCTCGCTCGATGTCCCCGGCGCCAAGGCAGGCCAGCAGTATCAGTACGTCGTCCAGGGGAAGTCCGGCGACTGGCGCTGGAAGGGCGACCCGCGCGCCAATGCCGTGACGAACTCCACGGGCAACTCGGTCATCGTCGACCACATGGCGTACCCGTGGAAGCACGACTGGGACTTCCAGATGCCGCCCTGGAACGAGGTGGTCATCTACGAGATGCACGTGGGCACCTTCCACGACGAGCCCGGCGGGGGCCCCGGCAACTGGCAGCGCGCCATCGACAATCTGGACCACTTGAAGGACCTGGGCATCAACGTCATCGAGCTGATGCCCTCGGCCGAGTTCGCCGCCGACTTCAGCTGGGGCTACAACCCCGCCTACCCCAACGCCCCCGAGAGCGCCTACGGCAGCTCGGATGACCTCAAGCGCTTCGTCGACGAGGCCCACAAGCGCGGCCTCGGCGTGGTGATGGACGTCGTCTACAACCACCTGGGGCCTGGTGACTTGCCGCACTGGGACTTCGACGGGGAGACCTACGGCAACGGCGGCAGCTACTTCTACACGGACTGGCGCGCGAAGACGCCCTGGGGCCACACGCGTCCGGACTACGGTCGCCACGAGGTGCGCGACTACCTGCGAGACAACGCCCTGATGTGGCTGCGCGACTACCACATGGACGGCCTGCGGCTCGACGCCACGAAGGAGATCCGCATGGCCAGCGGCGCGGACAATCCGCAGGGCTGGCAGTTCCTCAAGGAGCTCAACGACGCGGTGGAACGCGAGTTCCCCCAGAAGCTCATCATCGCCGAGGACCTGGGGAACGAGGCGGGCGTCACCCACCCGGATGGCGCGGGCTTCGGCTCACAGTGGGACGCCAACTTCGTGCACCCGGTGCGCGCCGCCCTCACCGCGTTCTCCGACAGCGACCGGGACATGCACGCGGTCGCCCGGGCCATTGGCTTCAAGTACAACGGCAGCGCCACCCAGCGTGTCATCTACACCGAGAGCCACGACGAGGTGGCCAACGGCAAGCAGCGCCTGCCGAGCGAGGTGGGTGGCTGGGACGCGGGCGGCTACCACGCCAGGAAGCGCTCTCTCATCGGCGCCGCGCTCACCATGACGAGCCCCGGCATTCCCATGCTCTTCCAGGGCCAGGAGTTCCTCGAGGACGGCCACTTCCAGGACGGAGCCCCGCTCGACTGGAAGAAGAAGGAGCACTTCGCCGGCATCAACCAGGCCTATACCGACCTCATCAAGCTGCGGCGCAACTGGAATGACAACACCGCGGGATTGCACGGTGAGCACGTCAACGTCCACCACGTGAACAACGATGACAAGGTCATCGCCTTCCACCGCTGGGACAGGGGTGGGCCGGGCGATGACACCCTCGTCGTCGTGAACTTCGGTGGGAAGCACCTCGCCAACTACGAGCTCGGTCTGCCCTCCGATGGCACATGGAAGGTGCGCTTCAACAGCGACTGGCAGGGATATTCCGGTGACTTCGGCAACGCCCAGAGCTTCGACGTGGGCGGCCGGTGGAGCGGCCGGGACGGCATGCCCGCGAGCGGCACGTTGAACAACCTCGGTCCGTACAGCGTGGTCATCCTCTCACGCGACCGCTGAACGAGAGTCGCGGCCAGGCCTGCATGGAGCTGTCTTCGGGCCCGGTCGCGGTTGGATTTCCGCTGCGCACCAGGAGTGCGGTCCGCCGAAGCTGGAAGCGTCGGTGCGCGACCCTGCTGGCGAGCCGGGCAGCTCCTCGCGCGAGCGCGTGATTTTCGTTCCAGACGGGTGTGCTCCGCTGGCGGAGACGCGTGATTCCGATGGGTTGACCGAGCCGCGAGGAAGATTCGCGGCTCGTGTCGTTTTCGCGGGTGCTCATTCGACGTCACCGTGGAGCCTGATTTCTCGGGCTCCTTCGCCACATCTCGTACCGCGGCGGCGGTCACGGGGGGCGTGTGACCTGACAGGTTCGCTCGTCAGTTCATACCAACCGCCTCCGCAGGTGATGTCAGACCGCTGATGCATTCCTTCTCGCGCAACTCCGAAACGAAGGAGCCGAAATGACCTCCCATCCATCTTCGCAGGGCGTTGACGTGTCGCTGAACGTGCTGGAGCGGATTCGCCACTGCGCTGCCTCTGTCACCCGGTATCCCATCGACATCCTCACGGAGGATGCGCTGCTCGAGGACGAGCTCGGCATCGACTCGGTGAAGCTCGCCGAAATCGCCGCCGTGGTGGGTCGTGAGTTCAATATTCCCGCCGACCGCCTGCCCCGGGGTGGGAAGGCCCGCACGCTGCGCGCCATCGCGGAGGTGGTGGCTCCGCTGGTCGCGAGCCCGGCACCGCGGCCGGCGCCCGTTGCCACGCCTGCTCCGGTGGTCGCACCGGTTCCGTCCGTGAGTACCGTGCCGGTGTCCACGAGTGCGCCTGCTTCCACTGTTGCTTCGACTCCAGCCGTGGAGGCCGCGCTGGCGCCCGTCGTCGCATCGGCGGGCTCTCGCTCCGAGTTGGCGCAGCTGGAGGCGCGGGTGCGCGCCGTCTTCGCTCGGGTGACCCGGTACCCCGAGGACCTGCTGACGCCGAACGCGGACCTGGAGGATGAGCTCGGCATCGACTCCGTGAAGCAGGCCGAGGTGCTGGCCATGCTCTCGAAGGAGTTCGGCCTGACGCGGGGACCGGCGCCGTCCCAGCGGCTGCGCACCCTGGCCGCCGTCTGCGACGCCGTGCGCACCCAGCTGCCCGAGCCGGCCGTGTCCGCGCCCCCCGCACGCGAGGTGAGTGCTCCCGTGCGTGCCACTCCGTCCTTCGACTCGCCGCGGCCCGTGCTTCCCTTCACGGGGAAGGTCGCGCTCGTCACGGGCTCGGGGAAGGGCATCGGCAAGGTCATCGCCACCCGGCTCGCCCGGGCGGGTGCGACGGTGGTGGTGAACTCGTTCCACTCCCGGGACGAGGGCGAGAAGACCGCGCGGGAGATTGTCGCCGCCGGTGGGAAGGCGGTGCACCTGTGGGGCTCCGTCGCCCAGGAGGAGCACCTGGAGCGGATGTTCTCCAGCATCGCGGAGCAGTTCGGCGGGCTCGACTTCCTGGTGTGCAACGCGTCCAACGGGCTCATCGGGCCGTTCGACCGGATTACGCCGCGCGACTGGGACAAGGCGTTCCGCACCTGCATCACCGGCACCTACGAGTGCGCGATGCGCGCCCGGCCGCTGATGGCGCGCCGGGGCGGGGGCAGTATCGTCACGATGTCCACCTCCATGTCCCAGCGGTACATGCATGACCTGGGGTGCCAGGGCGTGGTGAAGGCGGGTGTCGAGTCGCTCACGCGCTACCTGGCCGCGGAGCTGGCCAACGATGGCATCCGGACCAACTGCGTGTCCGCCGGGCCGGTGCACGGCGAGCTGCTCGGGATGTTCCCCGACGCGGAGGCGCGCATCGCGCGGTGGGAGGCGGCCACGCCGGGCGGGCAGCTCTGCACGGCCGACGACGTCGCCGATGTCACCGAGCTGCTGCTGGGGTCGAAGACCCGGCGCGTGAATGGCGCCATCTGGGTGGTGGATGCCGGGCTCTCGGGGACGGTGGACGGGCTGCTGCCGGTATCCGCCGAGGCACGGGAGCCGAGCCGGAACGGCAACGGCTTCTCCTACATCAACGGTCACGACGTGCGAGCGCTCCTCGCCCTCGAGTCCTGAGTCCTTCCCGGGGAGCACACGCCATGGGTTACTTCGCTGTCCCGTACGACATCCACTTCGACGACACGATGGCCTACGGGAGCCATCACTTCCTCACCAACTTCAAGTTCCAGTGCGCCGGCCGCGAGCACCTGCTCTTCGGTCCGCGCTTCTTCGAGGTGCCGGAGCTCCGGCGCGACTTCGAGCAGGTGCTGCTGCTCACGTACGAGGGCTACACGCGCAACCTGGCGCCGGCCGTCCTGGGCGACCGGCTCGTGGTGCTGACGACCCTGGAGGAGTGGGGCGAGGTGTCGCTGCGCTTCTGCTTCCGGACGCTGAAGAGCGATGGCACGCCGGTGGCCTGTGGGTACCAGACCGTGCTGTGCGCCGACCGGGCGCATGGCGAGCTCTGCCCGTTCCCCGCCTCCTTCCGGCGCTGCTACGAGGCGATGGAGAACATCGACGAGCCCGTGGCGTCCCAGAGCTTCAAGGACCGCGTGCTCCGGGGAGGCGCCGCCGTCAACGAGCTGTTCCCGGAGTCGCTTCGTCAGCTCGCGAGGACGCTCCTGGCCGGCCCGGCCTCGCTGGGTACCGCGCGGGTGGTGGAGGTCGCGCCGGGAACGCTCGGGGGGCCCTCCTCCTCCGGAGGCTCGCGGGCGGTGGAGCCCGCACCGGGAGCTCCCACGGGGGCATTCGTGGGCAGGCCGCAGGAGCCGAAGCTGCAGCCCGGCTCCACGGTCTTCCTCTTCGGAGGGCAGGGCACGTTCGAGCCCGAGCTCTTCATCCGATTGAAGGCGCTGCACCCGGAGCTGCGGGCCGAGCTCGCGGCGGTCGGGAAGGCGTGCGCGGCGCTAGGTATTGACGTGGCCCCTCTGCTCGCGGCCCAGGACGCCGCCGCCGTCCGGCACGCACTCGAACAGGCGCCGCTGCTCGACCAGCTCGGCATCTACCTGTCCGGCGTGCTCGGGGCCCGGTGGCTGCGGAACCACGGTGTGGCTCCGGGAGTCTTCGTGGGGCACAGCTTCGGGGAGATCGCCGCGATGACGGCGGCCGGAGCGCTCGACCTGCGCGCGGGCGCGGAGGTGGTGTGCCACCGCATCCGGGCCCTGCGGACGGTGTCGGACGACGCCGGGACGCTCGCGGCCGTCGCCCTCGACGAGGCGGAGACGGCGCAGGCCATCAAGGACAGCGGCGCACGGAGCCTGGAGCTCGCCGGCCGCAACCACGCCCGCCAGACGGTGGTCGCGGGCCCGCGCGCGGAGCTCGAGCAGCTCCGCGACCTCCTGCAGGGCCGGGGGCAGGGCTTCACCTTCGTCTCCAGCCGCTATCCCTTCCACCACCCCGTCCTGGCACCGGCCGCGGAGGCGTTCCGGGCCGCGCTCGCTGGCGTGCCCATGCGTCCGCCGCAGGGCCACCTCTACTCGCCCATCGAGCGGCGCGAGTACACCGGCGGGCACGATGAGCTGGCGGATGCGCTCGCCTCGCACCTGGTGCGTCCCTTCGACTTCCTCGGCACGGTGGAGACGCTGGTGCGCGCGGGCTGCACCCGCTTCGTGGACTGTGGGACGGACGGACGGCTGGCGCGCATCGTCCAGCGCATCCTCCCCGCGGGCTCCTCCATCGAGGTGTCCTCCATCGGCGGCGCGCTTCCGGCGGATGCGCCCGTGGCCGCGAAGGCGTCCGGGCACGATGCGGATACGTCGATTGCCGTGGTGTCGCTCGGGTGCATGCTTCCCGGCGGCGCGAAGGACCCGGAGGCGTACTGGCGGAACATCCTGGGAGGCGTCAGCGGCATCGTCGACCACGGGCAGCTCCAGCCCGAGCTGGTGACGGACTTCGCGGGGCCCAGGGGCACGCCGGACCGCACGTACACCCTGCTCACGGGGCGCGTGCGGGACTCGGACCTGGTGGCTCCGCCGGGGCTCGAACCCGCCCGCTTCCAGCGATACATCCGGGAGCAGAAGCTGCTGGCCATCGCGCTCTCGCAGGCGCTGCGCGGTCTGGAGGCGACCGCCATCTACTCCTCCGGGCGCATCCAGTGCCTGCTCGGCTCCACGGGAGACGGGTCTTCCGAGTACGACGACGCCCTGTGCCTGGAGGCCGGTGAAGCCCTCCTGCGCGAGCGGGGCGTGGGCGGTCCGGAGGTCGAGGCCCTCGGTCGCGCGGCGCGGGCGGCGCTCGGTGTCGAGGCAGGGTCCTTGGCGCTGGCGCCCCACGCGACGCTCCAGGCGGTGGTGACGGACGTGGTCGGACGCGGTGTCCCCACGACGTTGCTGGACGCGGCCTGCGCCTCGTCGCTCTATGCCATCGCGCTGGGCATGAAGGCGCTGGAGCAGGGCGAGGCCGACCTCGTCTTCGCGGGCGGAGTCTTCTCGCCCGGGCCCGGCAACAGCTGCCTGTTCTCCCAGTTCAAGGGGCTCTCCGCGACGGGCAGCCGGCCATTCGACGAGCAAGCCGACGGCGTCATCTTCGGGGAGGGCGCGGGCATGGTGGGACTGATGCGCCTGCCGGACGCGCTCGCCGCGGGCCTTCGGGTCCACGCCATCATCCGGGGCGCGGGGCTCTCCAGCGACGGGCGGAGCAGCTCGGCCAACGTGCCGCGCTCGGAGGGACAGGTGGCCGCGATGGAGGCGTGCTACGCGGCGGCCGAGGTCGACCCGTCCAGCATCCAGTACGTCGAGGCGCACGGGACGGCCACGCCGGCCGGGGACGCCACGGAGCTCAAGTCGATTGCACGCGTCTTCGGCGGCAAGCGGCGCGGCATCCAGCTCTCCAGCGTCAAGGCCCTGATTGGCCATACCGGCTGGGCCGCGGGCGCCGCCTCGGTCATCAAGCTGTGCAAGGCGTTCGAGCATCGGCTCATTCCGCCGCAGTCGAACTTCGACCGTCCGGGCGCGGAGCTGCGCGCGCTCGGGGCGGACTTCGAGGTGAGCACGCGCGAGCAGCCCTGGCCGGAGAACGGTGCGCATCCGCGCCGCGCCGCCACGAGCGGCTTCGGCTTCGGCGGCACCAACGCCCACCTGGTGCTCGAGGAGTACCGAGGAGGCACACCCGCGCATCGTCCCCAGGAGGCTGGCGATGGGCGTGACGAGCTCGTGGTGGTGGCCGCGGAGGGGCTGTTCCCGGATGCGCGGGGCCTGCCGGTGGCGGGCGTGCCCGCCGAACTGGGGGCGCGCTTCGACACGGGGGCCGTTCAGTTGCCGTCCACGGTGCGGCTGCTGCCGGACATCGCCGAGGACATGGACCTGACGCAGCGCCTGGGGCTCGCCGTCGCGAGCTCGCTCGTCCAGAAGCTCGGTGCCTTCGAGGCGATGCGGTCGAGCACCGCCATCGTGCTCGGACTGGAGGGGAAGACGCGCCGGGGCGTGGAGGCCACGCAGCGGGTGCTGGCCGCGTCCACGCGGCGCAAGCTTCGTGAGTTCGCCCGACATGACCCTGAGTTCGCCACGGTCATTCCCCTGGCGGAGCGGTTCCACGAGGTGGTGACGAGCGCCCTCCGGCCGTCGGGGCCCTACACGCTCCAGGGCATGATGCCCAACGTCACGCCGGGGCGCATCGCGGGAGCGCTCGACACCAAGGGGCCCAACTTCGTGGTGGACGCGGGCGCGGCCTCCCTTTCCGCGGCGCTCCGGGCTTCGCGCGGGGTGCTGGAGAGCGGATTCGAGCTGGTGCTCGTGGGCAGCACGCATGTCCGCCGGCCGGGTGAAGGCGCGGAAGGCGAGGGCGTGGTGATGCTGGCCGTCACCACCGCCGCGAAGGCCGCGCGGCGGGGCTTGAAGCCGCTGTGCCACGTCCGGATGTCGGAGGGTGGCCAGCGGGGCGCCGGGCATCGCGTGGAGCTCCCGGCCCACTCGGCGAAGGAGAGCCTCACGGTCTTCCGGTCGGTGCTGGCCGCGGCGGAAGGGCGTGACTCCACGCTGGTCTTCCACCCGGATGCGGCGACGGGTGCGCGGTTGGAGGTCCAGCTCGTGCCCGCCACCGCGCGGGCCGAGGTCGCGGCACCGGCGTCGGCGCTGGTACGCAACAGCACGCCAGCGCGGGAGTCGGCTGCCCCTGCACCTGCGCCCGCGCGGGAGGGTCGCGGTGCGAGCTCTCCGGTGTCGACCGCCCAGACACTCATGCCGGCACAGATGGCTGTGTCTCCACGGAGCCTTGATGGCGTGACCTCGGCGGTTCCGGCTGGCCAGACACCCGCACGGGCCGGAAATGGTGCGGTGTCGCAGGCGCGAGGTGGCACCGTCTCCTCGGCAAGCGATGGCGCGTCAGCTCCCGCGTCCGTCGCTCCGGAATCGTCCGGCGGCTTCGACCATGCGGCGCCCATCCACTACCACGCGCCGGTGCTCGTCGAGCGCTCCGCCCGGGTGACCCGGTCGCCGGACCTGCGCGGCAAGCGGGTGCTGTTCATCGCGCAGGATGAGGCCGTGGCCCGCGAGCTCGCGTCCCAGGCCGAGGCCCTGTGCGGCTCGGAGCACCTCATCGTCCTCGCGGGGACGTCGGGCGCTCAGGGACGGATTCGCCCCATCGACCTCTCGTCCGAGGAGACGGCGGAGGCCGGACTCGACGCGCTCGGCTTCGACCCGCAGGTCATCCTCGCTGTGTGCCGGCTCACGCCCGGTGCTGGCGAGGCCGAGGTGGTCTCCGACACGGCTCTGCGTCACGAGGCGCTGGAGCTGCTCTTCCTCTCCGCGCGCCGCGCCTACGAGCGACTGACGGCGGGCGAGGTCGAGCTGGCGAGCCTGTGCATCGGTGGAGTGGGCCCGCGCCGGACGCTGCATCCGATGACGGGGCTGTTCGCCGGAATGCTCAAGTCCATCGGGCGCGAGGTCCCCGCGCGGAACGTCCGGGCCATCTCCACCGCGTCCCTCCCGCTCGCGGCGGCGCTTCAGCTCACCGCCATCGAGCTCGGCTCCGAGGAGGAGGGCGGCCCCTCCGTCGAGGTCTGCTTCGATGGACAGCAGCGCTGCGTCCGTCGGCTCCGTCCGACGCGCGTCACGGCGGACCCCGCGTCCACGCTCGACTCGCGCTCGGTGGTGCTGCTCACGGGCGGAGGGCGCGGTGTGACGGCGGTCCTCGCCGGAGCGCTCCTGAAGCGGTACGGCTGCACGGTGGTGCTCGTCGGACGGAGCGACCCGGCGGAAGCCCCCGAGCAGGTGCTCCAGGCGCGCGATGAGGACCTGCCCCAGGTGGAACGGGAGTTCTACGCCACCGAGCTGGCCCGCACGCCGGGCGTCCGGATGCCCGAGCTGCGCAAGCGCTTCGAGCGCTACCTCGCCGCGCGTGAGCTGCGGGCCACGCTCGACGGGCTCGCGCGGCTCCCCGGCCGGATGCTCTACCGGGCCGTGGACGTGACGCGACCCGAGCAGGTGGAGCGCGTGGTCCAGGAGCTGGCCCAGGAGCATGGGCGCCTGGACCTGGTGGTCCACGGCGCGGGCACGCAGACCTCCAAGAAGCTGAACCGCCGGCGGCTCGGTGAGCTCCGGGCCAACCTGGACACGAAGCTGCTCGGCCTGCGGAACCTGCGCGACGCCTGCGCGAGCCGCTTCGCGCGCCCGGTGCCGTTCCACGTCCTCACGTCCGCCTTCAGCTTCATCGGCAACGACGGGCAGGCGGACTACGGGGCGGCGAACGAGGCGCTGGACCGGCTCTGCGCCTGGGTCAGCGACGCCAGCCAGGAGGTCCGCTGGGCCAGTGTCGGCTGGCTGGCCTGGGACGGCATCGGGATGACGCGCGGCTCGGAGTACCACGTGCTCGGCGCCAGCCGCCGGCTGCGTGGCATCCGCGCCGAGGAAGGGGAGGAACTCTTCCTCCAGCTCGTCGACGGCCGTCCGCGCGAGGCCATCAACGTGCAGCTCACCGAGAGCGAGCGCGCCTGGTACGGGCTGGAGCTGCTGCCCGTGGAGACGCCGCCTCCGGAACCTCCCCGTCCCACGCGACGCGAGCTGGTGGTGGACGCGGCGAGCGTTCCCTGCCTGGAGGACCACCTCGTCCGCGGCACGCCCACGCTGCCCGGGGCCTGGGCCCTGGACCTGATGCTCCAGGCGGCGCTCGGCGATGGAAGGCCGGAGCTGCGCACCGTCACCATCGAGGACGTCCGCTTCTCGCGCTTCATCCGCGTGAAGCCCGGAGGGCGGCAGGCGCTGCGGGCCGAGTGCACGCCGCTCGTCGACGAGCCCGGCCGCCTCTGCGTCCAGGTGCGGCTGACGGGCGACATCGTCCATGCCTCCGGCGTGGTGCTGGAGCGCGACGTCGTCTACGCCGAGGCCCGCTTCACGCTGACGGCGGAGCCGCCCCGGGGGGCGTCCTGGCTCGACGCGGCCCGGCCCTCGGGGAGCGGAGTGAGCGTCCACGACCCGCACTGCGCGCCCGGAAGTCCCATCGAGCTGCGGAAGATGTTCGACTGCCTGGAGGAGATTCGCCTGGAGCGGACCACCCGCTTCGCGCGGCTCGGCCTGCCGGAGTCGCCGTCGCAGGCGGGGCGTGCCGTCCCCGCGCTCGTGCTGGACGCGGCCCTGCGGCTGAGCGCGATGCACGTGGATGGGGTGTCGGACTCCGTGTTCGCGCCGGTTCAACTCCAGCGCGTCACGTTCGACAGGAGCCTGGTGGAAGGGCAGGGCGGCGCGCGGCTGCGCCTGTCCCTGAAGGCGCTCGCGCCTCGCGTGGACGGAGACGTCGTCCAGTGCGGCAGCGTCGCGGCCATCGATGACGCGGGACGTCTCCGGATGCTGTTCGAGGGCGGGCTTGCCCGGCCCATGGCTTGAGACACCTCTCCCAGGGATGAACCCATGGACTCCTCCACTGTCGTGACAACCCGAATCCCCGTGGACGACGTCAAGCGGCTCCGGTCCGCGCTGCGACACGCGATGCCACCAGAGGCCTTCAAGCCGCAGCCCTGGCGCGGAGTCATCGCGCTCGCGCTCGTGCCGGTGATGATTGCGCTCGGCGGGGCCGCGGCGAGCGGGCGGCTGCCCTGGTGGGCGTGCCTCCTCGTCTCGTTCGTGCTCGGGCAGTTGCTCGTCGTCGTCGGCTTCGCGGCGCACGAGGCGCTGCACCACTCGGTGTTCCGCAGCCGGGTGCTCGAGGACGTGCTCGGCTGGGTGGGCTTCAGCCCGTGGCTGGTGACGCCCGGGCTGTGGCGCGCGTGGCACGTGCAGGCGCACCACAGCGCGGCGAACATCCACGTCCGGGACCCGGACATCCTCCCGCGCCAGGACGAGCTGGGGGCCCACTGGTTCCCCCGGCTGTTCCACGCGATATCTCCAGGCTCGGGCACGTGGCTGAGCTACATCAGCTTCGGCCTGTTCTTCACCGCGCAGGGGCAGGCCTTCCTGTGGCACTACAGCGGCCGGCCCGAGTTCCAGCACGTCCGCATGAACCGGACACGGGAGCGGCTGTTCTCCGTGCTCCTCCTGCTCGGCTGGGGCGCGCTGGGTTGGGCGATGGGGCCGTGGGGAGCGCTGTATGTGCTCGTGCTCCCGCAGCTCTTCAGCAACATCACGCTGATGGTCTACATCGCCACCAACCACTGGCTCCTGCCGGCGTCGGAGGATACAGACAACCCGTTCGTGAACACGGCCAGCGTGGCGACCCACCCGGTGGTGGACTGGTTCCACCTGAACTTCAGCTACCACCAGGAGCATCACATCTTCCCGGCGATGAGCCCGAGATTCGCGCCGCTGTTGCGAGAGAAGCTGCGCGAGCTCAACCCCGAGGCGTCCATCGTCTATCCGCACCTGCGGGCCCTGGTCACTCTGTTCCGGCGGCCACCGCTGTACGCGGTGGATGATGGACATACCCTCGTGCTTCCCGATGGCACGCCCAGGGTGACCACCGGGGAGCTTCGCCGGAGCCTCGGGGCCGGGTGAGCCCGCATCGCGGAACGGCGAGGGCACCTGTCGCTCTCGCCGTTCTGTCGCCGGTCCATCGTTGTTGCCGGAACGTCACCGGAGTCACGGGCTCGCGACTTGTTCGGAACCGCGCTCCGTCAGTACGCGGAGCAATGCCCTCTGCACGCCTCTTGATGTTGCTCCTGCTGGTTCTCACACCCGCTCGGGGACGAGCGGGGGACGTCCAGCAGGATGCGTCCTCGCAGCCCACGGACGCGGACGCGCCGCCGGCCACCACGACTCCGGCTCCGTTGGTTCCGGCGGAGCCCAAGTCCGAGGCTTCGAGTCCTCCGGCGGACGCGCCCGTCCAGGAGCAGGCCACGACTTCCAGCCCGGAGCCGTCGGCGCTTCAGCAGCAGGACGCAGCGAAGAGGAGGAATGCCCATATCAACGAAGGAGCCCTCAAGGGACTCGGCGTGGGGATTCTCACGGGCGTTGGGGGAGGCGCGCTCGTGGGTTTCTTGCTTTCGACCGCCGGCAGCGATGGATGCGGCTCGGGAGAGGGCGGCTGCGTTCTTGTAACCATTGGCGCGACGGTCGGCCTGGGGTTGATTGGCGCCCTGGTGGGAGGGCTCGTGGGCCCGGCGGTTGGCGCGGCCAGCGCCGCCAGGGAGTGGGATGAGGCCGAACGGCGAACCGGCTCGCCGCCCCATGACTCCAAGTCCAGGTCTTCCTCCAACCTTCAGCTGAGCCCCACTGTCGGCGTCAGCGCGGGAGGCGCGATGGGCGGTGTCATCGGCCGCTTCTGATTCACGCTTCAGCTTTTCGCAAGACTTCGCGTGTTGAATCCCCTCCCATGGCCCGCGCAGGTGGGCAGGAGAGGAACCTCGATGCACGAGCATGACGACGGCGGCTTGCAGCAGGACCTGAAGCTCCTCCGCGCTTCCATGGAACGCAGGACGCTCCTGCGCCTCGCCCTGGGCGCGAGCCTGGTGCCCCTCGTGGGCTGCGGGGGTGGCGACTCCTCGGGAACGGGGACGCCGACTCCAGGTGGCGCGACAGGCAATGGCGCCTGCGCCACCATTCCGACGGAGACCGCGGGGCCGTATCCCGGGGACGGCTCCAACGGCCCCAACGTCCTGACGCAGACGGGCATCGTCCGGAGCGACATCCGCACCAGCGTGGGCACGGGCTCCGCGACCGCCGGGGGCGTGCCGCTCACCGTCACCCTCACGCTCGTCAACTCCGCCGGAAGCTGCGAGCCGCTCGTCGGGTACGCCATCTACCTGTGGCACTGTGACCGTGAGGGCCGCTACTCGCTCTACTCCTCCGGAGTCACGGACCAGAACTACCTGCGCGGCGTGCAGGAGACGGACGAGCAGGGACGGGTGACGTTCACCACCATCTTCCCCGGCTGCTACTCGGGCCGCTGGCCGCACATCCACTTCGAGGTCTACCCGAGCCTCGCGTCCGCGACGAAGGCCGGGAACAAGATCGCCACCTCGCAGCTCGCCCTGCCCAAGGCCGCCTGCGACGAGGCGTACGCCACCTCCGGGTATTCGAGCAGTGTCTCCAACCTGCAGCGGATTTCCCTGTCGAGCGACAACGTGTTCCGCGATGGCTCGGACTCCCAGTTGGCCACTGTCACGGGCAGTGCCACCGAGGGATATGTGTCAACCCTGACCGTCGCCATCGCCGCGTAGGCCCCCTCTGGAAGGATGGGCGCGGCGGCCGGTAGAGTCCGCCGCCCCATGCCAAGACACCTTCATCTGCCCATGGCCGCGCTGCTCGCGGCGCTGTCTTTCATTGGTTGCTCCTCCGACTCCGATGACGAGACCGACGCGGGAACACCGCCGGCCGCCGACAGCGGGACGGATGCGGGAACCGATGCGGGGACCGATGCGGGGACTGATGCGGGCACGGACGCTGGAGTCGACTCGGGGGTGCGCGACATCTATTTCAAGCCCACCAGCCGTTTCGTCGACGAGAGCGGACAGGTCACGGTGCTCCAAACCTCGGCGGCGGGCGAGTTCCAGGAGCCGGCGGCGCTCGTGCCGGACAGCGCGGCGGACGGCGGCTACCAGGTGTACCCCGCGCGCCTCGCGGGCCCCCGTGGGTATGTCATCTCCGGCGTGCCGCAGGGGGAGTACCTGCTGCGCTTCAATGAAACCCATCTGTGGACGAGCGCGCGTCAGGTGGACCTGCCGACGACGCTGGTGCAGCGGGCGGACCTCGACTGGACCGTTCCCGAGGGGACGGCGCTGGACCTGCGCGTCTCCGGGCTCGAGCCCTGGAAATTTCCGGACATGCTCCGGTTGAGCTCTCCCAATGGGGGGAGCGGGATGGAAGACCTGCGCCTGGACTCCCGCGAGGTCTTTGGCACGCCGCGGGAGGGCGACACCGCCGTCAACGTGCGTGTGTCCCGCATCTCCTCCCTGCTCGACGGCTCCAAGGGCGACTCACTGTGGGTGCACCAGCTCTCGCCGGTCCAGGGCGCTGACGGAAACCTGGGGTACACGCGGGTGGTGCGCAGCTTCCATCGCCCCGCCGTTCCGCTCACCCCGGGACAGGTGACCTCGCTCGACGTGGCGCTCACGGGCGGCAGCGAGCGGACGGTGTCCTTCAAGTTGGATGGCCCGGCATTCGAGACGCAGCTCCGGGCCACGCACCCGAACACGGATGACGGTGGCGGCAATCTGACCTGGGGCATCGGGGCGCGGCCGGGCTCCGAGCCCTTCGCGCGGTACAGCAGCCGCCCGGAGCTCGCCTTCGGCTCCAACACCACCGGATATGCGCCCGCCTCCTATGCCGTGAGCTTCCTGGACGCCTTCCCGGAGCACTGGCGGCGCGTGGCACACGTCCACGCCTTCATTCCGGTGGACCTCACCTCGGACGGCGTTCGCTTCCAGGCCGGGACGGACATGTTGCGCGGCGACGCCCTGGAGGGCTGGGTCGAGGGGGAGACGTTGGCTCCCCGGCTCGGGCCAGTGCGGAACCTGCGCATCAACGGACTGGCCGCCGATGGGGAACTGCCAGGCGTGGGGACGACGCCGGTGGTGAGCTGGGACCCGCCGGAACTGGGGACCCCGACGCGCTACTTCGTCCAGGTTCTCCTGCTCGAGTTGCAGAGTGGGCGCTTCATCGCCCGTGGTGGCCGCTCCCACGTCGTCACGGAGAAGACGGAGGTCCGGTTGCCGCCTGGCATGGTGTCCGGCACGCACTTCGTGGTGAGGGTGACCGCGACGCGCGGGGCGGGCACGAGCAGCCCCTATGAAGGGCAGCTCCCGCTCGACGTGGCGGAGTCCGTGACGGGCATCCTGAAGCCCTGAGGGGTCACGGGGACTCATCGCTGAGACGGACTTCCGGAAGACCCGATGGCGAATCATCTTCCGGAAGTCCCCCATGTCGCCTGCCTGCCCCACCCACTGGGGAGAGTGTCCGGCCTGTACCCAGGTCCAAGGCGCCGGCCCTCGCCAATGGCCGCCTCCGAGGTCAGGTTGCCTGCATGGCCCTCCTTCTCTTCTGGGCACTGCTGGCCCTGTCACTCGCGGAGCCGCAGGGCATGTTTCACTGACGCGAGGCAGTGGCGCGCACCGGCTGGCGGGTCTCCGCCAGCCGCTCCAGCAGCTCGGCGGCGCGCGTGGGCGCGTCGTACGTTGCGATTTCCTCCTGGAGCCTCCGGGCCCGCTCCCGGAAGCCCGGCGTGTCGAGCACGGTCCGCACCGCCCGGCGCACCTGCTCGGGTGAGGGCGTCTTCGTCGCGAGGTTCACTCCCACGCCCGTCCACGCGATGCGGTTGGCGATCTCCGGCTTCTCCTCGGAGGTGCCCGCGCACACCAGGGGCACGCCACGGGCCAGGGCGCACTGGACGCCGCCGTAGCCGCCGTTGGTCACCATCACCGACACACGCGGCATCAGGTGGGCGTAGGGGATGAAGCGCTCGACGCGGGCGTTGGCGGGGAAGGGGCCGGCACCGAGCCATTCCACGGGCTGGCCGCCGGTGGCCGCCACCACCCACACGTCCTCGTCCGCGAGCGCCCGCAGCGTGGCGAGGATGAGGTGGGGCGCCTCCGTCGCCAGCGTCCCCTGCGTGACGTGGACCACGGGGCGCGGATGGGCTCGCAGCTCGTCCCACCACGCGGGCGGCGTCCAGTCGGCGGGAGCCTCCGGAAGGAACGGGCCGATGAAGTGGACCTGCGGGGGGAGGTCGGTGCGCGGGTACTCGAAGGAGGGGACCGAGCCCTGGAGATAGAGGAAGGGCGAGACGGGGACGTCGAAGATGGGCTGGCGCGTGGTGGGCAGCCCGAGCCCGGCGCGCATGCGATTGAGGCGCGCGTTGATGTCGCGGAAGACGACGTTGTTCACGCCCCACGCGAGCGCGCGGTTGCGCAGCCTGCCCAAGGGGGTGCTGCTCGGCATGAAGCCCAGACCGAAGGGCGCGGTGTCGGCGCTGGCGACCGTCATCGCGGTGATGCCGAAGGTGGCCCATGGCAGTCCGCGCTTCTCCTGGAGGAGGGAGGCGCCGAGGAAGCCCGTGTCGCAGACGACGACGTCCGCGGGGAAGTCCCGCAGCTCGGCCTCGAGGTCCGCGAGCTGTCCGGGCGCCGAGTCGACGAAGAAGTTCGAGAGGTCGAACTTGAGCTTCTGGAAGTCGCTCAGTCCGTTGCGCGCGGGGAACACGTCACCCACGGTGGTGTCGTGGAAGTCCTTCGCGGCGCGCATGGGCACGTAGCGCGCGCCGGTGGCCTCGACCTTGGAGCGGAAGAGGCTGCCGGTATGCCAGCGCACCTCATGTCCGCGCTCGACGAGCCGGCGGGCGATGGGCGCGCCCGGGTTGAAGTGGCCGGTGAGGGGAATGGTTCCGAAGAGGAAGCGGGCCATGACGCGGACGGTACTGGAAACCGCCTACCGCTGGTCCACGGCCGTGGGCGGCGGCGCGGCGGGCTCCCGGGCGAAGCGCAGGTCTCGCACGCGCCCGAGCCCCAGGCTCAGCCCGTCCACCTGCCCCTTCGAGTCTCGGGTGAAGCGCACCAGCCCGAGGTGCTCCGCGCGGAAGGCATCGGCATAGGACGGCACCAGCGCGAAGACGGCATCCGGACGCCGGTGCAGCACCAGCCCGTCCTTCTCGACGGCGACCGTGTACGTGGCCTCGGCCTCGCCGCTCACGTAGGTGCCCTTGTACGCGGCGAGCTGGGCCGCGTCCGGCTTCGCCAGTGCCACGGGCACGAACGGCTCGATGTCGCCATCCTGCGAGAGCAGCCGCGCCGCCGTGGGCCGCCCGTCCTTCCCCAGGTCGAAGGCGAGCTGGGTGGGGCCGTCCTTCACGCGGAAGCGCGTCGCGGAAAGAGGCGTGAGGAGCTTGTCGCCGTCCAGCCACAGCTGTCCCTCGCGCACGCTCACCTCGCGCGGCTCCGCCGTGCGCGTGCTCCGGTAGAGCCCGGCCCGGGCGGCGAGCCGCTCCGCCGCGAGCGTCACCTTCGGCGTCACGGGCGCCGGAGGGAATTGCCCGGCGAGGGCGAGGTTGGCCACCCCGCGCGCATACTCCGCCGGGTTGATGTCCCCGTGGTTGCACAGCAGCGCCACCGTCACGCCCTGGCGCGGGTAGCGCGCGAGGAAGGCGCGATAGCCCGCCGTGGCGCCGCTGTGGCTCACCTCGGGAAGGCCCTTGTACGTGCTCACGAAGAGGCCCGCCGCGTATTCGATGCGTCGGCCGCTGGTGAGCTGCCCCTGGCGCTGCATCTCCTGGAGGAAGCCCGGCCCGCCCACCTTCGCGCGCACGAGCCCGTCATCCCAGCGCAGCAGGTCCCCCACCGTGGTGAGCAGCCCTCCGTTGCCGTGCACGTTCTCGAACGGCATGTCCGCGCTGAACCGCTCGCCGTCCATCGTGTAGGCCGTGGCCCGGCCCTTCACCACGCGGGAGAAGTCGTCGCGCCACTCGGTGTGGGTCATGCCGAGCGGAACGAACAGCCGCTGCTTCGTGAAGTCGGCGAAGGACTGACCGCTCACGCGCTCCACGAGGATGGCGAGCAGGTTGTAGCCGGTGTTGCAGTAGAGGAACTCGGAGCCGGGCGGGAAGTTGAGGGACTTCTGCCGGCCCACCACGTCCAGCACGTGCGCGTGGGTGTGGATGCGGGTGCCCCGGGGCCAGCCCGCCGCCGCCACCACGGTGCCCCAGTCGCGCAGGCCGCTCGTGTGGTTCATCAGGTGCCGCGCGGTGATGGGAGCGCCATGGTCCGGCAGCTCCGGGATGAAGCGGCGCACGTCTTCGTCCAGCGACAGCTTCCCCTCGCGCGCGAGCAGGAGCACCGCCGCCGCGGTGAACTGCTTGGACACGGAGCCGGCCTCGAACACCGTGGCGGGCGTGTTCGCGATGTCGTGCTCCAGGTGGGCCAGCCCGTAGGCGCGCTCCAGCACCGGCTTGCCGTCCCGGCCCACCGCGACGGCGCAGCCGGGGGAGCCCGGCGCCGCGACGCGCGAGAACAGGGCGTCCACCAGAACTGCCAATTTCTCATCGGCCGTGAGCGGAGTGGGCTCCTTCGCTCCCACGAGGGCGGGCAGGAGCGAGACGGCGAGGAGCAGGAGGCGTGGAGTGGGAAGGTTCATCGTGACCCGGAAGCCTACCGCGCCGGGGCCATGACAGAACGATGACGAAGAGATTGGTGGCCCGTGGCCCTTTGCCGGTGCGGACTTCGTAGGGTGGCCGGGCCGTTGTCCTGCCCCGCCGAGCGTCCCCTCTCAGGAGCATGCAATGCGTCAGCCGCTTCTCCGCTTCACGGTCATTGCCTTCGTGGGCTGCGTGGGGCTCGCGCTGCCCGCCGCCGCGGAATCCCGGAAACCCGTCACGCAGTGGGTGGCCCGTCCCTCCGAGTCGGCCCGCGTGGCGCGCGTGGAAGCAGGCCTCGCGCCGGCCGCGATTCCCGGTGAGGAGCCCGTTCGTCTGTCGCTCCAGGAGTGGATGGAGCTGTACAGGATTCCGGGGCTGAGCATCGCCGTATTCGACAAGCACGCGCTCGTCTGGGCAAAGGGCCATGGCGTGAAGCAGGCCGGGGGCACGGAGCCCGTCACGGTCGACACCCTGTTCCAGGCAGCCTCCATCAGCAAGCCGGTCACGGCGCTGGCGGCGCTGCGCTACGTAGAGGAAGGCAAGTGGACACTCGACTCGAACATCAACGACAAGTTGGTCTCCTGGAAGCTGCCGGACAACACGTTCACGAAGGAACAGAAGGTGACGCTGCGCCGGTTGCTCAGCCACACGGCGGGCACGACGGTGCACGGCTTTCCGGGGTACGGCGTGAACGCGCCGCGACCGACCACCCAACAGGTGCTCGACGGCGTGAAGCCCGCAAACACGGATTCCGTCCGCGTCGACCTCGTTCCTGGCTCGGAGGTTCGGTATAGCGGCGGTGGTTTCACCATCGTGCAGTCGATGATGACGGACCAGCTCCAGAAGCCGTTCCCGCGAATCATGCGGGAGGCCGTGCTGGCGCCGCTGGGCATGAAGGACAGCACGTTCGAGCAGCCGCTGCCCGAGGCGCTCGCGTCCCGGGCCGCGACGGCCACCCATGCGAGTGGGAAGAGCGTGGACGGACGGTGGCACGTCTACCCGGAGATGGCGGCGGCCGGCCTGTGGACGACGCCGTCCGACCTGGCGCGCTTCGCCATCGAAGTGTCGAGGCTGAAGGCGGGCAAGGCGAAGGGCGTGCTGTCGCCGGGCATGGCGAAGCAGATGCTCACGAAGCAGGCCGACGGCTTCGGGCTCGGGTTCCAGCTGGAGGAGGGGAGCGACCGATTCGGCCACGGCGGGGTGAACGAGGGCTTCACGTCCACGCTGATTGCGTTCGCCGACTCGGGGAGCGGCGTGGTGATGATGGCCAACGGGGACAACGGGCCCCTGCTCTTCGAGCGGGTGGCCGCGAGCATCGCCGCCGAGTATGGCTGGAAGTCCTTCCACCACCGCCTGGACTCACCGCTGATGGCGGTGGACCTGCTGGTGCGGCGCAAGGGCGCGGACGCGGCCCTCTCCTTCATCCAGGCGATGCGGAGTCGCAACCCGGAGCGGGGGCTGCCGCCGCAGTTGCTGAACAGCCTCGGCTACGGACAGCTGATCGCGGGCAACCTGGAGGACGCCGTGACGCTGCTGAAGGCGAACGTCGAGTTCTTCCCCGACGACGCCAACGCGCACGACAGCCTCGGCGAGGCGTACTTCAAGGCGGGCCGGACGCAGGAGGCCATCGCCAGCTACAAGAAGTCGCTGGAGCTGGACCCGAAGAACACCCACGCGGTGGAGATGCTCCAGAAGCTCGGCGCGAGCCGCTGAAACGGCGGCCATGAATTGAGGTCGCATTTCGCGGTGTTTTCCGCGCGCGGACGATTGCGCCGGAAATGACTTCGATATCCGGCATGGGCCTCCTCGTTGGGGCCGTTTGCCGCGAGCCGGTGGGCGATGCGCGCCCTGGCCGTGGCGACGACCCGAAGTCTGGAGAGACACCATGTCGAACGCGTACAACTCCGCCCGAGGGGGGCTGCTGGCGGCGCTGTCGTTCCTGGCCATGCTGGGAACCGGCTGCGGCTCGGAGCCTCCACTCCCCACGCCACCGGAGGTCTCTGCCCCCGCGCCCATCGCGCTCGAGGGGCCCTTCGTCGTCGTTCCACGCGCGGTGGGCGCCGAGGAGCAGCAGCGAGTGAAGGAGGGCCTGGGGCAGGCCGTGTCGGCGCTCCATGGCAACGGCTCCGACACGTTCTACCTGGCCATCCGTCGCGGCGAGCTGGGCGAGCGCTGGTTCATGGAGACGCTGCTGATGGCGCACTTCCCGGCGGACCTGCTGCGCGGCGCCACGAAGCAGATCGGCATGCGCGTGGTGTCCTTCCGGGTGCAGAACGGAAAGCTGTACGTCTTCGACACGGACGACCGGAAGACGCGCAGCGACATGTTCGACCCGGAGGTGCTCGTCGAGGCCTACCCCGTGGTGACGGACGACGCCCGGTTCAACGCGCACCCCCGCGCGAGCGAGTACGTCCTCTTCGACCCGGCCGCCGGCCTCAACCGCTTCGGCGTGGTGGACGAGCGCGAGGTGAGCGTCACCGGGCGCCGCTTCGAGGTGGAGCTGTCCTTCGCGCAGCGCGCCCGCGTGCTGAGCGACGGCGTCTCGTATGAGCAGCTCTTCACTGGCTACACGAACGCGCTCGGCCCCGCGCCGACGCCGGACCAGGCGGTGGAGCGGCATCCGTTCCGTTCCTCCGGGACGATGAGTGTCGCCTTCCGCCGCTACCAGGAAGGGGAGGGGTTCGTGCCCCTGCCGATGCCGTCCCAGGAGTACTACTTCGCCAGTCCCGTGGCGCGCATCCCCAACTCCGGCGGGGCGCTGCGGCAGTACGCGCGCAAGTGGAACATCCGCCCCGGGATGCGGCCCATCCCCTGGGTGTTGTCGGAGTCACTGCCCCGGCTCCAGCAGGACCCGCGCTTCAAGGACTACGACGTCACGGGCGCGGTGCGGCGGGGCGTGGAGGTGTGGAACGAGACCTTCGGCTTCCCGGTCTTCACCACCCGTCCCGCCCGGCCGGGCGAGTCCTTCGGTGACCAGGAGCTGAACTACATCATCATCGACCCGGACAAGTCCTACGGCGGTGGGGCCGCGACGCTGCGCTCCAACCCGAACACGGGCGAGATTCGCAACGCCACCGTCTACATGGACGTCAACATGTTCGAGTGGTTCATCAGCATCTACGGCGACGACACGGCGCCGCCAGCGATGGTCGCGACTCCGGCGGCCGCGCCGCTCTCCTACCGGCTGACGTGGAACGACGAGGAGGCCTCGAGCCTGTGCAACCTGTTCCCGCCGGGCGAGGCGTATGTCGCGCCGGCGCTGGCGCCCGTCTCCTCGCTCACGGGCGTGCCGGCGCTGACGAAGAAGGAGAAGGTGGAGCGGGCCATCGCCTTTATCATCATGCACGAGGTGGGGCACTCGCTCGGCCTGCAGCACAACTTCAAGGGCTCGCTCAGCTTCCCGTCGACGTCGGTGATGGACTACGTCGAGCACCAGGAGCACGTCTACGTGGACCGGCCGGGCCCGTATGACGTGGCGGCCATCCGCTACCTGTACGGGATGTCCTCCCAGGAGCCCACGCAGCCCTTCTGCACGGACACCCACCTCGCGGTGGATCCGGAGTGCGGCCAGCTCGACGCGAAGAGCGACCCGCTCCGTCTCTGGTACGGCGCTCAGTACAGGGCCCGGCTGGCGAGCGCGCTCGCGGGGCAGGGGGCGCCGCCGGACGACTTCACGCTGAATGCGGTGCTCCAGTTCGTGCGCTCGGGGAAGAACAGCCAGACGAAGCTCGACGCGTGGAACATCGCCACCGAGGGCGTGCGCGCGCCGATTCCTCCCGAGGTGCTCGCGTCCTCGCCCGCGTACGGGCTGGTGGCGGATGCCGCGGCCCGGCGTGTCCTCCAGCGGCTGTATCTGGACGCGGCTCCGGCGCGGGGAATCTTCTCGCGCGACCCGCAGGCGGACGCGCTGCTGACGCCGGCCATCCTCCAGCATCTCCGCGCGGTGCTGCTCAACGTGGACGGAGTGCGCGGCCCGCAGTCGCGCCGCGTGGCGGTGGACGTGCTCAAGAAGCTCCAGAGCTATGAGGCGCTCTCCATCCTCCGGGAGGCGCACGCGGAGCTGGTGGCGTCGCTGCCGCTGTTGACGGGCAACGAGCTGATGGCGACCGACGACCTCGCCCGCCGCATCGACGCGGTCATCTCGCCATACTTCCTCTGACGTGAGGCTGCCCGCCCTCGTGAGTTTCGCGCGGGGGTGGGCAGGCAGGCGTCACGACATGGAGGGGTGGTCTCGGACTCCGGACTGAAACCCCCGGTCGCTGGTTCCCGCGACGACGAGGCCCGCATCATGGCGTCTCGAATGAATCCCGCCGCCGTCTCGTCGCTGTGCGCCACCCATGTCGAAGCTCCCGCGACCGGCACGTGCGAGCGCTGTGGAACGTTCATCTGCGCGGCTGAGGGCGGGCGGCTCTGTCAGCCCTGCGCCGCGCGCGGCCCGGAGGCCTACCGCAAGCGGGTCTGGGGCCGGCGCGACGGGTGGGCGTGGGCGCTGGGGCTCCTCGGAGTCTGGTACCTGGTGCCGACCGTGCTCTACGTGTCGCGCGGCCAGGGAGAGGTGGCCAATGCCCTCCTGGGCGCGGTGTCGGGCGTGGCCTGTGGGTTGTACTGGTGGGGCTGGAAGCCGATGCGGCTCGGCATCTTCGCCGTGCCGGTGTTGACCGGGGGCGTGACGCTCCTCGGGGCGTCTCAGGGGCGCGACGTCGCCGTCGCCTTCGGGGTGATGCTCATGCTGGCCGTGCCGTTGCTGCTGGCCCGGCTCAGCACGCGCAACCGGCTCTTCTTCCGGGAGGAGGTGTCGCCCGCCGCCCTGGAGAAGAGCTTGCGACGCTACCTGGACAAGCGCCTTGCGTACGTGGCGCTCGGGCTCTCCATCCTGAGTCCCTGTATCCCTCCGCTCATGCTGGTGAGCGTGCCGCTGTGGGTGAGCCTCCTGCGACGCAAGGACCCGGTGACGGGGGAGCCCCTGCTGCGGAAGGGCACCGCCATCGCCGGGTTGCTGTTCGCCCTCTTCGGGGCGTGGGTGGGCTTCGTCGCGCTCTACAACTTCTTCTCCGCGCCCGCGCTCTGAGCCCGGGCCCGCTCCGCGCCGACGGCGTTCTCCGCGATGGCGTCCACGATGCGGGGCCAGAGGGGCTCGGGGAAGTCGTGCGCCATCCCGGGCAGGCGCAGGAGCATCGCGCCGGGAACGGCGGCGGCGGTGGCGTCGCCTCCAGAGGGCAGCACCAGCGTGTCGTCCTCACCGTGGATGACCAGCGTGGGGACGGACACCGTGCGCAGAGCCGGAGTGCGGTCCGGCCCCGCGCGGATGGCGGCGAGCTGGCGGGCGAAGCCCTCCGGGTAGAAGGCGCGGTCGAAGGCGGCAGCGGCTCTGGCGCGAACCACCTCCTCGCCCACGGGGTACGCCTTGGAGCCGATGACGGAGTGGGTGACAACGGCCCGGGCGAGGACGCTCTCCCGGTCCGTGCCGGGTGGGGCCATGAGGATGGCCATGGCCTCGCGCGTGGCGCCGCCCACGTTCCGGGCGCCGGTGGTGCTCATGATGGAGCAGAGGCTGCGCACGCGGCGTGGGTGCTCGATGGCGAGCGTCTGGACAATCATCCCGCCCATGGAGGCGCCCACGACATGGGCCGAGTCGATGCCCAGCGCGTCCATCAGCCCCACGGCGTCCCGCGCCATGTCCGACAGCCGGTAGGGGGCCTGGGACGGGTCTCCGTCCATGACCTCCTTGAGGTGCGAGCGCACGCCATCCAGGTGCGTGGACAGGCCCGTATCCCGGTTGTCGAAGCGAATGACCCGGAAGCCGCGCCCGGCGAGGAGCCGGACGAAGCGCTCGTCCCAGCCAAGCAGCTGCATCCCGAGCCCCATCACCAGCAGCAGCGGCGGTGCGCTCGGGTCCCCGTGCTCGTCGTAGAACAGCTCGATTCCGTTCGCTTGGACCTTGGGCATGAGGGCGCGGAGTGAAGCGCGCCGGGTGACGCGCGTCCAGTCACGTCCGAGGGAGCCGAGGCCTTTCGCTGTGCGAAATCCCTCAGCAGACGGCGTCGCGCGTCCAGTCCTCGCGGCCGTAGCGCTCGGCGACGAGCGTCTCCGCCCGGGTGCGCACGTGTGGAGCCAGCGTGACGGAGGTCCAGTGCGTCCCGAGGCGCTCCACGAAGCCCTGCTTCAGCGCCTCGGCGGCGTCGGCGTGGCTCACCTCTCGGTCCGCCGCCTCCGTCAGGTCCATCATCGCCGCGCGGAGCCGCTCGGGTGGCAGGCCGAAGAGCCGGGCGTGTAGCGCGTAGTCCGTCGACAGCGGGAGCGCGCCGTGCTGCAGGAAGGCGCCGCGCTGCCGCCGCTGCGCGCTGCCTACGAGCTTGCGCCCGCTCACCTTCAGCTCCTTCAGGGCTGGCGTCAGGAAGCACGCGCCGCTCGCCAGCGAGCGCTCGGGCCGCGAGGGCTCCAGCTCCGCGCGTACCCCGAAGCGCCGTGCCAGCCCCGTGGAGATGGCCTCCGACAGCAGCGTGTAGTTCTGCTCGATGCTGTCGGTGAAGGGCGGCGCCACGCGGGCCACGAAGCTGTACGTCAGCTCTCCGTGGTGCAGCACGCCCGAGCCGCCCGTCACCCGCCGCACCAGCTCGAGTCCCCGCTCGCGCGCCGCGGCGGCGTCCACGCTGTCATACGCCTGCGTGCGCCCCAGGCTGAGGCAGCCCGGCTGGAAGACATAGAGGCGCAGGGTGGGGACGAAGTCCTCCCTCGCGCTGGCCTCGTCCAGCAGCGCCTCGTCCAAGGCCATCTGCCAGGCCCCCGGTGCTTCCTCGAGGGGCTCCAGCAGGTTCCAGGCGCGGGACGGGGTGGACGGTTCGGAGGGGGACATGGGGCATCCTCGTCAGGGGCGGGGCTTGAGGCTGCCCTCGTAGACGCCGGCGGAGCGGGCAATCATGAAGCCCTGGGGCAGCACCTTCATGGCCAGGGCGAGGAAGCGGTTGAGGGCGCCGGGCACGTACAGCTCGCGGCGGCGGGCGAAGGCATCCACCGCCAGCCGGGCGCACGTGTCCGCGGCCATGATGCCCAGGTCCCCCGCCTTGAACCCCCGCGACAGGCCGGACAGCTCCAGCATCTCCGTGGCGATGCCGCCGGGGGCGAACACCGTCACGGACACACCCGTCTTGCGCAGCTCGAACGCCAGGCCGCGGCCGTAGCTGATGACGAACGCCTTCGTGGCCGCGTACGCCGTCTGGTAGGGCAGGGGGGACAGGCCGGCCATGCTGGACACGAGCATGATGCCGCCGGGCGTGCCGCGCGCGGACAGGTGGCCTGTGAACAGGCGCGACAGCTCGACGAGGCTGGAGACGTTGGTGGCGAGCATCTTCTGGAAGTCCTCGGGGGACTGCTCCAGCGCGTGTCCGAAGAAGGTGACGCCCGCGTTGAGGATGACGCCGTACACGTCGCGTCCGGCGACGGCGGCCTCGAAGAGGCGCTGGGGCTCGCCAGGCTGGGACAGGTCCGCGATGAGGGGCACCACCTGCACGCCGTACTTCGGCGCCAGCTCGTCCCGGAGCGCCAGCAGCCGGTCCTCGCGCCGCGCCACCGCGAGGATGTTGGCGCCATGCTCGCGCGCCAGCACCCGCGCCATCTCCAGACCCAGGCCGGACGAGGCACCCGTGACGAGGACCCAGCGGCCCCTGAAGTTCATCCTGCGACTCATGGGCAGCGAGCTATAGGCGAAGAGCCTGCCCCCGCCAACCGGCTTCCCGGCTCCGGAAGGGTGGGACTGGGGCAGGAGACCGCGTCAGGCGCGGCCGCTACTTCTCCGGCCAGGGGGCCGGTTCGGCGCCAACCACCGTGAACATCGCGCCACTCCACGCGTAGACGGTGACGAGCTCGGGAGCGTGCTCGATCTTCAGGAGGCCCGAGCCCTCGCCTGCGTCGAGCCCGGGCCCCTCCGCCTGGATGTCGGCGAAGGCGCCCGGTTCGATTCGGTAGTACTCGCCCCAGGGCTCTACCTGGAGCCCGAGGGGGGCACTCCCACCATTGCGGATGCGCGCGGTGAACCTGAGGGTGGGCACGATTCAGTCTCCCTTGTCCTGGGTCTCATCGAGGATCTTCGTGGCGTAGCTCAGGGCACGAGCTCAGCCGCATCAAGCAGAGCATTGGCCGCTTGTCTGCCTGCCATTCGGAACGCCTGTCGGCTGGACTCGAAGGAGTAATGAGCACATCGAGCACGCCGAGGAGCGCCTCTCGAAGCCACTCGTCCTTCTCCATCGATGTGCCGCGAGGGCAACGCGGCTTTCCGGGCGCTGGAAAGACGAAGGGCCCGGAACCTTGCGATTCCGAGCCCTTCTTCTTGGCGAGGAGTACGGGACTTGAACCCGTGGGCGGGGCGATAGCAAACCCCAGGCAGGACGCGCTGTTACCCGCTATCGCCTTGATTTCCCTCGGGCTCTTCCTCCCGCTCCGTCCCACGCCGTTCCCCCAGGTGCCTCCTCGAACCACGCTGGAGGGGCACACTGAGGGCACAGGTGCTCTCCCATCTCTGCCCAACTGACTCTTTCGGAAGACGCTCCATGGATGCGGTACCTCACATGATTCCGCAAGGACTGCCCTAATTCCATACGATCCTTTGGCGCTTCGGTGGCATAGGCGCGTACCACTTCGTTGCCTGCATTGCGCGCAATGAAGCTCCAGCGGATGGCCTGCTTGAACGCGATGTGCAGAACTACGTGGGCGAACTGCCGGACAGGCGGGGACTTGCCGGCCTCCTCCAAAGTCGACATGAGACCCGGACAACGCGAGGCGAAACCTTGGGTCTTGTGGTGGCAGCTTCCGGCACTGCTGTAGGGTTTGTTCCGCGCATGTGGGCGCCGAAAACTCGTGCAGCGTAGACGGTCCTTGGATAGACCGTTCTCAGGTCGACGGGAGACTTGCTGTGTAGCCTCGAAGGGAGTGGCGATGACGGGTGAGACAAACGAGAGCCGACTGCCTCTGGATCCGAAACAATGGAAGGAATTTGAGAGGCTCATTGCCGAGTTACACGAGCAACCTGGCGCCTCAGTGAATCACAACGTCAAGCTGAAAGGACGGTCGGGACAAGACCATCAGATCGACTGCGTCGTTGAATATACGGTTGGGCTCTACACCTTTAAGGTCTTGGTGAGCTGCAAGGACTGGAAGCGAAAAGTAGATGTCAGCCATGTAAACGAACTCGTAGGTGTCATGGCGGACTGTGACGCCAATAAGGGCGTGATTGCCTCGGTTAGCGGATTCACCTCAGGGGCGCTCAAGGTCGCAAAGTCCAAGGGAATCGAACTGCTTCACCTGAAGCCCATGACGTCGGATGACTGGGCAAGAGAGCTTGGGATTCGCCGGATCGAGTCCACCATTGAGATGGCGGTCGATTTCGACCTTAAGGATATCAAGCTACACACAAATCTGACGGAAATGCCGCCGCCGTTTGTAGGCGGGTTTGGAGGGCGCCAAGCGGATTTGTTCAATTCGGCCGGCGAGGTTGTTGGTAATGTGAATGAGATCCTATTTCGCGGACTTCACGAGAGGCGCTCTACCAAAGGTGAACTCGAAGAACTTGTAATCGAATTCCCGAAGGATGCGCATCTCCGGGCCGACGGGAAGAAAATCCCAGTTCAAGGGGTGTGGGTGAAATTTGTTCCAAAGGTAATCAGTCAGCAGGTTGTCATCGACCTCGCAACCGTCTTTAAGGCCGTGCTTGAGAACATTGTTTCGGGAGAGCGTCACCGAGTAACAAACGACAACAAACTTTTGCCGCTCCAGCGAAAGGACGTTGACTCCTGAGCGCCGAGCGCCTGAACTGTCGGATTGACGAGGGCTTCCCGAGGTTCCAATGAACAATCGAGGCCGCTTTCGGATGCAGCAGTATTTTGTTCAGGACCTTGCGCGGTGGGACGAGCAGTCCAAAGTGCTGCAACTCACCCTGATTTGGCAGTAGCAACTCTACGAACGCTAAGCCGGCTTGCAGAATGTCGTCAGGGCCGAGGCAACTGAATGAGATTCCGTGCGGCTAGTTCATTTACGAGTTGGAGGCACGGACTCGGGAGAGATTCAAAGACCGTCAGCAACTGGTCAATCTTAGGCAGTGCTGTTCTTGCAATCTCTACACAGAATCGATGTTCTCCGCTCGGGCCGTGATTTCTGATATTTGTCTCAATCGCTGCGGCAACATCAGAAATTGGCACCGGTTCGGAGCTATCCAGAATCCCAACAGTCTTTCCGCGACCTGCCCGAAGGAACTTGTCCAGATAGTCATCCTGGAAAACATGGCACGCGCAATGGCGCAGGTACTCGATCACGATTGCGTCTTGTCGGCTGAGTTGAGCCCGCATCTCTGCGATGAGCTTCTTGGCTTGACCATCAAGTTGCTCAATCTGCTGGACTAACGGCTGTAGGTCAGGGGGGATCGTTGCTCCAAAGTGCAAACCGATGCTCTTGTATTCAGGGCCGATGTCTTTGAGCACGGCGTAGAACTCACGGCAGAATCGCTCCAGGTACTCGGATTGAACCCCATTTTTAACCACATCGCGGGCCACCCCAAAAAGGCAGTCCGTCCACTGGCGTGCTTGGCTTGCACGAACGAAGGGACTGCTCGATGTCTGCAACAAAGTGGGAATAGGATCAGTGCTCATTGATGTGTATGCCTGTATGACGGCGCGGGCTGAACGCTTCCATGTGTCCGCGAAAAAGCCACGTAGGGGCGGGGTTGCAACAGTGCTGGTGTGCCTCCGAATCAAACTCCTTGTGTTCGTGCTTTGCGCCCCTTGTCGGTTAGGCGGAAGAGTTCCTGTACATGTCCTGTGTCGGTCGTCCACACCTCGCGAGTCGCAAAGCCCTCTCTAGTGAGCCGCAGAAGCCCGCGTGACGCTTGGCCCCGCCCCTTGATCAACGAGCGGGGCAGAGCATCGTGCGAGCCGAAATAAGTGTGGAGTTGTCGGATAACATTAAACGCGCGATTAGTCATAAGGGGCACTGTACATCCTGCGCTGATTCCGCGCACTTGCCGTCTGACTTGCTACACAGATGTAGTCTTCAGATTCTGCTGTAGGCCTACTTCGACCAGGGCACGTAGCAGAACGAGTCAACTTGGCTCGCCCCATCATCGATCGCGCGAAGTTCTTGCGCCCTTTCGAACAGCAGCCCCTCAGAACAGCTTTCGTGGACACTCGCCGAACTGCTTCAGCAGCGTCCCTACAGTCGTCTCGTCTTTCGACCGCCACTCCTCACTGACGCCCTTGTGCCACTTACCACCAGCGGCTCCGAGTTCTTCCAAGTAGCGGCACGTCAGCACGCGATCTGCTGGTGTTGGCATCTGCTTCACATCGCTGAAGTCGGTTTGGACCGAGCCTTGGACCCATCCGTTCGGCGTAAGGTGCCACTCTCTCCACTCTCTGCTCGCAGACATAACTTCCTCCCAAGCCGCAGGCCGGAGCGCTGGGCCGAATCTAATGTCCATGCCTCGCTCCATCTCCGGTAGACGAGGCACCCAAGCTGTAGGGCCCTAGCATACACCAACGGCAACTGGGCTGAGTGCTCCATCGAGATGATGGCAGCAAAGTTGTTGGCGTGGTGTTGAACCCCGAGCAGCAGCCCAGGCCCAGGGCTCTTTCCGCGCTCTTCATGGAGGGCAGGCTTGGGCAGGAGTGGGGCTTGAAGGGGGCTGCACCGCCTCTCTACCGGCTTGGCGCACAGTGTGACAGGCCGCCCTGTCGGATCGCGCGCGGAACCCGCATCGGAGTCCTGCCTCGATCACGCATAGCGGCCCGCGCGCTTGGGAGCGTCCAGGGTCGGCAACTCCGATACCTGAACGGGTCTCGCCCTTGCCTCTCCACGTGCGGGCACAGGGCAACCAGCCGCAAGCTGCCAGTCCTGAGCTACCGGGAGTCGCGAGCCGTTTGGCCGACCCGGGTGAGATCCGCTTACCCGGCCCCTGCTCTCCGGCGCGCGAGGCTGACTCTGCGGGGCCTGTAGGCACTGGGCGGGCGCTCGCCTACCGCGTCGTGATGTCGTCCAGGGCGCGCCCGTGACCACGGGGCCCCCGAAGGTCCAACTCCACCAACGCCTCGCCCGCGTCTTTGGCGACGCTCTTCAACTCCGCTGCCGCGTCACCCTTGCCGTAAGCCACGCCGTGCCACCGACAGAGGTCTGCCGCCAGCTCCCCCGCCGTCTGATACCGCGCGGCAGGTTCCCGCTGGAGCATCTTGCACAGCGGCACCCGCAGCAGCTCGGGGAGACTCGCCGTTGCCGCGTCCACATCTTCCGGCGTGTAGGTCGCCGCGCGCCAGATGACCGCTTCCATCGCGGGGCTGCACCCAGCAAGCAGGGCGCGTCTGATGGCTCGCTTGACCCGCGCGAGCTTTCGCCGCGACAGTGCCCCCTTGGCTTCCTCGAAATCATCATCCGGCGCGTGAAGCAGGTTCTTGCCCGTCGCCAGTTCAAGCATGACGAGGCCCAGTGTGTAGAGGTCCGAGCGCGCATCAACGCGGCCAGACAGCAGCATTTCCGGGGAGGCGAAGTAGGTATCCGCCTGCGGACGGGCCACGGTGGACGCCACGCGCCCCGGCAAGTTGGAAAGGGCGAGTCCAAAGTCCGCCACCTGCACCGTGCCGTCCCAATCCATGAAGACGTGATCCAGGTCGATTGCTCGGTGGACGATGCCGAGCGGGTTCCCCTTCTCGTCCTTCGCCATGTGCGCGTGCTCCAGGGCGCTCGCCACCTGCGCGCCGACATACAGCGCGAACAGCGGCGAGAACCAGCGCCTGCACTCCGAAACCACCGTCAGCAGGTCGTTGAGCGTCTGTCCGGACGGATGCTCGGTGATGACGTACCAAGCCCCTTCCGTCTTGCGCAGCCCGTGGACACGGAGGATCCCCGGGTGCTGAAGGTACGTTGCCAGGCGGACCTGCTCTTCCAGCTTCGCCCTTGCACGCTTGACGCGCGCCCCTTCCTCAACCGTCGGCCTGCCTACCGCCTTGAGCAGAACCTTTCCCCGGGGGTGGTTCCCCTCAAGCGTCCGGCGCCGCGCGACGAAGAGGCTCAGCCCATGGTGGGCCTCTCCCAGGTCCTCGCGGAACTCGTAAGCGTAGGCGTCATCGGTGAACAGAATCGCTCCTCTTGGGAGCTTGAAGTCGATTGCCGGCATCCTCGGTCCTCCCGCCACTCGCGCAGGCCCCAGTCCAGCGCGACTCAGGAGCACGTTACCCAGGGGATGGGACAGAAGGGAACCCCCTCATAGGGTGGTGTGCTGAAACACGGGGGCACGCCAAGAACCGGCCACCTACCCGTCACGTCCCCCCACACAAAGCGCTCAGCGGGGCACCCAGCCATCCGCACGCACGACTCCATTGGTGCCGTTCCGAGCCCTTCCCGCCGTGCCCTTCACCTCACGCGCATTGGTTTCCACCACAAAGCACACGGGAACCTCGTCTTTTCCGGGTACCTTCACGCGCTCATACTTCACGACCACCGCCGGATAATGCTTTCGCTCGTTCTTCTCGGGGATGAGGTACACCTTCCCCCCGTAAAAGCGGGTGCCCGCAGGTGCCTTCGGCCCATTGGACTCCCCGTACCCCTCCGGAACGACGCCCACCACCTCGGCACCTGCTGAGAACCAAAGCACCTCGTCTTGCTTGTGGCGGTCATCGAGGCTGAGGCTGAATCTGTCGCCGGCCGTCCAACCCAGTTCCTTACGCATCGTCTCACGGGTGCCGGCTGGGCAATCGAAGGGTTCCGGCCTGACCTGGACTCCGGGACAACCACCCAAAAGAACAGCACAGAGCGGCAGCCCTACGCTGACCGTCGGCGTGGCAAACGCCCTCCCGGCGCGTCCGGTGCGCGGCTGCTTCTGAGCTTCGGGTGACTGGGTCTTCACGGTGGAACCTTCCTTATGAACGGCGGCAGTTGACGGGCCTGCGTCCACCCCAGGGGCGGGGCCAGGTGGTGACATATCAGGGAGGGCTGTCTCAGGGAGCATGGAAGGGCTGCTGCTGGGAGGCACCGGGCTCGCGACGGCGCGGGATTCAGCGGCTGGCGCTGGCGCTTCCCCGGGGGCAAGCCACAGGGCTGCGACAACCGCGACCACGACGGCAGCGCCCCCAGCTACCGCGAGCGCCCCCAACCTGCGCGAACGGGGCTTGCTCGCCGGCTCCACCGGAAGGGGCGTCTCACCTTCGGACGGCCCGGCCTGCCGCAGCTCCGACGGTGGATGCACTGGCGCGGCATAGTCGGCTCCCGGATCAGTCAGAAGGTCTTCCAGTTCCCGCTGTAGCGCAATGGTATCGACAGGCCGCCGCCTGGGATCGCGAGACAGGGTGCTCTCGACCACATCGCTGAGCGCCTCCGGAACGCGGGGGTTCACCTTCCTCGCAGGGAGCGGAGAAATCGTCAGGTCGTTGAGTGGCGAGCGCGCCCGGTGCTCCGTTGGTCGCGGGTCGGTCAGCAGTTCATAGAGCATCGCGCCGACCGCGAAGATTTCGTCGGCCACCTGGAAGGAGTACCGCGCCCGCCGCTCGTCCTTGTGCTCGGCGAGGAATTTGAATTGCTCGGGCGCGCGGAACCGATCCGTGCCGGGGGGCAGGCCGCCATCCGTCAAATCGTCGGCCAGCGCGTAGGTCGCGCCGCTGAAATCAATGATGACCGGCTCGCCGTCACTCTTGCGAATCAGGACGTTGGCCGGCTTCAAGTCACGGTGAAGGATGCCCCGCTCGTGTATGTAGGCCAACGCGGAAACAATCTTGACGAAGACACGCAGGATTTCATGCGCGGTGGCGTGCTTGCGTTCCTTCCACTCGCCAAGCGTCCACCCATCCACATATTCCAGCGCAAGGTAGACGTTGCCAGTCTCCGCATATCCAGAGCCGCGATGACTGACGATGTTCGGATGACTCAGTGCCGTGATGATCGACAACTCTTGCAGCACGCGACGGTGGGTCTGCTTTTCATCCCCGCTGGCCTCGCGGTGCCGTGCGAGCTTGAGCGCGTACTGCGCGCCGCTCTTCTCCACGAGGTAGACGACAGCAAAGCCGCCGTTGCCGAGTTCCTTCACGACGTGCCAGCCGTCAATGATGGTGCCCGTCGAAAGACGAATCAGATTGCCGGTCATGGATGGGGCTCCGTCAACAGTTCCTGGAATCGCACACGCGGAATCGTCAAGCCACGGCCACCCTCTCCACGTATCTGCAAAACGAAATCAGGCCCAGCGTCCGGTGGCGGAGGGACGGCCACGGCAAGCACCCGCTGCGTCTTGCCAGGGGCAATCTTCCCGCCGTCCACGGTCACCAACCGCGCCGGAAGCGTGAATCCCCGCCTGCCGGTCAACGTTGCCTCGCGTGGCGCCCAGGGTCGTTGACTTGCCGAGTTCTCGATCTGCACATCTACCAACACCCAACCCTTGCCCCGATATGAAACCCCTGGTTGCGACGATAGCCCCTGGCCGGCATTCGAAGCCTCGTCAACCTTTTCCGTTTGAACGCCATGGTCATCGACGTATCCGAGCAACACGAAGTCTTCCGGTCGGGGTGAGGGGCGTGACGCTTCGGCAGGGCAGTCCGCGTTCGGCGGCTCCCGTCGCTCTACGTCGATCCGCGCGTCCACTTCGGCCGGGTCGGTCATGAGCACGAACGAGGCCCGTGCCGGTGCGCGCCCGTCCGCGAAGAAGACCGCGAGTTCGTGGCGCTCGCCCGGCCGGAGATCCTCCACCGCTTGAACGATGATCGAGCGCTCGCCCATGTCGAGAACCCGGATCCGCGACTCGTTAACCGGAATCGCCGCCTTGTCGACTGTGCGCGGCTGCTCGTCAACCGTGAGGGTGCTCTTCGCAATCGCCGCTGGGAAGAACAGCAACGTCGACGTGGCCTTGTCGACGCGAATCTCGGGCAACGGCACGGCGTCGCTGTCGACGACAGCGACGGGCCGCTCTCGCTTCGCGCGCCCGGATGCCGCATCAGCTCGCGGCGCAGCTCCGCAAAAGAGCGCGAGCGCAAGGGCCAATCTAATGGGTTGCAGCAATGGTGCGTGACCTCCTGAGGCGGCACGCTACCACCGCCTGCGATTGCGCAGGGGCACTGTCTCGTACGCGGCTGCTCGCCCCGAGGGTCTTGCTGTACACCTTGCCGCCCCAGGGAACGCCCCGCTGACGAGCGGCACGCTGTAGGTCGCGACGTGGCCTGATGGCATCAGGTACGCGACGAGCAACTCGTTCTCCCGGCCGGCCGTCCATTCGGCCAGTCCGGATCGAGCGTTCTGCCAGCACCGACCGCGATCGCCCGGCGGTTACCCTCGCGCCCCGCTTTCACATGCACGCCCGACCGGTGAGGCGTGCCCGAGGTGCCGGCACCTGGGAGCTGAGGGGCCGCCACGATGCGAAGCTCTGGCCGGTAGAGCAACACCAGCGGAGGTCCGCCAAGGCACGAGCCAAGAGCCCTGGATGGCTCCAGGAACGCAGGAACCAACGAACGGGTGGGTGGGGGCC